>JAGXLR010000110.1 GCA_018334555.1 Desulfobacterales bacterium
AAATATCAGGGTAATCCATTTGACGTTGGGCCTGGCCAGCTTCCGGAACATGAGCAGGCACATCCGCTTGTCCACCCCTGTTTTGACAAATGCGGCCGCAAACATGAGGCTGCCCATAATGAACCAGCAGGCGTCATCCCAGTAAAGCATGGCCACATTTTTTTTTGTAACCACGCCGCCGAACACCAGGATCAGGCCAATACAAAAAGCCACCCCCGGAAGGGGGATACATTCCGTAAAAAAACAGATGATGACAAATACGGCCATGGCAATGGCCACCTTTATTTGCCAGGCCGCCTCATCGGCCTTTTTCTTTTCCGCCGGGCTCAGGTTTTCATATTTAAGCTTATCCTTGCGCAGATCCAGGGCCGACTGCATAAGGGATGCGAATGCTTCCTTGGGGACCTCGTTCTCAATAAAAACCTTCGCCTTTTTAAAATTATGGGCGTCCACCGGGATATCGTACTTTTTGCACCATCCCATGTCCCGCTCCATAAATCGGTTTTTGGAAAGCGCCCCCATCTGAAGATTCTGCTCCATCATCCGGGCGGTCAAAAGCTGCCATTGATCCACCTCAGTGCTTTTCTCCTCAAAGAGCCTCTGCGTGATATGGCCGACCACCGCCTTGGGGCCGATGCGGTATTCGGTGCCCACATCCTTCATGCCATAGGGGGTGGGCAGAAGCAGTATTAGAAAGAAGAGGACCACCGGAACGCTGAAAATCTTCCAGTCCACATACTTGTCATAGCCCGTTACTTTCTGTTTTTTCTCTCCGGCCATTACTAACTCCTTTCCGGAACCATCGGCTCACTCGATTTCGTATATATTTTATATATTTTTAATTATTTAACTTATACTAGGCATTTTCAGCCGTTTCCTCTCCACCCTGAACCGGCAATGTAATGGTAAATGCGCTGCCCGCCCCGGGCATACTCTGCACATCAATGGTGCCGCCCATGGCCTCCACAATGCTCAAGCTGATGCCAAGCCCCAGGCCGGTCCCCTTGCCCGCCGGCTTGGTCGTAAAAAACGGCATAAAAATTTTGCCGAGTTCCTCCTGTGTCATCCCTTTTCCGGTATCAGCGACGGTTACCTGGACATTGGCATCCTTTTTTCGCGTGCTAAGGGTAATCGTCCCGGGGCCTTCTATGGCATCAGCGGCATTGTTGATAAGATTCTGGAACACCTGCCGCATTTGATCCTCATCAACAAGGATATGCGGCAGGTCGTTCGCATAATCACGGACCAGTTCAATATTTGACAGCTTGAACTCCCGCTCCATAAAACCGTTCACCACATCATCCAAAACCTGGTTGATATTGATGGAGGAAAGCTTTGCCTCGCTCTTTCGGGCAGATTTCAAAAGCTTGTGGGTGATATCGCTGGCCCGGTAGACCGCATCATCAATAATCGCCACCTCCTCGCGGATCTTATCGGCCAGCTCAGGGTTGAGGTCCGAATAGTCGCCGTATTCAGGATCGAAAAAATCCCGGATGACCCCGCACTGGGAGCCGATAATTCCCAGCGGATTATTGATTTCATGGGCAACACCTGCGGCCAGCTCACCGACGGAGACCAGCTTGGCGGCATGATACAGCTGGGTCTGCAAATCCCGCCGCTTCTCCTCGGTGGATTCAGCCTTTGAAAGCAGACGCCGGACGCTGAACCAGGTAATCGTAAAAAGGAAAATAATGATGGTAACCGTGGTAATAATCAGCACCCATCGGGCATGATACATCCGCGCATAGGCCACGCGCATCGGCTGGCGAACGATCAGCGCCCAAGGCACCTCCGAGAGCCATGCACAGGCAAGTATCTCATGGCCTTCCGGCCTGGAGACTTCAGTGACGCCCGATCCTTTTTCCACCGGTGGGTCGATACCGCTTTTTGCCAGAAGCGCCCCCATGTCCGGGTCAACGATCTGGTAGGCGCCCTCGCGATTAATCAATGAGGTTACAATGCTTTTGCCGCGGCCAATATCACGCAAAAACATGTAGAACTTGTCCGGGTCTAATGTCGCGCGCATTACGTAAAACCGTTCATTCACCCGCTGCCTGACGGCAATGGTGAAATGGGGCTTATTCCGAAATCCCATGTAAATATCGCTGATATAATAATTCTTTTCCTGTTTCATCAGCGTCTGGAACCATTTCTCTTCGCTGTAGTCCTTTCCGTGCAAATACGGGTGGGGGCCGGCATACCCGACCTGCCGGCCGGAAGGATTAAAAAATCCGACATCGATAAACGCATCATTGGCCTCCATCAGGTTCTGGAGGTAATGGTTCATGTCCGCCTGATCGGGATTTATTGTAAAACCGCTGCCGTGGAACAGATTGAAGATGTTGACCACCCGTTCCTGGAGAAACAGATCAATGGTATTGCGGAGGCTTTCAGCAAGTGAGCGCACATGCAGTTCGCCGTTTTTTTCAATGGTCGCGTTGAACTGGAAATGAAAATAGCCGGAGAGTATGATAAGGGGGACGATAAAAGCCAGTATAAGTGAGATGAAAAGCCGCTTTTTAAGACGCCGAAAATAGGACTGGCTATCTTCGCCAGCGCCGTTGAACTCCCCGGCCGACTTCTCTGATAGCCTATATTTTTCCCCACCCTTACTCACGCCGACCTCCTGCCGCCTGATTGGGGGGCAAAGGAAAGGAAATCATTCAATGCAATGGGTGTGGTGAGAATGAAGCACGTCGGCAATTGCGTTTTTAAGCGGAATCGGGTTTCCATTCTTTTCGATAAATATATCCACCCCTTGGGCATCTGCATGATGATCATATTCCATATGATGGGTATAAACCACTACCGGAATCCGGGGCACCAAGTTATAGAGCCGCCTTAACACTTCAAGCCCGATTTTTACCGGCATATCGAGATCCATGACCAGCAAATCAGGCGGACAACCCGACCTAAAACAGTTGAAAATTTCTTTCGACGTACCGGCCACCCTTACCTGATACCCTTCCCCCGCCAATTCCCGCTGCAAAAACGATCGCACATAGGGGTTCGAATCCGCTACCAGGAGCGTAAACGCATTTTTCATTTCCATTTTCCCTCCCTTTGCCCGCTGCCCTTTAAGAGCAAGCTGCATGCCATTAAATGAGGGAAGAATATAACACTCTGAATTTTATATTATTATATTTAAAAAGGGCCCTTAAAAGGAAGACTTTCAGGCCTAAAGGGAGGCTTTGCAAAAAAGGGAAATGCTGATTTTTTTTACAGGGTGTAAAACATTGTATCAGGCGGGCGGATAAGGGTAGCCCAAACAGAATACCGGTTAAAAATACATCTGGCGGCCGGGCTCAGGCATGCTGTGAACCAGGGGGCGGGCCTTTTACCTCTGTTTCGATCATGAGGTTGTATTTTTCTATCTTGGATTGCAGCGTCGGCCTTGAAAGTCCCAAAAGCTTGGCGGCCTGGCTTCGGTTGCCCTGCGTCAGGTTCAGCGCCTCACTGATAACCATGCTGCCAAAGCGATCCATGAGATAGTTAAAGATATCAGAGCGTTTTTCGGTCGTCAGGACCTCGCGAATCCAGTTCCGGCCTACGTTTTCAACCGACTCCGCATTCAGCGAAGCATTTGTTGAAGCATCTGCCCCAGACAGGGCATGGGAGACATCCTCGATCCGAATCGGGTAGCCTCGGGAAAAAATCAGGGCCTTTTTTATGGCATTGGCGATTTCCCGGACATTGCCCGGCCATGAATGGCTATTGATCATATATTTCGCCGTATCCGTCATGCCTGGATTTTCGATTTCCATCTCTTTGGCATACAGGGCCATAAAATAGTCACAAAGCAGCGGGATATCGCCTTTACGTTCTCTTAGCGGCGGAAGCTCAAGCGTGACGACCTTTAAACGATAATACAGGTCCTCCCGAAAGCGCTCCTCCTCCAGTGCCCGCTCCAGATTCCGATTGGTCGCCGCAATAATCCGGACGTCCACAGAAATGGGCTTGCCTCCGCCCAACCGCTCGATGCTTCTCTCCTCGAGCAGACGAAGGATCTTTGCCTGGATCGACATGGGCATATCACCGATTTCATCAAGAAAAATGGTGCCGCCGTCCGCCTGCTCGATTTTTCCAACACGGCGGTTGACTGCACCGGTGAAAGCGCCCTTTTCGTATCCAAACAGTTCGCTCTCGAGCAGCGTCTCCGGAATAGCCACACAATTTATAATCAAAAACGGTTTATCTGAACGGTGACTGTGCTGATATATGGCCCGGGCAGCAAGTTCCTTGCCGGTCCCGGACTCTCCCCGGATCAAAACGGTCGCGTCCGTTGGCGCCACCCGGCCGATGGACTTATATACCTGCTGCATGGAAGAACTACGCCCGATAATGGCGTCCGCCTGGGCGGACTCCGGCCCGACATTCATCTTTACACGGGAACGCATCATCCGGCCGGCTTCAAGGGCTTGGCCGATCAAATCCAGCATGTCCGGTATTTCAAAAGGTTTTAACACATAGTCGAACGCTCCCAGCTTGGTGGCCTCGATGGCGGTGTCCATGGTGCCGTACGCGGTCATAATAATCACTGGCAGGGTGGTATCGACCTCGCGAATGGCTTGCAAGGCTTTTAGCCCGTTTATGCCAGGCAGCTTGACGTCCATAATCAAAAGGTCCGGAACGTTTTGTTCGACTTCGTCAATGCCGGCTTCACCCGTGGGTGCGGTACGAACCGCGTATTTTTCATTTGTCAGCAACCGGGCAAAACTCTGCCGCAGCTGATCGTCATCATCCACAACCAAAATCTCGCTCATTCTTACTTCTCCTCAACCGCCGGTAGCGTAATAACAAACGTGGTCCCCTCCCCTTCGGCGGATATCACGTTCAACATCCCGCCGTGTTCCTCAACGATACGAACCACGATAAAAAGCCCAAGACCCGTGCCGTCAGCCTTGGTAGTTTCAAACGGTTCAAGCACCCTCGCCTGAACCTCTTCAGACATTCCCGGCCCATTATCCATGACCCGGACGATCACCGCCCGGCCAAGATTTTTGACGCCCCCTTCCTCGGCTGCTATCTCTATCTCCCCGCCGTTTTCCATTGCCTCGCAGGCATTGACCAGGAGATTAACGAAGACTTCCTTGAGGAGCTCCGGATCCGCTTCAATCATCGGCAGGTCATTGTTCGACGCCCATTTGACAGTCACCGCATGCAACTTCAGGCGGTAGGATAGAAGCTCCAGGGTCATATTGATCACATCACATATATCGAAACGCTGTTTTTGGAGCTTGTGGGGGCGGGAGAACTCAAGAAAATTCCGGACAATGTTGTCCAGGCGGCGCATCTCCTCTGAGACGACATCAAAATCTTCGCTCTGGGTTTTATTCAAATCCAGGCTCCTGGCGAGAGAAAATAGCCTCATGTTAATCGAGGTCATGGGATTTCTGATACTGTGGGCCACCTCGGTGGCCAACTTTCCTACCAGCGCCATTTTCTCGGAATTCATCAAGAGCTCCTTGCTCTGCTGAAGCTCGTTTCGGGTGCGGTCCATATCCTCCATCAGGCCGCGCATCCGTCTGCTGAGGGCACTGACCTCGTTTCCCTCCGGCACAGAATCATCAAAGGTTGCCGCCTCCTTTGTCAGGCGCCGAATGGGGGCTAAGACCTGAGTGACCAGCATAATCCCCAGTAGAATCCCCAAAACCAGGGCTGTTACAATAAGACTGAGCGCAATAGCACTGACCCGGTGAAAATTTTTATGAATGACCCGGCGGGTTTCTAAAATATTTTGATGGATGCGCTCCTCATAATTCTGGCACAGATCATTTAGTTCAAAAAACTGGGAGCGGACCTCCCAGTGCTGTTTTTCTCCTATTTCCCGGCGACCGCTTTTATACAGGGCGATGACCGTATCTTTTGATTGGATATAGTTCTGGTAATGGTTTTCAATTTGGCTCAGAAGCCGCTTTAGCTCGAGCTTGGGATCCAGCGTATAGGCCTCTTTCAGGCATTTTCGAAAATTGCGTCTCTGGGCTCTTAGCTGTTCCAGCCATTTCGGGTCGCCGTCAAGAAAATAATAAGTGGCAAACCCCTTGTGATTGGCAAGGGCGGTCTGCAGGCCTCTGGCAGCCTGAAGGGCGGCGATATCCTCGTCGACCAGATCGTCGACCATTTTGCTGAATTGTGAGCCATACCAGATAATCGTCGCGCCCATCACGAGGGTCAAGGCCATCATAAGAAATATATTGAGAAAAACCCGAGATTTCAGGCTGCCCAACCCTTTCCACCGCATCACAGGCCTCCTTCCTTTTTATTCGGACCCATCTTAATCGCTCCGCCTGGGGTTTGTGTGAACATGAATGGCCATAGGCCATTATTTTAACATTTTTAACCACAATTGGCATCACCCTATTTTTATCCCTCTCCACCCCTTTGATCATGCAAAACCCGACAAAACAGACGGCCTTCGATCAAAACGCGCCTCTACCCTGTTGACAAATTGTAAAAATGTCTTGACATATTCTTGAGTTATAGGTATTTTTAATAATATTAATAATATTTGAATGATTTACAATTATTTACTGAAATTTTAAATATTTAGAAAAAGGTATGGCCACACCGGACGATTCCCAACTTAAGACCGAAATAGACGAGATTGCATCCAGAATTGATAGAATCGTGAAAAAAGTGAAACCCTATTATACGGAAACCAAGGACTCAGCGGATACTGACGATTCTGAAACCGACGAACGGCAAAATAATTGATAACCACTTAGTCCTGACCAGGAGGCATAATGGCACTGACAAAAAATAATATTGTAGAAAGTGTAAATGAACTCGGTTTTACCAAAAAGAAGTCCATCGATATTGTGGAGAATCTACTCGAGATAATCAAAAGAAGCCTTGAATCCGGAGAAGATGTCCTGGTATCAGGTTTTGGAAAGTTCTGTATAAAGCAAAAATCCACCCGTCGCGGGCGAAATCCGGCGACGGGCGAAGATCTGCTTCTGAATGCGAGAAATGTCGTAACCTTCAAATGCTCCGGGAAGCTGCGGGAAGCCATTAATAGACGACAGAACAGTTAATAGGACAAAAAATAGACGGAATAATGCGCGGAGGGGATTAAACGATTGCCTCTGCTATTTTTTTGCCGCCCAAAAAGCCTTCGGAGGGCCGAAGGCTTTTTTTATAGATCGGACAACCCGTAAATTTTGATTTTCTGCAACAGGTTGGGATGGCTTATTTCCAGAAGCTCTGCGGCCTTGGTACGGTTGCCCCGGGTTGCTTCGAGGGCGCGTTGGATCAGGTTTTTCTCAAGAATCGCCTTCCCCTCTTTCAGTGAATACCCCTGAAATATGTCTTCAATCGGCGGGCTATGCTTCACGGAGCCGAGTTCAGGCGGCAGCAGTTCATCGCCGATAACCGATCCTTCACAAAGAACGACCGCCCTTTCGATAACATTTTCCAGTTCCCGGACATTACCCGGCCATCGATGCTTCAATAACCGGGTCATGGCTGAAGATGAAATACGTTTAACCGTTTTATCAAATTTTTTGTTGTAGCGCTCGATAAAATGCTGGCAGAGCAGCGGTATGTCTTCGGTTCTCTCGATTAGCGGGGGCAGCCGGATCGGCATGACGTTTAGCCGATAGAATAGATCCTCTCTGAACCTGCCGGCTTCGACTTCGTCAGCCAGATTTTTTGAAGTGGCGGCAATAATCCGCACATCGATGTGCCGGGACTGGGTATCTCCGACCGGTCGAATCTGATTGTCCTGCAATACCCGCAACAGCTTAACTTGAAGTGACAACGGCAAATCACCGACTTCGTCAAGGAATATGGTGCCCGCCGAAGCAGCCTCGAACAGCCCCTTGGTATCCTTGTCCGCCCCGGTAAATGCCCCCTTTTTGTAGCCAAACAATTCACTCTCAAGTAATGCTTCAGGTATTCCACCACAATTTACTGGAATTAAATTGTTTTCTTTTCTAGACCCTTTAAAATGAATCCCGCGGGCGACGAGCTCCTTACCTGTACCGCTTTCCCCGCTGATCAGTACAGTTGTTTCATAATGCGCCACCTTGGCGGCAAGCTTGAATAAGTCCTTCATAGTCTTGCTTTTGCCAATCAGCTCGCCGAAATTAAAGCTGTCCTCAATCGCCTGGATCTGCTCCTTGAGCCGGGTATTTTCAGACTTCAGCCGCTCGCGTTCTTCCGCCTTTTTCAGAGTCAACAGGATCTCGTCCGGCTTAAACGGCTTATTAATATAATCATAGGCGCCAAGCTTCATAGCCTCGACAGCCGTATCGATCGTGCCGTAGGCGGACATCATGATTACGTTGGTTTGATCAAGGACGCCCTGTGCAGACTTTAAAAATGTCATGCCATCCATCTCGGGCATCCGAACGTCGCAAAAAATAAACTGGTAGGTCGTATTCGATACGCTCTCCAGCGCCTGGGCCCCGTCTGATACCGTATCCACCTCATAACCGGCATCGGTCAGCAGGGACTTTAACATGTGCTGCATGTTGACTTCGTCGTCAACCACGAGTATTCGACGTTTAGGATTTTCCGTCATCGGCATATATATCGTTTTATCGGATCAATCAGGATCTAGCGGCCACCGGTAGATATATCGAAATGGCGGTTCCCTGCTCAAGTTCGCTTTTAACGTTTATGGTCCCGCCAATCTGTTCAATTATCATATAGCTGACCGAAAGCCCCAGGCCGGTCCCCTTTCCGGGCTCTTTCGTAGTATAAAACGGATCAAATATATTATCAATTTCCTCCCTGGCGATACCGGTGCCATTATCCGTGACGGTTAACTCAACGGTCGCGGACTGATTAACGGCGTTCTCATCTGATGCCGGTATATCGCGGGTTCGAAGCAAAATTTCACCGGTCTCTGAATTGTTTGAAACCGCAATCGAATCCACTGCGTTGATCAATAGGTTGATCAGGACCTGCCTTAACTGTTGATAGTCCGCATAGATCCGGTCATCTGAAGCTGAATAATCATATACCAGCTTGACCTTTTCCATCAACGGCTGACTTGAAATCATCTGGCCGACATCCTTGATTAGCGCATGAACAAAAACGACTTGTCTGTCAGAGGAGGATGATCTCGAAAAGTCGAGCAGTTGGCGGATAATGGTATTAATCCGGTTGATTTCGGATTCCGCCCGCTCAATATACTCCCTTCCCCTGGCCTCCGCCGTAAAAGCCGGCTGTTTTTTAAGCAGCCCGAGATAGCCCAATACGACGCCTATGGGATTTCCGATCTCATGGGCGATGCCCGCAGACAAACGCCCGATGGAGGCAAGTTTTTCCGCGCGGATCATTTCCTTCTGTGTTTTTTTTAGATCCGCGTGCGCTTTCTCGAGCGAGTGCAAAGACTCCTCGATTCTCTCTTTATCGGCCTCAATCCGCCGGGCCATCTGGTGAATGGCATTTGAGAGCTGGTTGAACTCCGTATTGCGCTTGCCGGGATAATCCGGGAACTGATCGGTTGAGTGCACATCCTCGGTTAATCGAATAAACCGATGGATCGGCCGAACCACCAGCCTGGACAATCTGAGCATGCTGATAAACAGGAGGACAAAAAGATTGGCAAGACAGTAAAAAATAATGATTTTTTGGGATTCCCGCAGGTTCGAATAGATATCGTCGAGCCTTATGACAACCGTCGCTGCGCCTGCCGGTTGAGATTTTAGATACGGCTCTGAGAGGGCGACATATTTGTTCTGTTTCCAAAAAACCCCCCAGGTTTTGCCTAAAAGCGCGTATTGGGACCCTTCGGCCGGGCCCGCGCACTTTTTTATCTTTTCCATATCCATTGAAATATCATCGGGCAGCGTACCATATTTTACGATTTCCCGTTTTTTGACGGTAACCAGCGCATAGGCCACCCACGGCTTAGAAGCCCCCACAAGGCGATCAATGGCGGCTGTATTTCGGGGTTGGCGTTTAATCGGATTTTCAAAAAAATCTCCGGCAATCTCTGCGATAAATTGCCCGCCCTTTTCGATCCGATCCTGGATCAGCCTTTTCTCGACAATCCGAATCACCACGAAGTCGGTCAACAGAATGGCGATCAGCAAGAAGAAGGCAAAGTTAAACGTTAATTTGGTTTTCAGGCTTTGAAAAAGCACGGCTTGCCGGAACAACAATGATTGGGTTAATAAGTACGCGCTCGTTCATATAAATATTCGATTTATTCGATTTATATGATCTTAAAGCAACCGCTGCCAACTGACAACAGTTTTTATTTAAAACGGTAGGAAAAGGCACTGGAGCACTAAGTCATTAAGATAAAGAGAAAATAAAAAAGCCCCTGAGCTTTCCAGTGGAGAGTCAGGGGCTTTTTCTATAAAAATATTTCGGCGGCGTCCTACTCTCCCACACGGCTTCCCGTGCAGTACCATCGGCGCTAAAGGGCTTAACTTCCGTGTTCGGGATGGTAACGGGTGTGTCCCCTTTGCCATCGCCACCGAAACAAATTCTTGCAATGTAGTCTCATCAAAACGCTCAGACCGAAAAAAATTGTGGCTAAGCCGCACGGCCGATTAGTACCGGTTAGCTCAATGCGTTGCCGCACTTACACATCCGGCCTATCTACCTCGTCTTCTTCAAGGGGCCTTCAGTTCCGATGTCTCCATCGGAAGGGATATCTTATCTCGGGGGGGGCTTCCCGCTTAGATGCTTTCAGCGGTTATCCCGACCGAACGTAGCTACCCAGCTATGCCGCTGGCGCGACAACTGGATCACCATTGGTTCGTCCATCCCGGTCCTCTCGTACTAGGGACAGCTCCCCTCAAATATCCTGCGCCCGCGAAAGATAGGGACCA
>JAGXLR010000111.1 GCA_018334555.1 Desulfobacterales bacterium
CGCATCAGTTGAAAATTTCCATTTGAGATCGCCGTTATCCGCTGCCACAGCATAGACATGGCGGTTCGTGGAGCCAAAATAGACGACATGCTCAATGCCGTCATGGCCTATTGACGGGCTTGAAATAATTTTCCCGCCTGCTGTAAAGGTCCATTTCAAAGTCCCGCTGGCATTAAGGGCGTAAAGGTTGCCGTTGGTTGAACCGATATAGATGATGCGCCCATCAGGGCCAATCGCCGGAGAGGAAAAAACGTCATCCTCAATATTAAACGACCATTTTAAGTCGCCGTTCGGCTTGATCGCATAAAGGCGGTTATCCAGTGAGCCGACGTATATTGTGCCGTTCGGTCCCACGGCCGGTGATGACCGGATGTCATCGCCGGTTGCAAACCGCCAGATTTCTTCTCCGGTTTCCGGATTAACGGCATAAAGATTGTTGGCATCAGAACCGATATAGACAGTCCCGTCCGGTCCGATGGCGGGGGAGCAGTCCACCTCGTCGCCGGTTTGGAATTTCCACTTGGCCACAATAATACTAACCGGATCAGAGTCGCTAATGGTCCCCATTCCTTCTTTTATAGCCGTGAATGTTGGTTTGAAAAGTCCAGGTCCATACACATGGGTAAAGGTATGGGTATATTTGTTTGTCTCGATGGTTTCTTTATCACTGCCGTCATCGAAATTTATCGTGTATTCTTTGGGAGGGGTTGTGGATGGCGCCACCCTACAAGTCAATTTTACCTCAAGCGGGGCAATCCCGCATGCGGGCTTGGGCGTTATTCTAAGATTTTTTGCCGCAAACACCGGACTGCCCGAAAATTCGACAATCGCAAACAGAAACAAAGGCAAAAAGAGGCACTGAAATGCATAGCGTTTAAAAGAAATGGACATTTTTATACCCTGTGATTATGCAAATTTTTGGAATCACCGTCGCATTCATATAGTCATTATTATAAATTTTAAAAATCATATTATAAAACTTTCAATAAGTCAAAAAAAATGGCGCCTCGTATGGACCTAAATCATTGCGGATTTCTGCCAGGATTGGTATAATTTTTTAAAATGCAGTGGATGGATCAGTTATTCCCTACAAAGGCGAAACGAAATTTCAAATTTCATGGCTTCGTAAAAAGCGATTAATACCGCGGCGGCGGCATTTTTGCAGAAAAGTAACTCTAAAAAACATCCGCATTGTCATTTCGAGCGGCAGCGAGAAATCTTGAACAAACAAGATTCCTCGTCGCTTTTGCTCCTCGGAATGACAGAGAGTTAAGCTTCTGGAATAATAATATATATTTTCAAGTTACTTAGAAGTCGATTTTAGGATGGCAAAGTAAAAAGTTCAAGCCCCAGTTAAGATCCGGGGGCGCGCAAAATCCCGAGGAATGCAGCGTACTTAGCTGTACGTGAAATTCCGAGGGACGGAAGCGCAACACAGATATTGGACTTTTTACGAAGCCATCAAGCATTGGGATTTGGTTTTTTGGTAGTCACTTAGGACAAGGGAAAAATGACTCAGCTTAAAGGCAAAGAGATCGTTTTGGGGATCACCGGCGGGATTGCCGCATACAAAAGCGTGGAGGTGCTGCGGCTTTTGCAGAAGGCCGGGGCGGATGTGCGCGTGGTCATGACCCGGAATGCCGAGTGGTTTGTGGGGCGGATGACGTTTGAGGCGATTTCCGGGCATCCGGTATTTATCGAGATGTTCGGGGAACAGTCGGATCCGCATATGAGACATATCTTTTGGGCGGAAACCGCGGATGCCGTGGTGATCGCCCCGGCCACCGCGGATATCATCGGAAAACTGGCGAACGGCATTGCGGATGACGCCTTGAGCACCTTTATGATGGCGGTGACCGCGCCAAAGCTGATTTGTCCCTCCATGAACACCCATATGTATGAGAGCCCGGCGGTTCAGAGGAATCTGCAGACTTTGCAGGACGACGGATACATCATTGTGGCGCCCGGGGCCGGGGAGCTGGCCTGCGGAACGGTGGGCGCGGGCCGTCTGCCGGAGCCGGAGCAGATTGTTGAAAGCGTCGGAAACAGCTTCTTGTCAAAGGATTATAAGGGGCGGCGGATTGTGGTCACCGCCGGCCCCACTCGGGAGCCGATCGATCCGGTGCGGTTTGTGAGCAACCCGTCGTCGGGAAAAATGGGCTATGCGGTGGCGCGGGCCGCGGCGTCCAGGGGCGCGGAGGTGGTATTGGTGGCAGGCCCCACGGCGTTTCCGGATCCTCCCGGCGTTCGAGTGGTTCGGGTCGGTACGGCCTCGGAAATGGCGCAGGCCGTGTTTAATGAAATGGATGCGGCGCAGGCGGTCATAAAGGTAGCCGCGGTATCGGATTACCGGCCGGTAGAGGCGGCAACCCAAAAAATGAAGAAAAATTCGGACGAGCTCGTGGTCAAGATGGAGAAAACCGAGGATATCCTGGAATCGCTCGGTCAAAGAAAAAAGAACCAGGTGCTGGTCGGGTTTGCCGCGGAGACCGAGGATCTTGAAAAAAACGCCGTGGACAAGTTAAAGCGCAAAAACCTGGATCTGATCGTGGGAAACCTTATCGGCGCCCCGGACGCCGGCTTCGAATCGGATACGAACCGGATGAAGATTTTTTTCAGGGACGGCAGCGTGGAAGACCTGCCGCTGATGGACAAGGACGAGGCGGCGCATGTCCTGCTGGACAGGATAGGCGCGCTGAATATATTATGAGCAAAACGCCCGAGACCATCGCCTCAATCACCTCCCGGATCCGGAACTATCTGGATTTTATATCAAGCCTGGGCTTCAAGGGGGTTGACTGCTCGGCGCAAACCCTCGAGCGGCTCCGGTCATGGGGGGAGGAACCGGTAAAAAATGCGGAGACATTGGCAGACATCGCCGGTGAGTTAAAACATTGCAGGAGATGCCGCCTGTCTCGGCCTGGCCGACATCCGGTAATGGGCGCCGGCAATCCGAACGCCGGGCTCATGTTTGTCGGCGGCTGGCCGGAGCCGGAGGATGCGGAATTTGGCAAACCATACAGCGGCAAGGCCGGCGAGCTTTTGACCCGGATTATTCAGGCAATGGAGCTGAGCCGCGAAGAGGTCTATATCAGCCATGTTTTGAAGTGTTGCCCGCCGCCGGACGGGGAGCCGGAGGCAGAGGATATCCGGATATGCTGCGGGTTTGTCCGACAAGAGATCGATCTGGTGAAACCCGGGGTTATCTGCGCCCTTGGCGAGGTCGCGGCAAGGGCGCTGCTCGATACCCGGGCGTCATGGGCGGAGCTTTGCGGCCGTTTCCATAATTACCGGAATATTGCCGTGATGCCCACGTTTTCGCCGGAATATTTGCTTGCCCATCCGTCCGCCAAACGGGAGGCATGGGATGCGGTCAAGCAGATTATTCAGAAACTGTCGGCTCCGTATTGATTTAAAAGGGCTTGAAGCGGACATTTCGGGATTACATGACGATATTTTCTATGGCGGGCCCAATTCATGGGTAAAACCTTGAAAATTCATTGACAAAACAAAAATATCCGTATTAAATATAAAAAATTAGACTTTTGGGGTGTTTGAGCGGGGGCGCCGACCTCCGCTTTGTATTTTTATGAGAAGGAGGGGAATTCAGATATGGGAAAAAAAGAAAAACAGGTAAAGGAAAAACCCCTTGATAAGATGACAGCTTCGGAGCTTCGGGCGGTCGCCATTGAAATGCCGGAAATTACAGGGGCCAGCGGCATGAACAAGGCCGAGCTTTTAAAGGCCGTTAAAGAGGCCAAAGGTATCAAGGATACGGGGGGCAAGAAAAAGCAGCTAAATGTATCCGTCAGGGAGCTGAAGGAAAAAATCCGCGAAATGAAGAAAAAACGGGAACAGTGCCTTGAGCAGGACGATAAGGAAATGGCGGATATCTATCGGCGGCGGATCAGCCGGTTGAAGAAAAAAACCCGGAAGGCGGCGTGAACCCGGAATCTTTTATGGAGAGGCCTTTGAAGCTGGCGCCATCGGATCTGGCATTCGATATTGACGGCGTGTTTGCCGATACCATGACCCTTTTTCTGGATATCGCCCGGCATGAATTCGGGATCAATGACGTGCGCTATGAGGACATCATTGACTACGATGTCAAAGGGCTTGGTAAGATGGACGAAATAGTGGTCCTGGAGATACTGATTAAAATTGTGGAAGGCAGATACACGCAGCAATTAAATCCAATGCAGGGCGCCCCGGATGTGATTGAAAAAATAAACCGGTGTCACCGACCGACGCTCTTTGTAACAGCCCGGCCGGATGGCGACTATATCTTCAATTGGCTGCTCCAGGTGCTCTCGCTTGATGCGGAGGATATCGAAGTGGTCGCCACGGGTTCTTTTGAAGATAAAAAAGGGGTGCTTTTAAGCCGGGGCATCAAGCATTTTGTGGACGATCGGCTCGAGACCTGTTTTTTGCTGCAGGAGGCGGGCATAACCCCCATCGTCTATAAACAGCCCTGGAACCGGAAGCCGCATCCGTTCCCAGAGGTCGGGAACTGGCAGGATATTGAAGCCTTGATCGCCTTCTGATGAATGATACGTCATTAAATCAACTGCTTCAGCAGTTTGTTGATTTCCTTTCCCTGGAGAAAGGCTATACGGCAAATACCTGCCGGGCCTATACCCATGACCTGGAAGATTTCCTGCAGTATTTTATGAAAAACCGGGCCCTGCCGATGACCATTGATGCGGATAACACGGATGCGGACGCATCCGATATCGATGCGGTCAGCGGCCTTGTCATCCGGGGATATCTGGGGCAGCTCCACAAGCAAAAAATCAAAAAGACCTCCATTGCCCGCAAGATTTCTTCAATCCGCACCTTTTTCAAATTTTTGGAAAAACACGGGGTGATCACGGAGAACCCGGCGGAATCGGTTTTGACGCCAAAGCAGGAGAAGCCGGTGCCGTCTTATTTGACGGTGGATGAAGTCTTCCGGCTGCTGGATTCCATTGATACGAAAAATCTCAATGGAAAGCGCAACCGGGCGATTCTCGAGACGCTTTATTCAGCCGGTATCCGGGTCGCTGAACTGGTCGGGCTGGATGTGCCGGATGTCGATTTTTCGGGAAAAACGATACGGGTCCGGGGCAAAGGCAACAAGGAGCGGATCGTGCCCATCGGTGCCCCCGCATTGTCGGCGGTTCAGGCGTACCGGGAGGCCCTGCAGGCCCAAAAAGATATCTCAGCAAACGGTAAGGGCCCGTTGTTTTTAAATAAAAATATGGGGCGGCTGACAACCCGCTCCGTGGCCCGGATGCTTAGCAAGGCCGCGCTCGAGGCGGGGCTTACGGTGCCGGTATCCCCCCATGATCTGAGGCATTCGTTTGCTACCCATATGCTGGATGCGGGGCTTGATCTGCGAATGGTCCAGGAACTTTTGGGGCACAAACAGCTGTCTACGACCCAGAAATATACGCACGTGAGTATTGACCGCCTGATGGCGGCATATGACGACGCGCATCCGAGGAAATGACGGAGTGAAATCACAAATTCCAAATCACAAATATCAAACAATATCTAAATTCCAATGACCAAAATTCAAAACGCTACGGATTTTGGTGCGAGAGGGTTTGTTTGTAATTTGGAAATTGTAATTTGGAACTTATTTTTAAAGAAGTCTGAAGGAATCGGAAATATTTATGGCAATCAAAAGTACAACCATACTGGCCGTCAGGTATAACGGGAAAGCGGCGGTTGCCGGAGACGGGCAGGTCACATTGGATACGTCGGTGGTCAAGCACCATGCGAAAAAAGTCAGGCGCATCTACAATGACCGGATTATCGTCGGCTTTGCCGGCGCTACGGCCGACGCCCTGAACCTCTCCGAACGTCTGGAGGGAAAGCTGGAACGCTACAATGGCCATCTGATCCGGGCGGCGGTCGAGCTGGCCCGGGACTGGCGGACGGATAAATATCTCAGAAGGCTCGAGGCGATGATGATAGCGGTTGATGCCGAACAAATGTTGCTGATATCCGGAAACGGGGATGTCATCGAGCCGGATGAAGGGATTCTCGCCATTGGATCGGGCGGCGTGGCCGCGCATTCAGCGGCTGCCGCCTTGCTGAAGTATGGCCATATGGAAAATTCCAGCGCCCGTGAGATCGTGGAAAGGGCGATGAAGATCGCCGGCGACGTATGTATCTATACGAATGATGCGGTAACGATTGAAGAAATATGAAAGGGGAAAGGGGAAAAAACCAGATCTTTCTAAGTAACTTGAAAATATATATTAATATTCCAGAAGCTTAGCTCTCTGTCATTCCGAGGAACGAAAGTGACGAGGAATCTTGATTGTTCAAGATTTCTCGCTGCCGCTCGAAATGACAAAACTCGCTGCCGCTCGAAATGACAATGCGGATGTTTTTTAGCGTTACTTTCTGCAAAAATACCGCCGCGGCGGAATAAACCGCTTTTTAAGAAGCCATCCTCATTTAGAAACGGAATGAACGTATGAGTGATTTAAAACCAACTGAAATTGTGAATGAACTTGATAAATATATTATCGGCCAGGATAACGGTAAGCGATCCGTTGCGATTGCGCTTCGCAACCGCTGGCGCCGGCGTCAGGTGGACCCGGAGCTGCGCGAAGAGATCGCGCCGAAAAATATCGTCCTGATCGGCCCCACGGGTGTGGGCAAAACCGAGATCGCCCGCCGGCTGGCCCGGTTGACGGACTCCCCGTTTATCAAGGTGGAGGCCTCCAAGTTTACGGAGGTCGGCTATGTTGGCCGGGATGTGGAATCCATGGTTCGGGATCTGCTCGAGCTCAGCATCAACCATTTAAAGGCCAGGGAACAGGAGGCGGTCCAGGGCAAGGCCCAGGAAATTGCCGAGGAGCGGATGCTGGATCTTCTGCTGCCCAGCTCCAGTGACCGGCAGTCCCGCGAATCTGAGGCATCGGATGAGGGCGCCGGGGATTCAACCGATGATACGGTCATTGAAATCGGCGCGAACCAGGAATCGAGCTCCGGTGAGGCCTCTTCATCCACGCGGGAGAAATTCCGTAAAATGTTGAGGGACGGTAAGCTGGATGAGCGTTACGTGGATATGGAGGTCCAGGATAAGTCCATGCCAATGGTGGAGATCTTCTCCAATGCGGGAATGGAGGAGATGGGCATCAACATGCGCGACATGCTGGGAAACTTTATGCCGAAGGGCAGCTCCAAGAAGCGCAAGGTAAAGGTATCCGATGCGATGGAGCTGCTGGTGCAGGAGGAGGCCCAGCGACTGGTGGATATGGATAAAGTGGTGGGCGAGGCCATTGAAAAGGTGGAGCAGTCCGGCATTATCTTCCTCGATGAGATCGATAAAGTCACGGGCAAGGAAGGCAGCGGCGGCGGCGGACCGGATGTGTCCCGGGAGGGCGTGCAGCGCGATCTTCTGCCGATTGTCGAGGGCACCACGGTTAACACCAAGCATGGCCCGGTAAATACCGACCATATCCTGTTTATCGCCTCCGGGGCATTCCATATGAGCAAGCCGTCCGACCTGATCCCCGAGCTCCAGGGCCGGTTCCCGATTCGCGTGGAACTGGATTCGTTGGGGCGCGACGAGTTTACACGGATTCTTACAGAGCCGAAGAACGCCTTGCTGCTTCAGTATATTGCTCTGCTGAAAACCGAAGGTTTAAACGTCCGGTTTGAAGATGAGGCGGTCGGCGAAATCGCCAAGTTTGCCGAGGATGTTAACAACCGGACGGAAAATATCGGGGCCAGACGGCTTCACACCCTTATGGAGCATCTGCTGGAGGATCTGCTCTTCGAGGCCTCGGATATGGATGAGCGTGAGGTGACCATCAATAAGGAATACGTGGATGAGAAGTTAAAGGACATCACAGCGGATGAAGACTTGACGAGGTATATTCTATAAATAAGGTGTAAGGCTTAAAGTATAAGGTATAGGGTATTAGGGTTCAATGACTCCAAACACCGCCGACATATTAATCGAAGCGCTGCCATACATCCGGTTTTTTTCCGGCATGACCATTGTCGTCAAATACGGCGGCCATGCCATGGTGGATGAGCAGCTCAAGGTCGATTTCGCCCGGGATATCACCCTGATGAAATACGTGGGCATGAATCCCGTCGTGGTTCACGGTGGGGGGCCGCAGATTAACGACGTGCTCGGGCAGATGGGAATCTCCCCGCGGTTCGTGAGCGGCATGCGGTTTACCGACGAGCAGACCATGGACGTCGTGGAGATGGTGTTGGGCGGCAAGGTGAACAAGGCGATCGTCTCCCAGATCAACCGGCAGGGCGGCAATGCGGCGGGGCTTTGCGGCAAGGACGGCGGTCTGATTCGGGCGGAAAAGCTGCAGATCATGCATCAGCCGGACGAGAATAAGCCGCCGGAGATTATCGACCCCGGGCTGGTGGGAAAAGTTACCGAGGTCAACCCGTCGATTATTCATACGTTGACCCGCCAGGGGGTCATTCCCGTGATCGCGCCCGTCGGGGTCGGGGAACAGGGTGAGACCTTCAATATCAATGCGGACCTGGTGGCATCGAAGCTGGCCGGCGCGCTGCAGGCGGGCCGCCTGATTTATCTCACCGATGTGGACGGTATCCTGGATGTTTCGGAAAAGCTGATAACATCAATTGATGCGGCAACCATCAAGCATATGATGGATGACCAGACGATTTCCGGGGGTATGATTCCAAAGATCGAATATGCACTGGAGGCGCTTCACAGCCAGGTGGGCAAGGTTCAAATCATCAACGGGACCCACCGGCATGCGCTGCTTCTGGAGCTGTTTACGGACAAAGGCATCGGAACGGAAGTGACAAAATGAGCGATGATATCATCAAGCAGGCAGAAACGGTTATTGCAACCACCTATAAACGTTTTCCCGTTGTCATAGAAGGCGGGATGGGATGCACCCTTTGGGATACGGACGGCAATGAGTATACCGATTTCGTGGCCGGCATTGCCGTTTGCAACCTGGGCCACGCCGCCCCGGAGATCGCCCGGGCGCTTACCCGGCAGGCGGACAAGCTGTTTCACGTATCAAACCTTTATTACACGGTCCCCCAGGTGGATCTTGCCACCTGGCTGGTGGATCACAGTTTTGCCGACCGGGTTTTTTTCTGCAACTCCGGGGCTGAGGCCAATGAGGCCGCCATCAAACTGGCCCGCAAATATTTTAATGACCGGGGGGAAACCCAACGCCACCGGATTCTGGCCCTGGAGCAGTCCTTTCACGGCCGTACATACGCCACGCTCTCCGCCACCGGGCAGGAAAAAATCCGGCAGGGCTTTGATCCGATTCTAAACGGATTTGATTTTGCGCCGTTCAACGATGTCGAGGCGTTAAAAAACGGCATCAATGAGACGACCTGTGCGGTAATTATTGAGCCCGTCCAGGGCGAAGGCGGGATCAGATGCCCGTCCCCCGGCTATATCGAATCCGTTCGAAGGGCCTGTGATGAAACCGATACGCTGCTTATCTTTGACGAGGTTCAGACCGGCATTGGCCGGACCGGGCGGCTGTTCGCCTATGAGCACTTTGATGTCCGGCCGGATATCATGACCCTTGCCAAGGCCCTGGGCAACGGGCTTCCCATAGGGGCCATGCTGGCAAAAGAAGAGGTTGCGAGCGCATTCCAGCCCGGATCCCATGCGTCGACATTCGGCGGCACGCCCCTGGTTACAGCGGCGGCGCTCGAAGTTTTGCGCATCATGGATCGCGAGAATATTATAGAGCACTGCCGTGAGGTGGGGGGTTATTTCAAGGACCAGCTGCTGGAACTCCAGCAGCGCCATCCGGTGATTACCGAGGTCCGGGGCATCGGACTGATGCTCGGGATGTCGCTCTCCGTAGAGGGGCTGCCGATTGTCAACGCCTGCCTGGAAAAGGGGTTTTTGATCAACTGTCCCCAGGAGAAGGTGCTGCGGTTCGTGCCGCCGTTGATTATCACCAAAAACAAGATCGACGCTTTGATTGAGTGCCTGGATGAGATATTTGCCGGGTATTCGGATAAATAATAATCAAACAAAATGTTATCAATTAAAAGCATTCAGCTGCTGTCATTCCGAGGAGCGCCAGTTCAAATTCCTGTCATTCCGGGGAGCGTCAGGCCTCTCTTTCTGTCATTCCGAGGAGCGACAGCGACGAGGAATCTTGTTTGTTAAAGATTTCTCGCTGCCGCTCGAAATGACAGGGGGTAGGCTGCCGCTCGAAATGACAGGGGGGTAGGCTGCCGCCCGAAATGACACTGGGTTTGACTGGTGCATATATACTCAATAATATTGTATGAAAATAAGGAGTCTCGTTGTATACGGATCTTTTAACTTTGGCGGCTCTGGATGCATCGGAGTTGAATACCTTGTTTGACCGGGCCATTGAGCTTAAGGCCCGGCATAAAAAAGGCATCAACGATCAACCGCTTCTGGGCAAATCCCTGGGCCTGGTCTTTGACAAACACTCCACCCGCACGCGGCTCTCCTTTGAAGTGGCCGCCATCCAGCTCGGCGGGGTGTCGATTTTCATCAGCAGCAAGGACACCCAGATGGCCCGCAATGAGCCGGTCAAGGACACGGCCCGGGTCCTGTCCCGATATTTGGATTTAGTGGCGATACGGACCTATTCCCAATCCTTTCTCGAAGAATTCGCCGAGGCAGCGGATATCCCTGTAATCAACGCTTTAACCGATATGTATCATCCCTGCCAGGTATTAAGCGATTTATTGACCGTGATCGAAAAAAAAGGCGGGTACAAAGGGTTGAAAATCGCCTGGCTGGGCGATGGCA
>JAGXLR010000242.1 GCA_018334555.1 Desulfobacterales bacterium
GCCATCCTAAAAATCGACTTTTTACGAGATTGTCATAATTGACAATCTCGTAAAAAGTCGATGGCTTCTGTCACTGTCATTCGAGCAACGTCAGTGACGAGGAATCTTCAAGTAAAAGATTTCTCGCTATCGCTCGAAATGACAATATTGACGGCCTTTAACAACACCCAATACCTAACACCCAATACCCAACACCCAATACCCAATACCCAACACCTAACACTTAATACCTAACACTTAACAACCTATATTCTAGGCTGCCGGCCGCTTGTGATATAGGCGTAGGCGTTGTGGTTGTGAATGGATTCGTAGTTTTCAACCGCCACGGCAAACCAGGTGATATTGCTGTCCGCCTGCAGCTCAAGGGCGATGTCCCGGACGATATCCTCCACGAACTTGGGGTTGGCATAGCCCTTTTCCGTAATAAACTTTTCATCCGAGCGTTTCAGCACCGAGTAGATATCACAGGATGCGGCGCGCTCTACAAGCTCGATCATATCCTCGATCCAGATGAATTTTTTGAACCGGGTGCTCAGGCAGACCCTCCCACGCTGATTATGGGCGCCTTCATCACTTATTTCCTTCGAGCACGGACACACGGAGGACATGGGTACGGTAATTTCGGAAACCAGGTCAACCTTGCTGTCAGAATTAATGGAACCGATAAACCGGCAGGTATAATCCATCAATCCGGGGGATTTGCTGACGGGCGCGATTTTCTCCATAAAATAGGGAAATTTGACCTCGATATGGGCCGAGGCGGCGTTTAAATGGTGCTTCATCTGACCCAGAATATCAGAGAAGGTCTTTAAGGACAGCTTGGGGCGAAACAGATGCAGCATCTCGACGAACCGACTCATGTGCGTGCCCTTGCATTCATGGGGCAGATCAACGTACATGTTAATCGATGCCACGGTATGTTGATGCCCGCGCCCCCGATCCAGAACGGTTATCGGATAGCGCAGGTCTTTAATGCCGACTTTGTTTATGGCAATATTGCGGTAATCCCGCTCATTCTGAACATCTCTCATTTTACTACAGCTTCGCCCCTTAATCCCGGCAATCCGGCATAACCGGATTTTTGGATCAGCCTAGAGCAGATACTCCTGATTGACATGGCTTAGTGACCGAAAAATATTGTTTTTTATTTTCTCACTGCCCTGGTAGAGTTGACTTAAGGTATCCTTTATCTCCCGCCGTTTGGATGTTTTTGCGGTGGGGCAGGGATTGTGAAATTTTGGAAACTCCTGGTCCCTGGCAAACCTCCGGATACGCGTTTCATCGGTGAATGCAAGCGGCCGGATGATATGGAACCGCTCGCCAAAAACCGGCTGAACCGGACACATGGTACTCATGACGCCGGTATAGCAAATATTTATAAAAAACGTCTCAACAATATCATCCTTGTGATGGCCAAAGGCGATTTTATTACAATCCAGCTCGTCCGCAATCTCAAATAGGCGCTTGCGCCGAAGCCTGGCACACAGAAAACAAGGGTTCTCCCGGTTTTCCTGGCTGTGGGCGACGACGGCGTTATCCGTATAATCGACTCGCAATGAAAAATTTTGGGATTCCGCCCAAGCCTTGAGTTCCCCGTCAAAGCCGTTCGGAAAACCGGGATCGACATAGACCGGGAACACCTCGTAGGATATCGGGATACGGGAAAGCCGCTCGGTTAAAAACCATAGCAGCGTCAGGCTGTCTTTTCCGCCGGACACACCGACCAGAATCCGATCCCCGTCGGAAATCATGTCATATTGGTTGACGGCGCGGCCGATATCCCGATTGATGGCCTTGTAGTTGTATTCCGACATGATATGAGCGCACCCGCAGCTGAAAAACCGGCTTATTCAGCCGATTCCTCTGTTTCACTGTCAGGCTCCTCCTCTTCCTTGATAAACACTTTTCCGGCGGCGATTTCCCGTAATGCCGTCACCACATCCTCATTACCCGAGTTTTCAATCAAATGCGGCGCCCCTTCGTTTAGCTGACGGACCCGTTTGGTCGTCACATGGACGAGAAAAAACCGGTTGGGTATACGTTTCAAACAATCTTCGATGGTTACCCGTGCCATTGCTTGGCCTCCATATGGATCAACTATATATTTCGCTGATTTCAGACTACAATAGGACCTGAACGAAAACCGTCTTTTTCGCCAATATCCGTATCAGGCTCAAATTTTAGTCCTCAAAATACTTCGCATATTAAAATTTTCGCCTTCCTTGCTTCTAAGTACCTTGAAAATATATATTAATATTCCAGAAGCTTAGCTCTCTGTCATTCCGAGGAGCAAAAGCGACGAGGAATCTTGTTTATTAAAGATTTCTCGCTGCCGCTCGAAATGACAAAATTGGATGAATCGTCTCAGTGCCTCAGTGCCTCAGTGCCTCAGTGCCTTTAACCTGTCGCAAAAGTTCCTTTCTGTAAAAATACCGCACCAGCGGAATAAATCGCTCTTTACGAAAAATCCTGGTTTTCGTTCGGGCACTACAATATATCGATCAATTCATAGCTTCGCTTGCCGGCGGGCGCCTGAACCAGAATTTCATCACCGAGTGTTTTGCCGATGATGGCTGAGCCGAGTGGCGATGTCACGGAAATCCGCCCCTCTTCAATACTTGATTCCTCGGGGCCTACCAGCTGATACGTGACTTCCTCGCCGGTATCAAAATTCTCAAGTATGACCGTACAACCGAAAACAGCCTTTTCCTTGGAAATCGAAGCGGGATCAATGACGTCCGCATTGGCCAGTTTGAACTCCAGTTCATTGATTCGACCCTCCAGATACCGTTGACGCTCCTTGGCGGCATCGAATTCGGCGTTTTCAGACAAATCCCCGTGCGAGCGGGCATCTTCAATCGCCTGAATATTTTCCGGACGCTCGACCGATTTTAACCGATCAAGCTCGCTTTTCAGGGTATTATACCCCTGAGGGGTCATCGGTATCCGCTCCAATGGTTAAACTCCTGTCTTTCCAGATTTGATGTAGCCTGCCACGCGATCGCCAACCTCGCTGGTTGAATATCCCATCTTTCCGGCTGAAACATCCTTGATATCGTCTCGAAGAATTTTTTTGACCGCGTTTTCCACGGCTTCTGCCGCCACGCGCTCCCCGAGCGTGTCCAGCAGCAGCTGGATGGATAAAATGGCGGCGATCGGGTTGATAATCTGCTTTCCGGCATACCGGGGCGCGGAGCCGCC
>JAGXLR010000243.1 GCA_018334555.1 Desulfobacterales bacterium
GAAGGAATCCGGTCGATAACATCGCGAAGCTGCGTGGCTTTCGGAATTGAGCCGACATGGAATATGGTTTGCAGGTTGTTTTTGTGGCCGTCTTCCTGGAGGCGTCGCTGGAAAGCCAGCATTGACGCAAAAATCGGACAAATCGGGGGACGCCATATTAATTTTTCCTCCCATCGATAAAACTTGTATGGTGTCCCTTGATTTTCCCCGCACGCACGGTTCGGAGGGGGATGGAGGGATTTTTTACAGGGCTATAGATGATGAAAATATCGGCGCTGCTTATCACAACCGGGCATTATAAATTCGGAATTTGACAGCCGGTCATGCAAAAAGGCGTCAAGGACGCTGCCGACCGGTCCACATGTACAGGCAATAATCTCGATGTTCGAAGAGACGATCGCATCCGCTAATGACGATGAGATGGCCCCGCATATTAGGGTGTCCACACCTAAAAAGGCCAGATGCTTGGCGCGGCCCAAGGGGTCGTCGTGAATCATTTTGACTTCGACCCGGGATATCTCCCGATTATCTTCGATATCCACAAGCAGCAGCCTGTTCGATGCGTCAAAAACCGGCGAAACCCGTCCCTGCCATTGTGGGATAGCGATTTTCATGATATTCCTAAGTTAAGCAATGGTTGTGCCAATAGGGGATGGCCTGCCAAAAGCCCCAATATCCGGATAAAAGTTTGCAGTTTGCAAACTTTTATCAATTATTCTATTGCAATCTGCATGATTTCTTCGTCTTCTCGTTGCCCTCCGTCCGCCAACGCCTTGGCGCAGAAACGGGAAATGCCGTACGGCGATGGTTTGGATCACGGTCGCCTAAAGTTTAATGGTATCGTTCTTGCAAATAATATTTATTTTTCTGTAAAAACAGAGAGAGACCGAAAAAATGTCCCATAAAGCCGAAGTCCGGTTAAATTTTTATCATACTGAAGAAAGGTGTATATATGCGTAATCACGCCAAACCCTCCACGGGCCAGGGTCTGAGGGTGCTTAAACCCGATGACGAGTTTCAGTTTGATTGCCATAAAGGCCTCAACTGTTTTACGCAGTGCTGCCGTAACATAAACATATTTTTAACTCCGTACGATATCCTTCGTATGAAAAACGCCCTTGGCATTTCATCGGAACAGTTTTTAAAGGAATATACCCATACATTTATTGCCGAAAACGGGCTGCCGGCGGTTTCTCTAAAAATGGCCGATGACGAGGCCAGGAGCTGTCCATTCGTGTCCCCAGATGGGTGCCGGATCTATGAGGATCGTCCCTGGTCCTGCCGTATCTATCCGCTTCAGCCGGAAAGTACGCAGTCAACAGAGAAATCGGGTAAAGAGTTCTATTCGATCATGGATATTCCGTTTTGTCTTGGGTTCCAGGAAAACAAAACAAGTACGGTCCGGCAGTGGCTGGCCGAGCAGGGGATACCCATTTATATGGAAATGGAGCCGTACTTTAAAAAGATTACCTTGAATCCGTTTCTCAAGGACAAGGTGATTGAAAACCCCAAAATTCAGCAGATGTACTATATGGCCTGCTATGACCTGGACCGATTCAGACGGTTCGTTTTTGACAGCAGTTTTTTAAACCAGTTTGAAACCGACCCGGAGGAAATCGAGCAAATAAAAGAGGATGACGTGGCGCTTTATAAATTCGCCATGAAATGGCTCGAATACGGCTTGATCGGTCAGCGCGCGTTCAAGGTCAGGCCCGAGGTTATGGCCACCAAAAAACAGGCGCTTGGCCTCAAGTAGGCCTGGGCCTGCGCAGAGCAGCCTCCTATTCAATAATGTTTTCTTTGAGCGCCTCACTCGACCATACGGGCAATGGCACAAAACTATTGGAATAGGGGTCAAAACGGCAGCGGTAGGACGCCCGGGTCTGTTGTTGATCCCACATACGCTGCCATCCGCGGACAAAATAGGGGCATTGGTCATTGAAGCAGACATAAAAAAAATCGTCCGGCCAAGTGGTGCCTTCGGGCAGGCGCCATTTTTTCATTTTTTGGTTGCAATGCGGGCATATCGGCGCATTATCGGTATCTACCATATTAAAATCTCCTGATTGGGAATCGGCAAATGGATTCAAAGCAGACGAATACAGACAAAGCCAGGCGTAGGGACTACTACCGGGCGCATCTGGAAGACGATGAACTGATTATGACGCCTTTCTGCGCTTGCGGTAATCTCCTCAATGACGATTACTATTGTGAAAAGTGCAACCGACACTGCCGTTGCTACGAGATTATCTGCGAGGATTCGACGACGCTTGAACGCGTCCAGGCCTATATCCGAAATTCTCCACAATTTTCGGTATACAAGGCCTATCTGTCGAATCAAGGATAAACCTAAATTGAGCGTTTCAATATCTACTTCCTTGTATCTGCGGCAACCTTGAAAATGGCTCAATTTAGGATAAATTATCAGATTTTCTCGAACAATTCGGTGCACGCTTGGCTGAATCCGGATTCGTAGGACTGAAAATCGAACTCTGGGTTTCCCAAGTGGGCGTTTAGGATCTCCGCCCGGAAAATATCCCATCTGGCCGGAATCCCCTGAGACCTTGCGATTTCCGCCAGTTCCTCATACTCTGCCTCTTCCCGGGCAAAGCGCGTACCTGCCCTATATCCTTCCGTGTACCATTTGCTTTGCGCTGTTCCTGTAGCGGCGTCTTCGTTTGTGTTCATTTGATTTATCGGGTACTTAGATACTTTTTTGGGTTCCCGGGGGCTTCTCACCTCAGCAGAGGTGGCCCCATGAGGCCACCGGATCCGGATTGTTGCTAAACGAAGCGGGCATCCGGAAATCCTCGGGATCCATCTCATGGATACCTCTGCTGTCAAATTTCAAAAGCCTGAAGGATCTGATTTCCTCCTGCTGATCAACGATCGTGTCACACATATCAATCAGGTCGGGAACAGCCGAAACATTAGTTTCCACTGTCGCCCGGACACGGTTGTATGTAGGGTTTTCCGGGTCTTGCTGATAGCCGGCCAGGACGGTTTCCACTTCAGAAGCTTCGTCGGGAAGGGGGACGGGAAAGACCGCGACATAGATTTCATTAACCTTTTCAACCGATTTTGGGTTAGCATGGGTCGTCGGCTTCATTCGAGTGTCTCCTTGGGTGTCTGCATGACCACTTTTTTGGCAGCCGCACAAATGGACGTTTTT
>JAGXLR010000244.1 GCA_018334555.1 Desulfobacterales bacterium
AAATATTTATAGCTTACCCTGGATTAATGGTCAAGGGGTTACGCAAGACCTGCAGAAGGCGGTGATTTTCAATTGATGTTCAGCGGCTTTTGCTGTTTATTCAGCATTTCCCGGGCATGCTGGCGGGTGGTGGCGGTGATCTCCGCGCCGCCAAGCATGCGGGCGGTTTCCTCCACCCGGTCCTCGTCGTTGAGAACTTCGATGAGGGTACGGGTCCGCTGGGCATGGGTTTCTTTTGATATTTTGTGGTGGTGGTCGCCGAATTTGGCAATCTGGGCCAGATGGGTAATGCAGATGACCTGATGCAGCCGGGAGAGCTCGGCCAGTTTTTTGCCCACCATTTCAGCCACCTCGCCGCCGATCCCTGCGTCCACTTCGTCAAATATCAGGGTGCTTGATGTGTCCGTATCGGCCATGATGGCCTTCAACCCCAGGATCACCCGGGAGAGCTCACCGCCCGAGGCAATGGTTGACAGCGGCCGCAGTTCCTCCCCCGGGTTCGGGGCGATCATGAATTTTGCCCGCTCCATGCCGGTCTCCGCGATCCCCTTCTGATCGACGCATAAATAGGGGGATGGGGTTTGGGCGGCCGGGATTTCATCGAATACAACGGAAAAGCGGGTGTTTTTCATTTTAAGGCTATGCAGTTCGGATTCGATCCTCCGGGCGAGTTTGTCAGCCGCTTTTCGCCGCTTTTCGGAGAGGCTGCGGCAAAGCCCGACCAAATGGTCTTTTTCCTTCTCGAGCGCTTTTTCCGTATCGGCAATCGATTCGGAAAGGTTTTCCAGATCTGAGAGCTCCCTGCTGATTTTTTCACGATAGTCAGATATCGACGCCAGGCTCCCCCCGTATTTTCGTTTCAGTCGGGTTAGTAAATCCAGCCGGGCTTCAATTTCCTCCATCCGCCGCTCATCAAAACTGAGTCCGTCGGAATAGGATCTCAGTCGGTCAGCTACATCCTCAATGCGGACGGCAATATCGGCCAGTGCTTCGGATGCCGGGGAAAGCGCCGGATCAATGCCTGCGGCTTTTTCAAGGGCTTTGCAGATTTCGGAGATCCGCTCGCTAACGGCGCCGTCAGCGCTGTAGAGCGTCTCCACGCCGCTGCAGGTCGTTTGATAAAGCATTTCTGAATGCTTCAGCCGGGCGAGCTCCTCTTTTAAAAGGGCATCCTCATCCGGGGCGATACCAGCGTCATCGATCTCCTGTTTCTGGTATGTCAGCAGCTCAATGTGTTCGTCCTGCCGATCTCGTGAGTTCTGCAGCTCGTTAAGTTTTTGAATCAACGGTAAGGTTTTATGATAGCACTGACAGAGCTCATCGCGCAGCGGCATTAGCCCGGCAAACTGGTCCAGGATCAGCAGGTGACGGGATTCTTTGAGTAAC
The DNA here is from genome assembly GCA_018334555.1 of Desulfobacterales bacterium. Taxonomy (GTDB): domain Bacteria; phylum Desulfobacterota; class Desulfobacteria; order Desulfobacterales; family Desulfosalsimonadaceae; genus M55B175. The sequence continues at coordinate 1,387 of JAGXLR010000244.1, forward strand.
CGCTGGTGCTCGTGCTGTCCGGATATGGCGGCGAGATTGTCCGTAACTTCGGCCAAGAGTTGCATGGTGGCGAGTCGGTCATTGATATAGATTTTATGACGGTTATTGGCGGATATGATCCGCCGGATCAGCAACGCTTCGGTTTCCTCATAGCCATGCGCGGCCAGCACCCCGACGGCGGGACTGTTTTCGGGTAGATGGAACAAGGCCTGCAATTCAGCTGTCTCCGCACCGGTTCGGATCATTTTGGCCGAGGCCCGGCTGCCCAAAAGGAGGTTGACCGCATTGATAATTATCGACTTCCCCGCCCCCGTCTCTCCGCTGAAGATGGTCAGCCCCTCGGAGAATCGAATGGTCAGGTCATCAATGATGGCGAAATTTTTAATAGATAGCTCACTGAGCATTTTGCTTCGGTTTTGCGGCCGGGTTAATATCAGTGGTCAACTGTGGCAAGGGGATTACCGTTTGGATTACGCCTGACAGTTTTTTTTCGAGCACATCGTAGGAATAGAACCGGTTGGCAATGCGATAGTTATGCTCAACCATGTGTTCACGGTAGACTTCGTCTTTCAAAACCGTTTTGGCCAGCTCGATGGCCTGGGTATTCACATAGCCGTCGAGTTCAATGACCTGGAATCCTTTTGGCTTGATGTCTATGGAATAGATGGAATACGTATTAACCACAATGGGTTTCCGATAATAAATGGCCTCCAGAAAGGCGTTGCCGAAGCCTTCGAAGTTCGATGGATAGGTGACCAGATCCGCATGGGGGTAAATATCATCCAGGGTATATATTTTCTCGCCCTTTTTGGTATATCCGCGCTTTTCATCGATTCTCCGGGAGACAAAAGTCGTATCCACATTCATGAGCTTGGAGTATTCCCGAATCCGTTTTTCGTATCCAAACCCCTCGTCCCCGGAGGCGTGTGAAATGACCAGTTTGGCTTTAACGCCCAGGCGGCTGACCAGCTCAATGGCATGTTCGATGCCTTTTCGTTTGATCACCCGGGTGGGTTGCAAAACGAAATACGCATCATCTTCTATCCCTAAGGATTCCCGGACATCGGATGCGAATTCATCCGGGGGTGGCGGGGGATTTTCAAAATCCATGACATTGGGGATGATGGTGGATGAAACCCCGGTGCGCAGCCCCAGCTGATTGTCAGCTGAAGAGTTGATGACCACGTGATGAATGGTCGGTAGATGGGGGGGGAACGCCATGTTAAGGAATTCCCAGACCGAATTCGTAAGAAAATGGGTGCGCTCCCAGAAAAAATCATGGTGATGGGCGATGACCGGCATCCCGGTTTCCGAAATAATTTCGGTGATGGCAAGGCCAAGTGGGATGTTAAGCGGGATAGTGATGGCATTTTCAGGGATCAGCAGGTCGATATGATACTTTCTGATAAACTTGTAGATCTCGTCTTTTAATTCTTCCTTCACGCTGTGGATTTTTTTGGTTATTGATCTTTTCCGTTGCCGTTTGCCGAAACAGTTCCGAAAAATAAACCGGATATCCGGGTTCTGAAAATGGGCCTTTTCGCACAGGTAGGAACGTTCGGGCGGAGTTTCGAGTTCGCCGGCAAGATAGTAGGCCTTAATGCCTTGATTTTCAAAAATTTTTGCCCATTTCAGGGTCTCCAGGGAGACGCCGTCCGTACCGGCGATTCGGGTGGAAATAAAGCCGGCATGCACGCTTGAGGTACAGAAAAAGCACTCGCAATTTTCCGGATGGGAATGATTCACTTTTATATTTTTCTTGAGCGGTTAT
>JAGXLR010000006.1 GCA_018334555.1 Desulfobacterales bacterium
AAGATAATATTAAATATTGTCGAGTTCCTTGGAAGTCCAATATCTGTGTTGCGCTTCCGTCCCTCGGAATTTCACGTACAGCTAAGTACGCTGCATTCCTCGGGATTTTGCGCGCCCCCGGATCTTAGCTGGGGCTTGAACCTTTTACTTTGCCATCCTAAAATCGACTTTTTACGAGGTTGTCAACATTGGTTACTAAATGACGTAAACATTTTTACATAATAATGTCAATGACCCAAGGCGGTTTTCAAATAACTATCTGATTATTTATTATTTTTATTCTTGGCAGGAATATTGCTATATTTAGAGACTTTGAGGAGAATATTATGTGGATAGAAGCCATCACCGTACGCACCGCCAGGCCCATGCAGTGCTCGGCCTGCCTGGAAGAGTTGGCCGCTTTCGGTAAAGAAAGGGGTATTCCCGCGCCAAAATGGGTGGCCTGTTACCAGAACCTGGAGGTGGAAAATGAAATCAGTATTCATTTGGCCTGGGAAGAAGAGGTCCGGTCACCGGGCAAGACTGCCTGCGGCCTCCTTATTGCCAGGCGTCTTGACCCGCATGGCCTGGTTCATCACACCCTGTGGAAACTGTCGATGGGTTCTTCCGGGGAAGAGGCATGGGCGGATTCCCAGGAACGCTTTTGACATTTTCATATTAATCTTCTATTCACGACTTTCGATATTTTTACCTTTTATACTTCTCATATGGAGGACACATAACATGAGAGCCGCTTTGTCGATTTTGCTCATTTATTTCATGATGCTTCCGGCAGCCGGGTTTGCCGGGCCGGGGGGGGAGGGTAAGCAGGCGCCCCCGCCGCTGGTCAAGGTATCGGCGGTTGCCCTCAAAGACGCCAACAAGCCCGAAAAATACGTCGGTCATGTGGAGGCCATCGTTTCCATAGATCTTCAGGCCAGGGTGGAGGGTTACCTCGAAACGGTCAATTTTCAAGAGGGCGCCTTTGTCGAAAAAGGCCAACTCCTGTATGTGATCGAACAGCCGCCATATAAAGCCCGTGTGACATCGGCTGAAGCCAAGGTGACCCAGGCCAGGGCCAGTCTCTTCAAAGCCGAAACCCGGCTTCGCCGTCTGCGCTCCGCCCAGCCGGAAAGCGTGCCGCAGACCCAGCTAGACGATGCCAAGGCGGCCCGGGATCTGGCGCAGGGGCAGCTTGAAGAGGCCCAGGCCAACCTGGAACTGGCACAGATCGATCTGGATTACGCCACGATTGAGGCCCCGCTGGAGGGGCGTATCGGCAAAAGTTTTTATAAAAAGGGCGACCTGGTCAGTCCGGCCTCAAAGCCGCTGGCGGAAATTGTGAGCGTGGATCCCATCCGGGTGGTCTTTTCTGTCAGCGAAAAACAGCTCGACATTATCCAGAAGGCCTTTATCGATGCGAAGACCGAAAAGGACCAGGGCGTTTTAAAGGTGCAGCTCGAATTTCCGAATAAGACGAAATATCCGCAAAGCGGACGCATCGCGTTTGTTGACAATAAAATGGACCCGGATACGGGAACCATTGCGGTCTGGGCCCGGTTTGACAACCCAAAGGGACGGCTGGTTCCCGGGGAATACGTCAATGTCTTTGTCCGCTCCGCCGAGCCGGATATGCAGCCCGCGGTTGCCCAGCGGGCGGTGCAGACGGACCGGGAGGGTGACTTTGTCTATGTCGCGGATGACACCAACACGGTAAAAAAACGCCGGATCCGGATTGGCCCGGCATTAGAGGATCAATTTATTGTCGAATCCGGCCTCAGCAAGGGGGATCGGGTCATCGTCCAGGGGCTGCAGAAGGTGCGTCCGGAAATGAAGGTGAAGACCCGGGGCGACGAAGGGCCCGCAGCAAGGAAGAAAGAGGACAGCTAGACCATGATTTCGAAAATATTTATCCAGCGGCCCCGACTGGCAATGGTCATCTCCATCGTGATCACCCTGTCCGGGCTCATCGCCGTTTTTGCCCTCCCGGTGGCGGAGTATCCTTCCATCACCCCGCCGGTCATCCGGGTGAGCGCTGCATATCCGGGCGCCAGTGCCGATGTCGTCAAGGATACCGTGGCCGCCCCGATTGAACAGGAGATGAACGGCGTCGAGGATATGCTGTATATGCATTCGAACTGCAGCAACGATGGCAGGTTCTCCCTGGAGGTGACCTTTGATGTGGACTCCAATCCGGATATCGACCAGGTCAACGTCCAGAATAGGCTGCAGCTTGCCAAATCGCAGCTCCCCCAGCAGGTCGTGGACCAGGGCATTGATGTGCGCCGGCGTTCTTCGGACATGCTGGGCGTAGTCTCCTTTACCTCGCCTGACGGCAGCCGGGACCGGTTGTTTATAAGCAACTATGTGAGCCGCACGATCAAGGATGCCGTGCAGCGCATTGACGGGGTAAGCGACGTCTATATATTCGGGGAGACGGAATACAGCATGCGCATCTGGATGGATCCGGATAGGCTGACCGCCCTTGGGATGAACCCCGATGAAGTCATTCAGGCCATCCGGCAGCAGAACATCCAGGCCACGCTGGGCTCGGTCGGCACCGCCCCCAGTATCCCCGGCCAGGAGATGCAGTATACCCTAAACGCCCATGGGCGTCTTAAGGATCCGGAAAAATTCGGCGATATCATCATCCGGGCCAATGAAAAAGGGGGCCTGGTGCGGGTCCGGGATGTGGCCCGGGTGGAGCTGGGCAGCAAGGACTACAGCGCTTTCGGTAAATTCAGCGGTCGCACGGCCATTAACATGGCGCTTTACCGGTCCTCTGATGCCAATGCGCTCGAGGCCATGCAGGCGGTGCGGGCGGAGCTTAAAAACCAGGCCGAACGGCTGCCCGAAGGCATTACCTACGTCATTCCGTATGATACCACAGAATACGTAAAAGAGGCGATCCATGAAATTGCATTTACCCTGGGACTGACCTTTCTGCTGGTGGTCCTGGTCATTTTTATTTTTCTGCAGAATATAAGGGCCACGCTGATCCCGGCGGCCGCCGTACCGGTCTCCATCATCGGTACATTTGCCGCTTTGCTGGCCCTGGGTTTTAACTTAAATACCATCAGCCTGTTTGCCCTGATTCTGGCCATCGGGCTGGTTGTGGATGACGCCATCGTGGTGGTGGAGAATGTCCACCGCATCATGGAGGAGGAAAATTTAGGGGCAAAGGAGGCGGCCATCAAGGCCATGACCCAGGTGACCGGCCCCATTATCGCCACCACCCTGGTGCTTTTGGCCATATTCGTGCCTGTTGCCTTTATGCCGGGCATTACGGGCCTTCTTTACAAACAGTTCGGCGTTACCCTGTGTGTTTCCGTACTGATCTCCTCCATATGCGCCCTGACCTTGAGCCCGGCGCTCTGCGGGGTCCTGCTGAAAGCGGCCAAACCCCACAGACGGGGGCCGTTCGGCTGGTTCAACACATTTTTGGGCGGCACGCGCAGGGGCTATATTGCTGTTGTGGGCTGGCTGATCCGACACCTGGTGGTCGGCCTTTTGTTTTTCCTGATTGTGGCTGGGGGCGCCTGGCTTTTTTCCGGCCATATTCCTACCAGCTTTCTCCCCCAGGAGGATAAGGGGGGCTTTCTCATTGACGTTGAACTCCCGGAGGGCGCCACCCTTCAGCGAACCGATCGGGTTACCGCCCGGGTAACAGAGAAGCTGCTGGATATGGCGGGCGTGGAACACGTGTTGGCGATAAACGGGTTCAGCCTGCTAAGCGGCAAGGCCGAAAACGTGGGATTCGTCATTGCCGACTTAGACCCGTGGGAAGAGCGCAAGGCGCCGGCGCTTCATATAAACGCGCTGGTGCGCAAGGCCGCCATGGAGTTAAACGCCATAACCACGGCCACTATCCGCCCCTTTATACCGCCGCCGATTCATGGGCTGGGCGTCACCGGTGGATTTGATTTCCGACTCCAGGCGACAAAAGGCCAATCCCCGCAGGAACTGGCCGCCGCCGCCATGGGGCTGGCCGGCGCCGCCAACCAGGAGCCGGAATTAACCCGGGTGTATACCACCTTTTCGGCGGATACGCCCGAAATATTCCTTGATTTGGACCGGACGCGGATGCAGGAGCTGGGCATTCCGGTCAGCCAGCTGTTTGCGACCCTCAGCCAGCAGCTGGGGTCCCGCTATGTCAACGATTTCAACCTCTACGGCCGCACCTATCAGGTCAAAGTCCGGAGTCAGGCGAAATACCGGACGACCCGGCAGGATATAAAGGACCTGTATATAACGAACAAAAATGGCAAAGAGGTGCCCGTGGAAAATTTGCTGAGCATGACCACCACTCTGGGGGCCCGGGTGGTCAACCGGTACAACCAGTTTACCAGCGCCGCGATTAAAGGCGAGGCCGCGCCGGGGTACTCCTCCGGTCAGGCCATGGCCGCAATGGCCCGCCTGGCCAAAGAGACCCTTCCGGAGGGGTATGCCTTTGAATGGTCCAGCATGTCCTACCAGGAGCAGAAAGCTTCAGGCACGGTCGGCTACCTGTTCGCCCTGGCAATCGTTTTTGCCTATCTGTTTCTGGTCGCCCTCTATGAATCCTGGAATCTTCCTCTATCCATCGTGCTTTCCGTGATTGTGGCCACGCTGGGGGAATTTATCGGGCTTTGGATAACCGGCCATCCATTGTCCATATACGCCCAAATCGGCATGGTATTGCTGGTTGCCCTGGCGGCCAAAAACGCCATTCTGATCGTTGAGTTTGCCAGGGATCGAAAAAATGAGGGCCTTTCAACGTATAAAGCCGCGATCGAAGGCGCAGAGATCCGTTTCCGGCCGGTTCTCATGACCGCCCTGACCTTTATACTGGGCGTGGCCCCGCTTGTATGGGCCATGGGCGCAGGTGCGGCAAGCCGCCGGCATATCGGCACCGTTGTATTCTCGGGTATGATAGCGGCGACCACCCTGGGCATATTGATTATTCCGACCCTCTACTTCTTCTTCCAGCGGATGGGGGAAAAGCGCCGGGATTCGCGCAATAAAACGGAACAATCCGACTAGACTAAAACGGCGGGATTTCTTATGCAGGCAAACAGCAATAAAAACAACAGGGTGCCAAACCCGAAACGCATCGGGCTTGTGTTGTGCCTGGCGATGATCTTTTTTCCGGTATTCATCAGCGGATGTGCGGTGGGGCCCGACTATACAGGGGTTCAGCCTGAACCCCGCAAGGACTGGGTCGCCCAAATGGAGAAGGGCCTGGAGGCCAGCCAGCCCGAGAGGGACAGCGTATCCAAATGGTGGGAGGTATATGGTGATCCGGTCCTTGCCGAATTGGAAAAACGAGCGGTTGAAGGGAATCTGGATCTTAAAACGGCCTATTCCCGGCTCTGTCAGGCAAGGATTAATCGGGGGATCAGCCGGTCCGAATTCTATCCCGCTTTGGACGGCAGCGGCAGCGCCCAAAGACTACAAAGCAGCGAGTCGATGCCGACGGTTTACGGGGCAGATGATATGGATCATTATATCGCCCAGTTCGATTCTTCCTGGGAGCTCGATGTATTCGGCGGTATCCGGCGATCCGTTCAAGCGGCGCAAGCCGAGCTCGAGGCCAGCCGGGCGGATGTAGACGATGTAATGACAAGTCTGATGGCCGAAGTCGCGCTTAACTATATAGAGGTCCGGACCTATCAGCACAGACTGGAGATTACCCGGGAGAATATAGAAATTCAGCAGAAAACCTATGAAATGAATACCTCCAGGTATGAGGCCGGTTTAATCGATGAACTGGCCGTTAAGCAGTCGCTCAGGAATCTGGAGCGCACCCGGTCCACGGTTTCAAGGCTGAAGAGCGGATTGCGCGCGGCCAAGAACCGACTGGCGGTCCTTTTAGGCCTTGAACCCGGCTTGATCGATGAAAAGCTGACGCCTGCCGAGCCGATTCCACAGGTGCCCGCCGAAGTGGCGGTGGGGATTCCGGCAGAGGCCATGCGGCGTCGTCCGGATATCCGTCGGGCTGAGAGGCGGGTTGCCGCCCAAACCGCCAGAATTGGCATGGCTACGGCCGAACTATATCCCAAGTTTCATCTGCTCGGCACTATAGGATTGGAGGCCCTGGATGTGGAAAGCCAGTTTTTTGATGCCCGGAGCCAGTTCTGGAATATCGGACCGGGCGTTTCCTGGAAGATCTTTCACGGCCGGGCGCTTCGGTTAAATATCGAGCTGCAGACGGAAAAACAAAAAGAGGCCCTGATTCAGTATAAGTCCGCGGTGCTCCATGCCCAGGAGGAGATTGAAAATGCCTTGACCGCTTATGCCAAGGAGCAGATGCGGGAAGCATCCCTGGCAAAAGCCGTTTCAGCGGCCAAACGCACCGAATTTTTGGCCAGGGATCGTTTCAAAGCCGGTCTGGCGGATTTCTATAACGTCATGGACGCCCAGCGGTCCCTGCTTGAGCTGGAGGATGAGCTGGTCCAGTCCAGGGGGCAGGTAGCCTCCAATCTGGCCGGCCTTTACAAGGCACTTGGCGGCGGCTGGCAGTATTACGGTCAAACCGTGGGGCAAACAGAGGCAGCCGGGAATCCTGCCGGGAGCGGAGACGGTGATGGGGCACCCAAAAAAACCCGCGGTGCGCCGTAAAGACTTATGGCTCGGTTGCTAGTCCGTCGGGCAGGTACAGGGCTGCCTGTCCCGGGGATCGTCGGATCGTCATTGGACCAGTTCCGCCCGTTTAAATGTGGATATATCTTTTAAATAGGCCCCGTATTCATTTTTGTTCATGGCCTCGGCCAGGGATTCCAAATGCGCTTTGCTGATATAGCCCAGGCGATAGGCGATCTCTTCAACACAGGCGATTTTGAAGCCCTGGCGTTTCTGGATGGTCTGGACATAACTGGCCGCCTGCTGCATGGATTCATGGGTCCCCATATCCAGCCAGGCAAACCCCCGGCCGAGAAGCTCGACTTTTAGGGCACTTTCTTTGAGGTATGCCCGGTTGACGTCGGTGATTTCAAGCTCCCCCCTGTCTGAAGGCTTGAGGCCTGCGGCGATATCGATGACCGCGTTGTCGTAGACGTAGAGGCCGGCCACTGCGTGATTGGATTTGGGTTGCGTCGGCTTTTCTTCAATATCGATGACCATTCCGCTATCATCAAAGGCCACGACACCATAGCGGCTCGGGTCCCCCACGCGGTAGCCGAAGACCACGCCGCCGGGATTGGAATTAAACGCCGATTTCAGAATACCGCTTAAATTGTGGCCGAAAAACAGATTGTCCCCCAAAATCAGGCAGACCGGATCCCCGCCGATAAAAGACTTGCCGATGACAAAAGCCTGGGCGATGCCTTCGGGCCGCGGCTGTTCGGCGTATTGAATGTGGATCCCCAGCCATGATCCATCGCCTAGAAGGGACTGGAAGTTGGGCAGGTCGTGGGGCGTGGAGATGATCAGAATATCCCTGATGCCGCCCAGCATCAGCACCGACAGGGGATAATAGATCATTGGCTTGTCATAGACGGGCAGCAGCTGTTTGCTGGTGACCCGGGTTAACGGGTAGAGTCGTGTGCCTGATCCGCCGGCCAGTATAATTCCTTTCATTCGTCTATCCTTCCAAGGAACTCGACAATATTTAATATTATCTTAGAAGCTTCCGCTGCTGTCATTGCGAGAAACGAAAGTGACGAGGAATCTTGATTGTTAAAGATTTCTCGCTACCGCTCGAAATGACAATGCGGACGCTTTTCAGAGTTACTTTCTGCAAAAATGGTGCGCCAGCGCAATAAATCGCTTTTAAAAATGATAATGCTGCTCGATCCAGTTTCGGTATTCACCGCTGATGACCCGATCGATCCATTCCTGATTCTCGATATACCAGTCAATGGTCTCCCGAAGCCCTTTTTCAATCGGGGTCTTCGGCGCCCAGTTCAGATCGGCCATGATTTTTGTCGCATCAATGGCATATCGCCGGTCATGGCCGGGGCGATCCGTGACAAAAGTAATCAGGTCTTTTCGGGAGGTATCGAATCCCAGGGACGGATGATTGTCAATAATCCCGCAGATCTGTTCCACCAGCCGGATATTTTCAATCTCGCAGTTGCCGCCGATGTTGTAAGTCTCACCGATTTCGCCGTTTTCAAGAATCGTCCATAAGGCCGCAGAGTGGTCCCTCACGTAGAGCCAGTCCCTGATGTTGCGGCCGTCGCCGTAAACCGGCAGCGGCTTTCCCGCCAATGCATTCAGGATCATCAGCGGAATCAGTTTCTCCGGGAACTGGTAGGGCCCGTAGTTGTTTGAGCAGTTGGACAGGGTAACCGGTAAACCGTAGGTATAAAAATAGGCGCGAACCAAATGATCGGAAGCCGCTTTTGAAGCCGAATACGGGCTTGTCGGTTGATAGGGCGATGTTTCACTGAAATATCCGTTTTTCCCGAGGCTCCCATAGACTTCATCCGTGCTGATATGATGGAACCGCTTGATGTGATGCATGCGTTTTCTGGCAAGCTCGAGCAGGGTGTAGGTGCCGAAGATATTGGTATGGATGAAGGCATCCGGCGCGGCGATGGAGCGATCCACATGGGATTCGGCGGCAAAATGGCAGACGGCGTCAATGCTGTAGTAATCAAAAATTTTGGCCATTTCCTCCTGATGGGCGATGTCCGCCTTGACGAAAACATACCGGTCTGAAAAACGGGCTTCGATATCGGAGAGATTCTCCGGGTTGCCGGCATAGGTCAGGCAATCCACATTGATAATCTGACCGTTGAAGTCCGTTTCAGTCAACAGGTACCGGATGAAATTGCTGCCGATAAATCCGCTGCCGCCCGTAACCAGAAGGTTCATGAAAAGGCTCCAGTTGTATTCCGGGTCAAAGACGCGGTCAATTCCTGACCGTGGGTTCCCAAAAATTCCTGTAGATCCGCCTGCCAATTGTTCATAACATTAAGATTGGCCGTTTTCAAACGGTTGTTTTCCAGAATCGAATTGCCGGGCCGCGGCGCAGGCGTCGGGTATTCTTGGGTTGTGCAGGGGCTCAGCCGGCCGGATAGGTCAAGCGCCTTTAAAAGGGCCGTCGCCAGTTCGTACCACGTACAATAGCCTTCGGAAGAGGCGTGGTAGATGCCGCAGGCCGAAGTCGTCAATAGCCGGTCGATCTGCATGGCCAGTCGACGGCTCCATGTGGGCGAACCATACTGATCATTAACAATTTTAAGCCGGTTCTGCGGCTCATTTAATACCCTGCCCAAAATGGTGCGGATGAAATTTTTGCCCTTTAACCCATAAAGCCAGGCGGTCCTCAGAATCACATGGTTGTCAATTTTTTCCATGATCCGCTGCTCCCCCTCGAGTTTGCTTTTGCCGTACACGGACAGCGGATGGGGCGCATCAGACTCGGTATAAGCCTCAGGCACCGGCTTTTGGCCGTCAAATACGTAATCCGTGGAAATATGGATCAGGCGGGCCCCGGTTTTTGCCGCCGCCGCCGCCAGGTTGGCCGGTCCGTCCGCATTGACCCGCCAGGCGCTATCCTTTTGGCTTTCACAGGCATCCACATTTGTAAATGCCGCACAATTAACAATGATTTCGGGGGATAAGGATTGAACGGCGGCGTCCACTGCTTTTGCGAAGACAATATCGAGTTCATCCACATCAACCGCGGTGACGCGGTGTCTGCCGCCCAAAACCGCCGCACAATCCTGTCCGAGCTGCCCTCTGGCCCCGGTAATCAATACGTTCATTATTCTCCCGTTAGATCTTTATTGATTATTTCAGTAAATTCATCCATTTTATTGTCAGCCAAACTCGTGTAAATGGGTTCTAAAAGTTAGAGCCAGTTTTGACATAAAATGGGGGAAAATACAATGCCGGCTCCGCTGGTTTTATCCCCCTATCCATCATTTTAATACCAATATCCTTTAATTATAAAGAAATGGCACTTTTTCAAACCCTAACTGAGAATTCGGGGAAAATCATGCTGGCGGTTTTAAGCGGCGTGCTGTTAACCGCCGGTTTTCCCATAATCGGGGTGAGCTATACGGTTTGGGGGGCGTTGGCGCTTCTTTTTTTCGCCATCCGGGATACAGATGTCCGGAAGAGTTTTCTCCTGGGGTTTTTGGCAGGGCTCTGCCATTATCTGAGCCTGATTTACTGGTTGGCTTTCACCATGCGGGTTTACGGGCAGTTGTCATTTAGTCTGAGCATTTTGGCCCTCCTCCTGCTGGCCCTCTATCTTGCCATATATCCGGCCATTTTTGCCGTTTTGATGACCTGGACGGCTCGCCGGCCGGTCGTCATGGTTATCATGGCGCCTGTTTTCTGGATCTGCCTGGAATATCTCCGCTCCATCCTCTTTTCAGGATTTCCCTGGGGAATTGTGGGATACAGTCAGGCGGATCAGCTCGACTTGATCCAATTTGCCGATATTTTAGGCGTGTACGGCGTGTCCGGAATTATTCTGCTCGCCAATGCGGCCCTGCTGATGCTGGTGTTGGCGGTCTCGGGCAAGAGGTGGCAGGGAAGGGGGGTCAGCGGCCGGGCTGCCGCCGGGAGCTGCCTGTTCGTTTTGATCGCCCTGTGCGCTGTCCTGATATATGGAAATGCCCGGGTAAACGAGATGGATGGACGGATGGCGGCGGCCGATACCCTGGATGTCGCCGTGGTCCAGGGCAATATAGCGCAGATGCACAAATGGGACCGCCGGTTTATGGAGGCCACCGTTGATAAATACTTCGAGCTCTCGGATCGTGCCTCGCATCCGTCGCCGGAATTGATCGTGTGGCCGGAGACCGCCGCCCCCTTTTATTTCCGGTATAATATGGAGCTGACCGAAAAGGTGACAAACGGCATTGACAAAGCGGAAACGTATTTTATTATCGGTGCGCCGTCGGTGGAGTTTGTCAACCGAACCCCTGTGAATTATAACAGCGCCTATCTGATCGGGCCGCAGGGGGAAGTCCACGGCCGCTATGATAAGGTCCATCTCGTTCCGTTTGGCGAATATGTCCCGTTTAAGAAATGGCTCCCCTTTATCAACAGCCTGGTCGCCCAGGTGGGCGATTTTGACGCCGGAAGGCGGGGCGATACCATGGGGTGGGCGGACACCCGCGTCGGTATGTTGATCTGCTACGAAGTCATCTTCCCGCCGCTTTCAGTGGAGATGGTGAAAAACGGGGCGGATTTTCTGATCAATATGACCAATGACGCCTGGTTCGGCAGGACCGGCGCGCCCTATCAGCATTTCTCAATGGCGGTATTTCGGGCGATAGAGAATCGGCGGACGTTAGTAAGGTCTGCCAATACGGGAATCAGCGGCTATATTGATCCGGCGGGCCGGGCCATGGAGAAAAGCCCGCTGTTCGAAACAGCCGTTTTATCCCGGCGCATTCCGTTAATAAAGGATTACGAGAGTTTTTATACCCGGCACGGGGATTGGCTGCCGATCGCTTGTTTTATTGTCACCGGGTTTATAATTGTGTTAAAATTATTGTTTAAAAATAAAGGAGGTAAATAATGACAGTCGAACTCAAGCAGACCCTTCAGGATCTCTATAAGCAGCTGGATCAGCTTAAGGGGTATCTTTGACCTGCCGGGCAAACAAAAACGGCTGGCCGAGATCGAAAATCAGATTGCCCAGGCCGATTTCTGGGAGGATTCCGATGGCGCCCGATCGATTCTAAAGGAGCGGGCCAGGCTCTCATCAAAAATCGACACCTGGAATGCCCTTTATAAGGAAGTGGAGGACTGTGATGTGCTTTTTGATCTTGCCGTCGAGGAGTCCGATGAGGCCGCTGCCGGCGAGGCTGAGCGAAAAGCGGAGCGGCTTGAAAAAGAGATCAGCCGCTTCTCCCTTCAACTGGTGCTCGACGGCGAAGACGACGAGAACAACGCCATCATGTCGATCAATGCCGGGGCCGGCGGCACGGAAGCCCAGGATTGGGCGGAGATGCTGTTTCGCATGTATGCCCGCTGGATCGAGCAAAAGGGCTTCAAGATGGAAATGATCGACATGCAGGAGGGGGATGAGGCGGGGATCAAAAGCGTCACATTCTCAGTGGCCGGCCAGTATGCGTTCGGATATCTTAAGGTCGAAATCGGGATCCACCGGCTGGTTCGGATTTCTCCGTTTAACGCGAACGGCAAGCGGCATACCTCGTTTGCCTCGGTATTCGTCTATCCGGAACTCGACGAGAAGATCGAGGTGGATATTGACGAGAATGATCTGCGCATTGACACCTATCGCGCCCAGGGCGCCGGCGGCCAGCATGTGAACAAGACCAGCAGCGCCGTTCGGATTACGCATATACCCACCGGTATCGTCGTCCAGTGCCAGCAGGAAAAATCCCAGATCAGAAACCGGGAGCTGGCCATGAAAGTTTTGCGCGCCAGGCTGTATCAACTGGAAAAGGAGAAACAGGAGCAGCGCATGCAGGAAATGCACGAGAGTAAAGACGAAATCGCCTGGGGGAACCAGATCCGCTCCTATGTCCTGCATCCGTATCAATTGGTCAAGGACCACCGGGTAAACCTCGAGATCGGCAATGTGGACGGCGTACTGGACGGGGGGATTGATCCGTTCATCGAAGCGGTGTTGATGTCCGGTAAGAATCAATTTTGAGGTTCTCGTAAAAAGTCGATTTTGGGATGGCAAAGTAAAAAGTTCAAGATCAAGGCGTCGCAAATCCCGAGGAATGCAGCGTACTTAGCTGTACGTGAAATTCCGAGGGATGCAGCGCAACACAGATATTGGACTTTTTACGAAGCCATCAATTTTGATAGGGGGACAATGGCTAATCAGCCCAAAGAAATCATCCAGGCGCTGTATCCGCCGGGAACCGAAGCGCATGAAATCCTTGTCGCCCATTCAAGGGCCGTGGCGCGGCGGGCACTGGGCATTGCCGCAAATCTTAGGCATCTCAACCCGGACATGGCATTCATTGAAGAGGCGGCGCTGCTCCATGATATCGGCATATATTTAACCAACGCCCCCTCCATCGGATGTTCGGGGGCCTATCCCTATATCTGCCACGGCTATCTCGGCCGGCAAATTCTGGAAGAAAGGGGGCTATCCCGGCATGCGCGGGTATGTGAACGGCATGTGGGGGTGGGGCTGACGGCCCACGAAATCAGGGCCCACCAACTGCCGCTCCCTGAACGGGATATGCTGCCTGTTACGCTGGAAGAGCGGATCATTTGTTATGCGGACAAGTTTTTTTCCAAAAAATGGCATCGCAACGGCAAGCCGCTGGAATTCGTATCCGTGGTAAAAAACATTGAGAGATACGGCCCGGATAAGGTTAACCGGTTTCTTGAATGGGCGGCCCAATTCGAGGGGATTGGGCAGACCGGCCCCATCCAGGCGGGAGGGGGCCTGTGAGAACCGGTTTTGCTGAAAATCTAAGGTTCTATTTTATCACGGATGACCAGGCGCCCGGCACTTCGCCGCTTCAGCAGGCGGAGATAGCCATTAAAGCCGGCGCGACCCTTGTTCAGTATAGGAACAAACACTTCTCCATAAATGACATACCGGAGGTAGAGGCCATTCGCGACGCCTGTCGGCGGCACTTTGTGCCATTCGTGATCAACGACGACGTGCTTCTGGCAAAGGCGGTGGCAGCGGACGGGGTCCATCTCGGCCAGACGGATACGCCGCCGTCGGTCGCCCGCCGGATTTTGGGGGCGTCGGCGATCATCGGTGTGTCCGTATCCACACCCGCCGAGCTTGACGCCGCTGATCTGACGCCCTGCAACTATATCGGCAGCGGCCCGGTGTACGCCACCGGGACAAAGGCGGATGCCAAGGCGGTGATCGGCCTCTCCGGGCTAGGGGCGGTTGTTGAAAAAGCCCCCCTTCCCGTAGTCGCCATCGGCGGTGTCAATGCGCAAAATGTGGCCGATTGTATGGGCCATGGGGCTGCCGGCGGGGCGGTGATCAGCGGTATTACCCGCGCCGAAGCCCCAGCACAGGCCGCAGTTGGGTTCGCCCGGGCGTGCGGGGCCCGCTCCCGTAAGTTCCTGTCTGCCTGGCAGGACGAGTTCTCCCTGATTGACTCCCTCCTGCCGTCCTTACCGATGGATGAATCCATTGTCCGGGTCCCGCCGGGTGATGATGCCGCTCTTTTGAACCGGATCGCGCATCCGGTGGCTACCACTGATACCCAGCGGGAGTTCGTCCATTTTCGGAGGTCGTGGCAGACAATGGCGGAGCTCGGGCAAAAAGCCGTTGAAATTACGTTCAGTGACCTGGCGGCGTCCTATGCCCGGCCCCAGGCGCTGTTTGTCAACCTCGGCATACCGCGCGACATGTCAGAGGAATCGATTATTGAGCTGTACAGGGGTATCCGGCAGGGCCTGGAGCGGCACTCGGCATGTTCCGGCGGGGGCAATATATCCGCCGCAGGGGAGTTGACGATTGATCTTTTCGCCGTTGGCAGCGGGCGATCGGACATTTTCCCGTTAAGAAAAAACGCTCGGCCGGGGGACGGGGTTTACGTGACCGGCCCGCTGGGGCTTGCCCGGGCCGGCCTTAAGTGTTTGGAAACCGGAGATGAAGCATTTCCGGATCTGATCCATCATTTCAAACATCCGAAAGCCCGGTTTGATGCCGCGCAGATTCTGGCCGCGCACGGGGTTTCATGCGTAATGGACATGAGCGACGGCCTCTCAGGTGATGCGGCCCATATTGCCGAAGCCTCGGGCTTGACCATTGCGTTTGACGCCGGGCAAATGCCGGTCGATCCGCAGCTTGCCCGATTCTTCGATAAGTATGGGTTTCCGGCCCACGCATTTATGTTCGCCGGGGGCGAGGACTATGAGCTCTTGTTTACCTGCCTCCCGGAAGTCTTCCGCGAAATTAAACGGCACCTGCCCTCAGCCTTTTGCGTTGGCAGATGCCATCGCCGGCAACGGGATTATTTGATCGATCTGCCGGCAGACGCCGATTCATATCGACACGGGCGCCTAAAAGGCTGATCAAGGCTTATGCGGTATGACACGAAGGCAAAGCGAAAAATCTATAACAAACAGGATGCCTCGCCGCTTTCGTTTTCCGGAATGACGGCAGTGAGAGGCGCTAATGCGCCAAGCTTTTGATTTTTTTACCCTGAACCGTGAATCTGTTCTGGAAAGGACCCGACGATGATTATCCCGGTAATTCTGGCAGGCGGCTCCGGTACGCGGCTATGGCCGCTTTCCCGGCGGTTGTATCCGAAGCAGATGCTCAAGTTGACCAATAACCGTACCATGCTTCAGAATACCCTGCTTCGGATCAACGGTGTCAAGGATATGGCGCCGCCGATGGTGATCTGCAATGAAAAGCACCGGCTGATTGTTGCCGAACAGTTAAAAGGGATCGGGGTCTTGCCGTCGGCCATATTCCTTGAGCCGGTAGGGCGGAACACGGCGCCTGCGGTCGCCGTCGCCTCGCTGAAAGCCGCCTCCATTGATCCCGGTGCCTTGATCATGATACTTCCGGCGGATCATCTGATCAATGATGTGGCAAAATTTCATCAAGCCATTGGGGCGGGGGCCGATTACGCGGCCGCGGGATCGTTGATTACATTCGGCGTTATTCCGGATAAACCGGAAACCGGATACGGCTATATTCGAAAAGGCGCGCCGGCCCCCGTATCAGAAGGAAATGGGGGCGGCGGTGACGGCGCCGGCTTTTATATCGACGAGTTCGTGGAAAAACCGGATCTGGAAACCGCCCGCGGGTATCTGGCCTCCGGCGATTATTGCTGGAACAGCGGTATGTTCATGTTCGCTGCCGGGGCGGTGATGGCGGAGATGAAACGATTTGCTCCGGAAATCGTCAATGCCTGTGAAGCCGCGTTTCAAAAGGGGAGGGCGGACGGCGACGCTTTCAGGCTGGATGAAGCAGAATTCGGGGCCTGCCCCTCGGATTCCATTGATTACGCGGTTATGGAGAGAACCGGGCGCGGGGTCATGATCCCATTTGAGGCCGGCTGGGATGATCTGGGCTCATGGGCCGCCATCTGGGCAGTGGGTGAAAAGGATGGGGATGAGAATGTTATCTCCGGGGACGTGTTGGTATCCGATGTGGATCATTCACTGATTTTTTCCAGCCAACGCCTGGTCGCCGGGGTGGGCCTGTCCCGCCAGGTCGTCGTGGAAACGTCGGATGCCGTGCTGGTGGCGTCAATGGAAAAGGCCCAGGCGGTCAAACACATTGTGGATCATCTGAAGGAAAGCGGACGCCGGGAGGCGGTTAGGCATCCCTGGATATATCTCCCCTGGGGACGGGCTGAGATCGTTGATCCTAACGATGAACTGTATGTTCGGAAGCTTATGATCAGCCCCAAAAGACGTATCGCGTTTTCCGGCCATGGTCATGGCAATCTTTCCTGGATTTTCATCGCCGGCGGGGGCTGGCTTTCAATAGACGATGAAAAACGCGAAGTCGGCCCGCCCGATATGCTGTGCATTGATGCCGACGCCGATGTCTGTTTGGAAAACCCCTATTCGACGGATCTCATTGTGTTGGAAGTGATTCGAAAGGCGGCGCCGGATGCGGATCATTTGACACAGGGCGGGGAGCCGCGCTGAAATTGGAAATCCCGGGGGGGATTTTTTGATTAAAAAATGATTCAATAGCCTGAAAATAAAATAAAAATTAAATTTTCAGAAAATTGAACGCTCAATTTAGGTAGTTTGGAGCCAATCGATGGATCCGGTTCAGGCCGTTATTTTGGGGATCGTACAGGGGCTCACCGAATTTTTTCCGGTCAGCAGCTCAGGGCATTTGGTGCTGTTTCAACACTTTTTCAACCTAAGGGAGCCGGCGCTTTCTTTTGACATCAGCGTTCATGTCGGCACCCTGCTGGCGGTGGCGGTTTATTTTTTTTCTGATATCGCCGCTCTTTTAAAATCGGTGCTTCGATTTGGCGGGCAGATGCTTAAACCGAAAGCCGAACGGCCCTTTGGATGGACCGATGATCCGGATTTGAAAACGCTCGGCCTCATTCTGGCCGGAACACTGCCCACTGCCGCCTTGGGACTTGGTTTTCATCAAATTTCGGATCATCTATTTACCTCCCTGTGGGTTGTCGGCCTGTCGCTTTTTTTTACCGCCGCACTGCTTGTGGGAACCCGGCTGGTAAAGCCAGGGGAATTGGGAATGGTCGAGTTTACGGTTTTTGGGGCCTTGATTGTCGGCCTCGCCCAAGGGGTAGCCGTAATCCCCGGCGTGTCCCGCTCGGGGGCCACGATTGCTGTATGCCTGTGTCTGGGGCTTAAACGGGATACGGCGGCCCGATTTTCATTTCTTTTGGCCATTCCCGCGATTTTAGGCGCCCTTGTGTTGAGCCTGGCCTGCGGAGCGGATGGATGGGGGGAAATCTCGACGCTATCAATCGCTTTGGGGACCGCCGCCTCGGCCGGGGTCGGCTACATCGCTTTGAGTACGCTGATAAAAATCGTTCGCCACGGTCAGTTTTTTTATTTTGCGCCTTACTGTGTCCTTGTCGGAATCATCGCCCTGATGCTGGGGTTTTAAACATAATGCCGGGCCATCAAGGTATGGTTCCTCTTTAACGCCGGATCGTCGAGATACTCGGAGTCGCGAGTGACCACCCGGTTTTTCCCCGTGCTTTTGGCCTCATAAAGCGCCTGATCGGCACAATAGATGAGGTTCTCGGGCTTGATATGGGGTTCCGGTATGCAGGTGGCAATGCCGATGCTCACAGTTATCCGGTCGCTGGTACCCGAGGCCTCATGGGCGATGTCCAAAGCCTCAACCTGCTGCCGTATGTTTTCGCCCAGCCGCTCAGCCGCTTTAAGATCATTTCCGAAAAGTACAATGGCGAATTCTTCGCCGCCATACCGGGAAATAAAGTCGCTTTCCCGTTTGATCGTCTTATGAAGGTTCTCGGCGATCGTTTTCAGCGCATCATCGCCTGCCAGATGCCCATAGGTATCATTGTAGGGTTTGAAAAAATCAATATCCAGCATCAACAGGGATAGGGGAATCGACATACGGGTGGCGGATGCCATGAGTTTTTTGAACATAAAATCAAAGTAACGGCGGTTGGGGATACCGGTCAGGCCGTCGGCATGGGACATGCGTTCCAGCCGCGCGTTGGCGGTTTCCAACTCATCGGTAATTGCGGTCAACTGTTTTTCACGTTCCCGCAGCCGGTCCAGCTGGCTTTTGAAATGCATGATGGATCTGACGCGGGCGAGCAATTCAAGCTTCTGGACGGGTTTTAACAGAAACTCAATGGCGCCGGCATCAAAGGCCTTGTCAATATTTTCGGGCTCGGTATGGGCGGTCATGATCACGACCGGCACATCGGATAGGGCGGGATAGGACTTGATTTTTCGGCAGGCTTCAACCCCGTCCATCCCGTCAAGTACGATATCCATCAGTATCAGGTCAATGGGTTGGCTGACGGGATCGTCCCTTTCCACGCCGAGGATCTCGAGCCCGCGTTCGGCGGATGCCGCGGTTATTATGTTATTGTAGCCTCCGGATTCCAGGAAGGCCTGAATAATGTGTCTTACTTCGCGTCGGTCATCAACAACAAGTATCGTCATTTAACATCCCTGTGCGGCTGGGTTTGTTGTTGTACAGGGCAGAACGGGAATATATGCGGATAAAGATTTAAACTCATGCCCTCCTATCTAAAATATGCGTAAAATACGTAACCCCAATTTTTAGAGAAGAGGGGATATTTTGTCAATGTAAAAAGATTAATCCTTATATGCGGTGTGTATTTAATCCGGCTTTAGCCATAATAGCGTGTAAGGCGCCAAAGACAGGCTGAGAATACCGTCTTTAGCCTTGTATGCGGTGTGCGAGACGATATCGGTGAAACTCGCTGTCAGAGAGAGGCCGGGCAAGCCGGCGGCGGAAAGCGCCAACGCCGTCTCAAGCGGGGTCTCTGTTACATTGGTCAGGCAGATCAGGCTGCCGGATTTTTCCCCCGTCGTTCGAATCACGGCAAAAATTTTTTCCGAGAGGTTTAACACCTGCTGGGCGGAGTTGGGATGAAAGGCGGGTTCATGGCGGCGTTTGGCGATCAGCTCGGAAAACGCATAAAAGATTTTAGCCCTCGTCGTATTTCTACCCCTTAGCTCCTCCTGAAGGCTTTCAGCATGCAATGTTTCGCGGTTGACGCTTCTTGCCACACCGTCGGCCTCAACGGCCGCCACGGCGTTTTGGCTGCCCAGCAGGCCGTGTATATAGATGCCGGGTACGCCGGCCAGCACGAGGGGGATGGAGCGGAGGGCGAGGTATCGTTTGATTTTTATTTCTTCCGACGCTTCCCGACGGTTGTCATCTAGCGCACTGTAGCATGTGATATTGAGCTCATAGGCGCTGGTGGTGCCGTCCCCGGTGTCCTTGTAGGAAACCAGCCCGCCCCTGTCCTTTACCGTTTGGACCATCCACTCGATTTCCTCATTATTCAGGATCTCCCTGGCCCCGGGCAGCCCGATGCCATCATGGCTGTCCATGAAATTGAAAAAAGTGGCGGTATCGGATATTTTTTCAAGCCCCCGGGCCCAGTCCGTGAGTTTTTCGGCGGAGCCGGCGAGAAAGGTGTAAAGCAGAAGAGGCGGCAGGGCAAAGTTGTAGACCATCTGCGCTTCGTCACGGCCGCTTCCGAAATACGAGATATTCTCCGAATGGGGCACATTGGTTTCAGTGATCAGCGCCACATGGGGGGCTACTGTATCCAGAATGTCGCGGAACAGCTTGACCACCAGGTGGTTTTCATCGAGATGGACACAGGCCGTTCCGAGCTGTTTCCACAGATAGGTGACCGCATCCAGCCGGATCACGTCCGCTCCGTGTCGGACATAGAAAAGCAGGAGTCGGATCATGCGGGAGAGAACCGGCCAGTATTTGTAATTCAGGTCGATTTGATCCCGGCTGAACGTGGTCCATACGGCCTTCTGGCCGTCAAGGGCATCAAACGTAGACAGCAGCTTGGATGTTCGGGGGCGGACGATTTTTTTCAGCTGATCGGCCGGGATGGCATCTTCATCCGGGAAAGCGATAAAAAAGTCGGTATAAACCGGATTGGCGTTTAAAAACGCCTGAAACCAGCGGTGCTCGGACGATACATGGTTCAGGACCAGATCCACCATCAGGTTAAAGCGCCCCTTGATCCGGGCGAGGTGCGACCAGCCCCCGAGTGCGGGATCCACCCGCTCAAAGTCTTTAATCGCAAAGCCACGGTCCGATGAATACGGAAAAAACGGCAGGATGTGGATGGTATTGAAAGTATCCGAGAGGTAGGTCTCTGCAAAGCGGCATAGCTGGGCAAGCGGCGCCCGGTTTTCGCCCTGGATCATGTCACCGTAAGTGATAAGGATGATATCTTTTTCAGAGAAGCGAGCTTCCGGATGGCAACTTTTTTCTGCCGCTATCTGTTCGGGGCGCTTGTGTGCATAGTAGACCCTCATGAGCCGTTCAATTTCGGTATAGGCGGCCCTGCCCTGGGCCTGGCCGTAAATCCGGGTCAGTTTATCAAGGATGCGCGACCGGTTGTCTTCAGGCACCTGAAACACCGGCCGGGAGTAATCCGGAAAAGGCAGGTGCCCGACCGCGCTTTTTTTCATATCTTCTGGTTCATCAGCCATCTCAACTACCCTCTCACCCTAAACCCTATACCCTTTATACCCTTTATACCCAATACCCTATACCTTAAACCTTACACCCAATACCCAATACCCAATACCCTATACTTTATACCTTATTGATCTTTTGCCTGGTGCGGATTGCGAAGTAGATCCGTCACCCGTTTAACCGGATTGAAGGTGATCTGCGGGATTTCGACGAATACCGTATTCCAGTAGGCCATGGCCCCGTTCCAAAGCCCCGGATGCTCAAGGGCTTTTAAGTCCCTTCCTTCTTCTGATTTATAGGCGATAAATACGGCCTCGGTATCGACATATCGGGATAAATCGAACGGATTGCCGTTTATATCACGGATACTGCAGACCAGATCCACCGGGTTGAAATGGGTCAACCCCTGCTGAATGGCCTGCTGGCCGTCATCCTCCGGATCAATCTGGCTGGTCTCGACAATCTGGATGGAAAGATGGCCGTCCCTGTCCTTCACCCAGAAGGGTCCGCCCCCCGGTTCTCCTGAATTGGGGACCATTCCGCAGACACGCAAGGGGCGATTCAACCGATCCACAAGATAACGGCGCCGGTCTTCCCTGTCACCGTTATAAAAAGCCTTCGGGGGGGTTACGGAGAGTTCGGTTTCGACGAATCCGGTAACCTCTTCAATCAATGGCTCATCGGGCGGATTTTGGCTCAGCGCATCAATATAGTGGAAAATCTTTTCCTGGATGATCAAAAGATAGCCGCAAAGAATCTGCTTGCATTCGATGGTTTCGGACTTGAACCGGTCGTGAACCACGTTGTCGATATTTTTGATAAATATAATATCGTCTGTCAGGCGGTTAAGGTTTTGGATCAGGGCGCCGTGGCCGCCGGGTCGGAAAAGCAGTGAACCGTCGTTCCGGCGGAATGGCTGGTTATCCATATCCACAGCGATAGTGTCCGTGGAAGGGCTCTGGACGGAAAAATCAACCGTGAAACGCGCATCAAAAAGTTTTTCAAACCCGCTTCGGACCGACTCGAGCAGGGATTCAAAATCCTGCCGATGCTCCGGGGAAACGGTGAAATGAAGCGCGCATTCGCCGGCTTCGGTTTTACTGTAGCCCGCCGCCTCCACCAGGTGTTCTTCAAACGCGGTTCGGGCCGCCTCAGTATATTGGTGAAATTTCAATAGCCCTTTGGGTTTGCCGCCATAGCCCAAACCCTTCTCGGTCAACAGGTAGTCCAAAAATGGCTTGAATTCTCCTTTTTCTAAAATACTGGCGGCACTTATCCCATCGCGCTGCATTGTATCGGCCAGCGCCGGGTAGAAGGCAAACCGTCGGAGTCCATCTATAAATGTGCGGATTTCCGAGGCCTCTGATTCGTCATCAAGGATGCCTGCCTTGATATCATCGGCGGTAATCCGGTCATAACGATTATTGGCCTTGATAAGGGTTTTAAACATACGGGTGGCGGCGCCTGAGCTGGGAACAAATTTTAGCATTCGTCTTTTGACGGCAGCCTCCCGGTATTTTTCAATACAACGCATTTTCAGGCGGTCATCTGGCCTCTTAATGCCGTCGCCGATGGTACAGGGGCGATCCAGATTCAGGTAGGGCGTGCCTTTTTTAAACACCGCAATGTGCCTGTTCACCTCATCAACGCTTAAACCATGGGATTTAATCTGCTCAAGCGCATCTTCCGTAAACTGAGAACCTGCCATAATTCTTCCTCTCTCGCTGTAAGCGCCCGCCTATTAATCTTATCAGGGGGCGCCGGTGTTTTTTCGCTTTTATGCTTTACCCCCAATCATATTCGTATTAGTATTATTATAATTTTATTATGTCGTTTTCGCCAACATTAACCTCGTGCCTGTCCATAAATTAGCCATTTATGGATGGGCACGAACCTAAACTATCGAATCTTTGAGCCCTATGCAACAGGACCGACCCATCGGACCGGACACCGAAAGTTTTGCCCTCGATGAGCTGATCGAGCGCGTTGACGGGGATGAGGGGCTAATTCGGGAGGTATTGGGCATATTTTTGGAGGATGCGCCCAAGGTCCTTGAAAACCTCAGAACAAGTATCAAGGGGGGATCACCGGAGGCTGTGGCCAATGCCGCCCATACATTGAAGGGATCTTCCGCCAATATCTCCGCCAACCGATTGCGGGAGAAGGCCTATCGGCTCGAAATGAAGGCCAAATCCGGAGACCTTGCCGACGCATTCCCTATATATGCAGAGATTGAGGCGGAATTCGGTGAATTGAAGGATCTTCTGAATCAGTATCTGGGAAAGTAGCAGCGGCGCTTTTGACCCGCCTAGTCCGCTTCCGCCGTGGGCAGCCCCCGCTCTGACCAGGTTGGCCTGTACATGGCATAAAACGTCCGGTAAAACAGTAGATTCATCAATTCAGCGGCAGTAACCGGTTCCAGCGGAAAGTTCATCAGGGAGCGGGATCGGGTGACCTGCGTTTTAAGTGTTTCCAGGGTTTTTAAAAACGATATGATGCGTGTCTCCAGCCTTGATGCGTTTTTTGCGGCGGCCTGCTGTTTCTCCCGTTTCAATCGATGCCTGCGGATACTCTCTGCAGTTGCATTGATCAAGGATTCATGGTTGTTTGGGAATAACTTTTGGCTGTAAACCATTTGATGGATGGCTTCAGTCAGGATGGCGCTTTCCTGAACGGCTTCGGCGGAAAGGGTTTTTCGGATATGATGGGTTAAATTGATATGAAGGCCCTCCAGCCGGTATTGATTCGCCTCTAGCCTTTCGGCCAGTTCGATTGACGCGGTTTGCCAGAAATTCCAGCTGACCCGTTTAAAAACGTCGGTTAGCCTGCCGGCGTTTTTTTTCTTCAGCCGAATGATTTCCGGCACGAGTTTGGCCGTTCGGTAGAACAGATGCTGACCGGTGACGATGTTGAAGATGATTCCCAGCGTGGCATACCAGTCCTGCATATAAAGGATTCTAAATATCTGGCTCCCGAATAATTCTTTTAAAACCGGGTTGGAAAACAGTTGGGAGGGGGTCATGAAAGAGGGGGTGCCCGCCATCAAAGGCTGCTCAAGGGCATTGGGTTGAGCGGTTTTCAA
This sequence comes from Desulfobacterales bacterium, assembly GCA_018334555.1. GTDB lineage: Bacteria > Desulfobacterota > Desulfobacteria > Desulfobacterales > Desulfosalsimonadaceae > M55B175. The sequence continues at coordinate 23,610 of JAGXLR010000006.1, forward strand.
CGATATCGCAGTCTCCAGATCAATCAATCCGAGGGAATAGCCCGACGGGTCGCCCAGTATATGATCCGCCCCATCAAAATTTGTCGCCACAAAGATGTTATCCGGTTTTAAATCGCGAACCGACACCGCCTGTTCTTTTAATCGGCAGACCAGTTCAAGGGTATTGATAATCAATGCCCCCATTTTCGTCCGGTTGTTTTCAAAGATTTTTTGCATGACATGGGCATCCACCATCTTTTTATAGCGGGTGATGGCGTTTTTGCCCTTGCCTATAACCGATGGCAGGGCGTTTTCAATATTTTCGGCGGCGACGGCGGAGTAACCGGCGGCCTGAATATCCGATGCATGGCCGGTTAACTCGTCCATAAACCATTCCGCCTTGAGGTAATCGGGAATGGAGATAAGCCCCTCGGTATACTCGACCACGCGATCCAGTGTTTTCTGATAGTTTCCGTATAACCGGTTGATCTCGAAGAATATGTCATCATTTTCGGGGCCATAAATGGTTTCAAAGGCATCCAGGTCAAACAATGCCTCGCGATTTTTATATATGGTCTCAGGTATGCGTGATTTTTTCTCATGCATGGAAAACAGCACCTGGTTCAAAAATACGTACCGGGAAAGATCCATAAAAAATGCCAGTCGATCCCCGATTTTTAGATAATTCTGGAGGCCCGGCTCATGGGTCAGCATCCGGATATAGTCCTCCTCGGTTTTAAGTATATACCTTTGCCTTTGCTGGGTTTGTGGAATTTTTTTCAGGATGACGGATAGCGTAGGCGACAGACAGACGACGTCGGGAGCCAGTTGATTGGCAATTGCCTTTTCCGTCTGAATGAATTTAAGGTACACCTCAAAACTCGGAAATGCCCGGGGCGGTATTTTTATCACCAGAAGGTCATCGTAGATGACTTTAAAACAGGTGCTCTTACTTTCCACCGATTCACCGAGCTGTCGGATGCTCATTCGCCGCGTCTTCCATTTCCCGCCGCATTCGGCCTGGAACTCGAATACCTGGTCCACCCGGCTATGATCGACGACCCTCTGGAAATGGCATCTGGCGTTCTGCCCTTCGGCAAACTCGGTTTGTAACCGGAATATATTCAAAAAATATTTTACAATTTTTTCAGTATCAGACATGATGTCAACCAGGTTTAAGCAAAGTCCTTAAGCTACTTACTGTACTGTTCGCATTGACTGGAGTCAAACGGATTTTCCCGGATTTTCTTAAAGGGGGGGGTGTCGCATGGGCTGCTTTGCCGGCGGCCCGCCAGTAATATGCTTGACCCGGATTCCGGGTTTTCATATGATTATTGAATGGATTAACCGATCACCCGATATTTATGGAGCCCGTTATATATGCCGGTACTGACGCTATATGCAGGTAAAGAGAAACTGAAAGCCTTCCGTCTGAACCCCGGGGGGGCGCTGACCATCGGGCGTCTGGATAAAAATACGATTGTCCTCGACGACCCGGCGGTGTCGAACTACCATGCTGAAATTGAAAGTGAGGGAAAACAATATTTTATTACGGACTATCAGAGCAGAAACGGCACCTTTGTCAATAAAGAGCTGGTCATTTCCCGGCAGCTCAATCACGGGGATCAGATTACCATCCCCCCCTATACGTTAATTTTCGGCTTTTTGCAGGGGGAGGAAAACGAAGCCTCTTCTCCGGAGACCAGCCAGGCCACCATGCATATTGACACCTCGGATCATCGTTCCCGGCTTGCCCGGAGCCTGTCGGAAATGGCCGAACCGGATACGAAAAAAGGCAAAGTCGGCTGCCTTGAGTGTCTCAAGGGGGATCGGGATTCCCTTGTTTTGTCCGAATCCGTGGTTCGAATCGGCAAATCCTCGGATTGCGACATTGTCGTCAAGGGATGGATGGTCGGCCATACGGCGGCCGAGATCGCAAAGGTCGAAGGGAACAGCTATGTGTTACGCTTTGCCGGAGGCTCCAGAAAGCCCAAGGTCAATTATAAGCCTGTCTCCAAGGAAGTACGGCTTAATGAGTTCGATATTATAGAGGTCGGCTCTGCGTCCCTTCAGTTTTACTACTGTAAATCAGAAATTCAGCCGGGCAGCCAACAGACACAGGAAATCGGCGCCGATGAAATGATGGGGGGGGCGCCGGATGAAAACGGCGGGGCATGACCCCTTCTTTTCTGGGTTATAAAAACGGGTATATCAATGGAAGATCCTCAGACGGCCAATCATTCCAACCAGCAGGCGGCTAATACCAGTCGCTTGTCCAGCTTTCAGCGGCCCCATGAAATCATTCTCTGGATTCTTATCGCCGGTATCATGCTGGCGGTTACCGGCTTGTTGTTCCTCCGAAGGGGGCAATTGCCGGGCCCGGCGGCATTGGACATCGCCCTGTGGTCGGCGACGATTCTTCTGGTTATCGGTTTGTGCGTGTTTTTGTATCGCTGGTTTATTGCGCCGGCCAAGCAGATGGTATGGTTTATCCTGGCGCGCTACCGCACCGGCGCCCGAAAACCCTTGCGAAGCGTGCCCAAAAGCTGGCAGCCCTGGTTTCATACGATCGACCGGATGTATTCGAAGATTGAAGACTTGGAGGCGGACTCGGCCGAAGCCACCCACCATAAACAGCTTGAAAAGAATCTGCTCCGCCGCTTTTCCTGGGTTTTCGAGAGAAACGAGCAGTTGACCAAAGAGGTCGGGGAAAAAAACAAAGTCCTCGAGCAGGAGATTGAAAGCCACAAAAAAACGGCCCGGGAACTTAAAAAGCATCGCGACCGACTCGATGAAATGGTCAAGGAGCGGACTAAGGAGTTAACAGAGGCCAATGAGGCGTTAATCGCCGAAAAAGCCAAAGCCGAAGAATTGGCCAAACAGGCGGATGCCGCCAATCAGGCGAAAAGCCAGTTTCTCGCCAATATCAGCCATGAAATCCGGACGCCGATGAATGCGATTCTGGGTTTTACGGATATGCTGATTGATACGCCGTTAAACGATAACCAGCTCGACTACGCCGAGATCATCCGGACCAGCGGGGAAACCTTGATCTCCCTGATCAATAATGTGCTGGATTTTTCAAAGATCGAATCCGGAGAGATCGTACTTGAGTCCATAGACTTTTCGCCCGAGCTTCTGGCCTATGATGTCTGTGAAATTATTCGGCCGAAAATCGGGGATAAGCCGATCGAACTGGTTTGCAAAATCGATGAATCCATTCCGGCCCACCTGAGAGGGGATCCGTTCCGGTTCCAACAGATCTTGACCAACCTGATGGGCAATGCGCCCCGGTTTACCGAGTCCGGCGAGATTGCGCTTTCCATGTGGATGGAGACCCGTCAGGACGAAAAGATTAAGCTCCATGTCAGTGTTTCTGATACCGGCGTGGGGATTCCGGAAGACAAACAGAAAACGATTTTTGAGCCGTTTCATCAGGCTGACAACTCCATATCAAGAAAATTCGGTGGAAGCGGTCTGGGGTTGAGTATCTCCCGGCAGCTGGCCGAGCTCATGGATGGTACCGTCTGGCTGGAAAGCGAGCCGGAGGTGGGCACCACATTCCATTTTACCGGGTGGCTGGAAAAATCGGAAAAAGCCGCCCCATGGCAGGATCTGACCGCTTCGCTGGTGGACAAGCAGGTTTTGGTCGTCGATGACAACCAGGTCAATGTGGACATGCTGGTAAACGCCCTCAGTTCAGCCGGAATGAAAGTCTCCGATCTAAGAAACGGGATGGAGGTGCTGCCCACCCTGGAGCGTGCCCTGGTCGCAGGCAACCCCTTTGATTGTGCGATGATTGATATCCATATGCCGGGGATAAGCGGTTATGAAGTCGCGCGTCAAATTCGGGAGTCCGGAAATCAGGATATCGAAAGGCTCCCCTTGATTGCGCTGTCCTACATCACCGAGCGGGACCCGGATCTGTTTAGTCAGTCCGGTTTTGACAGGTCCATTATTAAGCCGGTTCGGCGGGAAAAACTTTTTCAACTGTTAAACGAATTGATCGGGACCGGGCAGAGGACGGACAACGCTACGTCTGAGGCGAAGAAAGCGGATCAAATCGCATCATCATCTGCCGAAAATAAACGGATTCTGGTGGCCGAGGATAACGCCGTCAACCAGAAGCTGATCCAGGTGATGCTCGAGAAAGCCGGTTATGCGGTCGAAATAGCGGAGAACGGGATCGATGCGGTGGAGAAATTCTCCGGATGCCCGGATGATTTTACGCTTATACTGATGGATATCCAAATGCCGGAAATGGATGGATTCGAGGCCGTCAAGCGGATCCGTAGCAAGGGCTTTGAGGCTATTCCTATAATCGCCCTGACCGCGCATGCGCTGGCCGGATACCGGGATGAGTGCCTGGCGGCCGGGATGGACAACTATATCGCCAAACCGGTTAAGCGCCAGGAGTTGTTTGAGATGTTGGAGAAGTATTTGGCGCCCAATACCTGATGGCTTCGCAAAAAGTCCAATATCTGTGTTGCGCTTCCGTCTCTCGGAATTTCACGTACAGCTAAGTACGCTGCATTCCTCGGAATTTGCGCGCCTTGACCTTGAACTTTTTGCTTTGCCATCTCTAACCCTGCTATTCCAGCCTTTGATCCACAGGGATTACCAAAGCCTCAAGGTGCCGGTGCGCTGGCTTGGCCTCTTTGAAGGTTTTTAAATCCTTGAATATCGCTTCTACTTTTTCATCCGGCACCTGGACTTGATAAATCGTGGTGTTTCCGGGAAATACCTGGGTGCCGAAATGCTTGCCGTCCCGGTCTTTGCCCTCCCGCATCGAATACCGGACGTAATTATCAATTTCATGGTCGTCCAGAATTTTTTCAATGGTATCCGAAAATTCGAAATGGATAGTGATGTGCATTATTTTCATGGGCATTCCCTCGTATTAAACCAATACATAGACGGCTACCAGAGCCACAATAAGAAAAGCAATCAGTGCGCTTACGGTCTTGTGCGCCAGAATTTTTTTCTGGAGCGCGTCAAAGAGGGTATACACCGTCGGAATCACCAGAAGCGTCAAGGCGGTCGCCGCAAACATGCCCATGGAAATGCATACCCCCATGGGCATCCTGGCCTCCCCGCCGGCGCCGTAGCCTAATGCAATGGGCAACATGCCAAGGATGGTGGAAATGGCCGTCATCAAAACCGGACGGAACCGAACCATGCCGGCCTCCCGGGCCGCGTCCATGACGGTGTATCCGCGGGCTACCAGTACATTGGCATAGTCCACAAGCAGTATGGCGTTTTTGGTAACCAGCCCCAGCAGCATGATAATGCCGATAAATGAAAAAATGTTCACGGTCATCCCCAGTGCGTAGAGCGCACCGAAAGCGCCGATGCCCGCAAGCGGAAGCGTTATAAGGATGGTCAGGGGATGGAGAAAGGACTCGAACTGCCCGCTCATGATCAGGAATATGAAAATGACGGCAAAAACCAGGGCCATGGTGAGGTAGAAAAAGGATTCCTTGAAATCCTGGGAACGCCCCGTAATGTCGGTATTGAAATCCGCGGGCAGCTGGGTGTCCAGGTAATTGTTCAGTTTATCCAGGGCGGTGCCCAGGGCCACGCCGGGCGGCAGCTGGGACATGATCGTCAATGCCCGCCCCCGGTTGAAATGATGGATTTCGCTGGGGCCAACCCCTTCTTCTATTTCAACCAGGTTTTCCAGAGAAACCATCTGTCCGGATTGATTCCGGGTATATAGCCGGTAAATGGTATGCGGGACATTCTCTTCGGTTTCGATCTCGGGAATGACCTCGTAACGCTCGCTTTGTCTATCGATCTCCGATATGTCCGGCTCCCCGAAAATATAGCGCAGGGTGGTTGAAATTTCCGCCACCGTTACCCCCATCTCCTGGGCTTTTTGGCGGTTAACGGCGACTCGGACTTCGGGCTTGTCAAGCTTCATGTTTGAATGCACGCCCACGAATTCGGGTTGGCTGCGCATCCACTGCATCACGGTTTCCTGTTGCCTGGCCAGCTCATCGATATCCGGATTTTCCAGCACGACCTGCAGGGGCGCTTCAGCCCCTACCGGCCCTGATGACTCAAGCACATAGCCCCGGACGCCGGGAATTTTGGCGATTTTTTGCCTGACCTCCTGCATGATGGCCTCCTGGTTCCGCTCCCGCTGGGTATGATGAATCAGGCGGACAAAGAAAAAACCCTCATTGGCTTTGCCGGGTCCCTGCTGAGATAGGCCGATGGCCATGAAAAAGGAACGGACCTCATCAATGCCGGCCAGGATATCCTCTATCTGGCTGCCATATTTGTCCGTATTGCTGACCGTCGCCCCCTCGACGGTTTCGTATGAAATCATAAACCGGCTTTTGTCGATATTGGGGACAAACTCCGATTCCATCCGGTTTAAGAAGAAAATGCCCGCAGCAAGTGCCAGAATGGCAATCATTACAGTCAGAAAGCGCCATCTCAGGGCGCCGGTCAGAATCATACGGTATCCGCCTTCTATTTTATTAAATCCCCGTTCGGTTATCCGCAGGAGCAAGGGCCTCCCGGTTCCGGTGGCCGCCTTGAGGTACCGGGAGCAGAGCATGGGGGTTAATGTTAATGCGGTAAAGGTCGAGGCGATAACGGTGACAGCAACGGTGATACCGAATTCAAAAAAGAAGCGGCCGATCATGCCCGGCATAAAGGCCACAGGGATAAAGACCGCAATCAATGACATGGTATTGGCGATGGCGGCAAAAGCGATTTCCGTTGTTCCGGTCCGTGCGGCCGGCTTGGCCTCCGCCCCGTATTCCATGTGCCGGTAGCAGCTCTCCAGGACCACAATGGCATCATCCACCACCAGTCCGACCACCAGGATAAAGGCCAGCAGTGTCAGGACATTTAATGAAAACCCGAAGTAATAAATCATGGCCATCCCGGCCAAAAGCGAGGTTGGAATGGCCAGGCCGGAAATAATGGTGCCCCGAAGGCTTCCCAGGAAGACAAGGATGACCAGCGCAACCAACAGGGTCGCCATAAAAATGGTCGTTGTCAAATCATCAATACTTTCCTTGACATACAGCGAGTCATCCGATGCAACGGCGTATTCCAGCCCCGGCGGGAACTCTCCGGAAATCCGGTCCAACTCGGATTGGATCCGTTCCACCACCTCGACCATGTTGGCATCGGACTGCTTGACAACCCCCAGGCCGACGGCTTTTCCCTTGTTGTATCGCGCCACGTTGCGGTCGTTTTCAACCCCGTCCAATGCCGTGCCCACATCCCCCAACCGCACCGGCGCCCCGTTTCTATAGGTGATAATGATGTCATTGAAAGGCTCGGCCTCCGCAAACTGGCCTTCGGTTTTTATGAGGAACTCGCGCTCCCTGCTTTCGATGCGGCCGGAGGGAATATCCACATTTTCCGCCTGTATTTTTCCGATGACCTCCTGAACGGTTAGATGGTGGGCGGCCAGTTTGTCCGGATCCAGCTTGATTCGAACGGCATACATACGTTCCCCGCCGATCAGGATCTGCCCCACGCCAGGCAAGCGCTCCAGTTGGTCCTTGATCACCCGGTCGGCATAGTCGGTCATCCGAACGGGGTCCCATCGCTTATCCCCCCGCAGGGCAATCCACATCACGGCCTGGGCGTCCGGGTCGATTTTGAGGATAATCGGCTCTTCGATGTCATCGGCCATCTCCGGCCGCGCCCGGGTGACGCGGTCCCGGACATCCTGGGCCGCAAAATCGATATCCCGGTACAGCTCAAATTCTACCGTGACAATGCCTACTTCCTCCCGGCTGGTGGATGTTATTTCTTTGATTCCCTCAATGGTGTTAATTTCTTCCTCTAACGGTTCCACCACCTCGGTTTCAATGACTTCCGGGTCCGCCCCCGGCAGTATAACGGAGACGCTTACGATGGGGAAATCGACATCCGGAAACTCTCTGACAGGCATCTGGTGGTAGCCGTATACACCGAAAATAAACAGGGCCAGAAATACCACCGTCGTCATAACCGGCCGTCTGATGCATAAATTCCAGATCATAGGGAATTATTCCATTTTATTCCCCATAAAACAGGGGAAGCGCGTTTTATTGCTGTGAACAAACCGTATCGCCCTCGCTGACCGCAATGTGCCCGGATTTAATAATCGTCTCCCCGGGAGTAACGCCTTTTCTGATCTCCACGGTTCCCGGATGACGGAGCCCGATTTTAACATCGCGGCCCAATGCTTTGCCGTCTTTTATGGTATAGATCATGTAACCGGTGCGTGTTGGCACCAGGGCCTCCTCCGGGACCACCGGCTTCTGTTCGAGGATATCGACAATTAACTCAACGGCGCCGAATCCGCCGGGAGACAGCCTAAGATTCGGATTGTCCACGTACGCTTTGACCATCAGGCTGCGGGTATCCTCTCGGATCAGGGGGCTCACGAAATAGACGGCGCCGATAAAGTCCCTGTCTGGAAATGCCGGGGTGCGGAGTTTTATGGTTTGGCCGGTTTTGGCCTGCCCCAGGTATTTCTCCGGAATGGTAAAGGCGATTTTAAGGCGGTCGGTTTCTACCAGCGGGGCCAACCGGGTCCCGATATCCACCCATTCCCCCGGATCCACATACCGCTCGCCGATGATGCCGGCAAACGGGGCTTTGATTTTGGTGTCGGCGAGGGTTTCCTTGATGCCCTCAATCTCCGCTTTAATTCGGTCGATGGTGGCGGAAAGCGCTCTATATTTGGCCCGTGCTTCATCCCTGGCTTCTTCTGTCCCTAGCTTTTGCCTGTATAGACGCTCACGGCGGTTATAGACCAGTTCGGCGTTTTCGAGGTTCGCCCGGGCTTCGGCCAGAGCGGCCTGCCGGGCTTGAAGCTGGTCTATAATTTTATTATCGTCCATGGAAAAAAGCAGATCGCCCTTTTTCACCCGGCTGCCCTCCCGGAAATGAACGGATTCAATAACGCCGTTGACTTCAGGCCGGATCATCACCTGCTGAATGGCCTCCAGCGTCCCGATACCCTGAACGGTCCGTTCAAGGTCCATCTCTACCACCTTTGCGGTTTCAACCGGGATACAACTATTGTCCGCCGCTTTCGCTGAAACGGGCGGCCATCCGGTTGTCGAAACGACGGCAAGCAAGAAAAGGATGGCGGCCATAGCTGCGCTAACGGCCGACCGGGCAGTCAAAGCATCATCCCGCCGACTTTCCGGCTTCATAAACATCGTTTTCGCGGTTTTTAACCGAAAATTAATATGCTCTGTCATTGGACAGCTCCTTTGCCAGTAAATCGGTCTGAAAGGTGCCCATTGCAAGCTCTAACCGGATCTGGTCAAGCTGATAGGAATAATATGCCTGGGCCAGCCGGTTCTCCGCCTCATTTAAAGCGGTAAAGGCGTCCACCTGGTCGACGGCGGTCACCACGCCCTGTTTAAACTGGGCGGTGACCTGACGGTAGTTTCTTTTGGCGGCCTTGACCTGTTTTTCGAGTTGTTGGATTACTTTTTTCTGGGTTTGAATATCCAGGTAGACGCTTCTCACCTGGTTTCGGATTTCCTTTCTTAATCGGGAAATGGCGGCCTTCGCCTGGTCGCGTTGGGATTTCGCCTTGCCGACTTCGGCGCTGGTTTTCCAGCCGGTAAACAGGGGGTAGGATAGTTTAAGGGCAGCCTGCCAGTCGTCATCCTCGTCGAAGAACATATCCGGCTCTTCGGTCCTTATGTATTGGCCTTCTATACTTAAATTTGGAAAAAAATCAGCCTGTTCAAAGTCCACCCGTTCTTCGGCGGCGTTGACCCGATTTTCCGCCTCAGAGAGATCCTGGCGGTGGGTGAGGGCCTTTTGATACAAAACCGGGATCGATGCCGGTCTGATATTTTTTTCAGGGGGCTCGGCGAGTTCGCCCGGCACTGACGCCACCCCCAGTTCCAACGCCAGATTTTCCAATGCGATGTCGTATTGGTTTTTGGCCCTCTCCAGCTGCTCCTGGGATTGGGCGACCTGTACCTGGGCCCGCAGAACATCGGTTTGGGTTAATACGCCCACCTCAAAGCGGGCCCTAGCCTGCGCCATTTGTCGATTGGCCCGCTTCAGAGCATTTTCAGCGATCTCTATGGCCCTTCGGCCCAGCAACGCCTCATAATAGCGGGTGCTGACGTTGAACAGGATTTCTTTTAGCCGCCGAACATGCCTGAATTTGGAGCTTTTGAAATAATACCGGGCCATTTTCCTGCCGGACCAGACCTTGCCGAATTGGTAGATATGCTGGTCAAGTCTTATCGTGAGGGTGCCGTACTCATCGGGGTTGCCGAAGGTGCCCAAATCCCTGCCATCGGCTGTGATTGTCATATCCTTTTCCCGATTGTAGGCGGCCACGGCGGAGACCTGGGGGTACAGATTGGAAGTGGCAATGGCAATTTCGCTTCTATCCTGCCGGAGTTCTTCTCTTGAAATAGCCACATGCTCGTTTTTGTCCAATGCGGTTTCATAGGCCTGATCCAACGTAAACCCTATATTTTGTTGGTCCTGGCCGGCCAGTGCCTGGCCGGCCAGAAAAAGCAGGAGGGCCAAGCCCAAGCCGGTCCGCCACTTTTTGCGATGCATTGACACCATGCTTTCCCCTATTATTCCAATTCAATCCGTTTCTCGGTAGGATTTACAGGCGCAGAGCGCACGACGGCAGAACTCGCTGGCACTGGGTTCTAACTCAGGGATCTCCAGCGGGCTCAACAGATTCATATGTATCAGTCCGAATACCAGTGCGTTTAAAATATGCGCGGTGTTTTTGATGTCTGATGTATCGACGCTGCCGTCAGCGACGCCGGTTTCCAGGCTTTGTTCAATGATTTTAATAACCTGCTCGCCGATGGATTGCACCAGCGCTTTCAGCTTGTTCTCTTTTGAGTCCTTTTTTTCCGGAAAGTCCCTGAGAAAGATCAACAGCTGTTTTGCGTGGGTCCGGCAGAAGGCGTTGTTGAACCGCAAAACCGCCTCTATTTTTTCAATGCCTTTTGGGTGCCGGCCGACCTCGGACTTCAGGTCGGTTATATAGGTTTGCCCGGAGCGCCTGAAGATTTCATATATAATGCCTTCTTTGCTTTTAAAATGGTAAAAAATGGTGCCGTGGGCCACACCGGCGGATTCGGCGATATCCAGGGTAGAGGTTTGATGGAATCCGTTTTCGGCAAACAGCCGGGTGGCTTCCTCAATGATGGCTTCTTTGCGGCTCAATAATGATCCCCAGTAATTTGATGGAGTTTTTATTTCAACTTAAAATTTGGAGATATTGAAAATACGCCGAACTGACTGAGTTGTCAATCAGTTTTTGAGGCCATTTTTTAGGACTTCTAAGGAATTTGAAAATATATATTAATATTCCAGAAGCTTAGCTCTCTGTCATTCCGAGAAACGAAAGCGACGAGGAATTTTGATTGTTAAACCTAAATTGAGCGTTTCAAATTTTTTGATTTAAAAAATGATCCAATATCCTAAAAATAAAATAAAAATTAAATCTTCAAAAAATTGAAACCCTCAATTTAGGTAATATTATCTTAGAAGCTTCCGCTGCTGTCATTCCGAGAAACGAAAGCGACGAGGAATCTTGATTGTTAAAGATTTCTCGCTACCGCTCGAAATGACAATGCGGACGCTTTTCAGAGTTACTTTCTGCAAAAATGGGGCGCCAGCGCAATAAATCGCTTTTTACGAAGCCATCAGATTTGAGATTTGAAATTTAACAGTCTCGTAAAAAGTCGATTTTGGGATGGCAAAGTAAAAAGTTCAAGATCAAGGCGCGCAAATCCCGAGAAATGCAGCGTACATAGGAGTACGTGAAATTTCGAGGGAAGCAGCGCAACACAGATATTGGACTTTTTACGAAGCCATCAAATTTCGATTCTCCCTCAGTGTTTTTACCCGGCTTTCCCCTTTCCCCTTTTTTCTTAACCACCGATACGGACCATCTCGCCATTGATGGCGTTGGGGTCAAGTTTGACGGGATGCTGGAAGGGCTTTCGTTTGACGGCACGGAAAAAAACATCGGCCAGTTCGGTATCCAGGCGGCCGGCCCGAAGGGGGGTTTTAATATCCTCATGGATATCGGCCAGAAGGCAGGGCCGTATACGTCCATCCGCGGTAAGCCGCAGCCGATTGCATTCATTACAAAAATGGCGGCTTACCGCACTGATGAAGCCGATTTCACCGATGGCCCCCTTGAATTTGTAGCGCATGGCCGGACCGTCATGGGGGGCTCGGGCAACCGGAAGCAATTCGCCCAGTCTTTCAAGCCGGCTTCTGATTTGGGGGTAAAGAAGGGGGGCCTTGTCGCAGAGCCGGGTATGGCCGATGGGCATATACTCAATGAAACGGATATGAAACGGGTACTGAAAAGAGAGGGCCGCCAGGTCGGTCAGCTCATCATCATTTATTCCGTTTAGGGCCACCACGTTGATTTTTATCGGATCAATGCCTTTGGTGCGGGCCGCTTCAATTCCCTGCCAGACGCGCTCAAAGGCGTCTACCCCGGTAATCTCTTTGTATTTATTCCGATCCAGGGTGTCCAGACTGATATTTAGGCGTTTTATCCCGGCGGCGGCGATGGGGTCGATATAATCCGTCAGCAAGACGCCGTTTGTGGTAAGGGAGATATCATTTAGCCCGCGCAGACGGGTGAGGGCGCCAAGGAACTCACAGCAATCCTTGCGAACAAGGGGTTCTCCGCCGGTAATCCGGATTTTTGAGATTCCCAGGCGGATGCCGATCCGGGTAATCCGCAGGATCTCCTCGTATCTCAGGATCTCCCTGTGCTTTAATTTATAGCCGGCCCCGCTGGGCCTGCAGTAAAGACATCTGAGGTTGCAGCGGTCGGTGATGGATATCCGAAGGTAGTTGAGGTTTCGTTTGTATCGATCGATCAGGTGCGTATTCTTGATTTCCATAGTTTAATCTGCAGGGGTAAGGGGTTTTTTAAACTTTTCGCAATATTCGGCAATCGTTGTCATGGGAGGGCGTTCATGGCCTTCAATGCGGAATACCTCGGCCTGATACTCGCCGGGTATCCGATTGTACTGGATCATTTCCTTATACACCGGTTTGGGCAGTTCTATATGACCCAGTTTTTCGATTCGGTTTAAAAATGTTTTCAGGATAACGAACGACATCTGCCCCAGCGCCTTGTTATCCTGATTCCGATGGACCCGCTGGTCCAGATCCACCTGGGCGATCACATCAAGCCCCCATTTTTCGTAAATATCCAGGATCATGCTGGTCTCTACGCCGTAGCCGATGGGAAAGGGGATTTTCTCAAAAAGGTCCCGGTAACCGGCGTACTCGCCGGAGAGGGGCTGCAGGATCTGGGTGAGTTCGGGGAAAAAAAGCGAGAAAAGCGGTCTTACGATCAGTTCGGTCACCCGTCCGCCGCCGGTGGGACGGGTCTTTTGCTGATCCAGGGTAAGGGGGCGGTCATAGAAGGCCTTGCTGTATTTAATGGTGTCAGTGGTCAAAAGGGGGCCCAACAGGGCGTAGACAAAGCGGTGGTGGATGTTTTTGATGTCCGCGTCAAGGTATACGATAATATCGCCGTGGGTAATATACAGGGCCTTCCAGAGGTTTTCGCCCTTGCCGGTGAAGTTTTCAAGGTGCGGCAGAATGCTGCTTGAATCATATACCGCCGCCCCGTAGCTCTCCGCGATCTCCCTGGTGTTATCGGTTGACCCGGAATCGACGACGATGATCTCATCAATTATCGGAAACCGTATCATCAGCTCCGATTTCATAATGATGATCTCTTTGGCGATGGTTTTTTCTTCGTTCAATGTGGGCAGGCACAGGGATATGGTCAGGTTTTTCTCGTTTTTGGCCGCCGCCAGCCGGCTTAAATCGCGAAACGCCGTATGATGGAAGGTGTTTTTTAAAAGCCAGTCATTGTTCATCGCACACCCCCTGGTCCATGGCCATAATCACGCCCAGTACCTGCGCAATACCGGTAAAAACAGGGTCGATTTTCATGGATGCGTGGTCGAGATGGATGTTTTTTCCATCTGTGAGCCCCAGCGTGACCGCCGGAATTTTATTGGCCAGAAAAATAGAGAGTTCGGACTCGCTTGATTCACTGACGGGCGTAATCCCCAGCCGCTTCATTATGGCGACGGTGGATTTAACCAGCGGATGCCGGTATTTCAGCGTGCAGGCGTTTAGGGTGCTGATGGGGTTTAGCTTTAGGGCCACGTTGTGTTCATGGCTGATGCCGTCGACGATATCCTTAATCTCATTATACATCTGTTTGACCATGGGATCCGAGTCGCTCTGGATCTCAAAGCCGAGCCGGGCATCATAGGCGATCACGCCGTGCTTGAAGCCGCCGTCGATTTTTCCGATAATCACGCGGGAGCGGGGACGCTGAGGGAGACTCATGGCAAGGATCTCATTGATCACCTCGTTTAATATCAGGATGGCGTTGGGTTTGTATCGCTCCTCCCAGTTGCCCGGAGCCGGTATCTTGCATTCGATTTCCCCCCGGATGATACCTTCGGAATAGTAGTTGAGACGGCCGAGCTTTTCGCCTTCCATAATTACGGCTCCCCGAATCGGGCCCTCCCATGTTTTGAGCAGATGGCGGATTCCCTGCAGGTTGCCCTTGCCGATGGACTGGGTAACGCCGGCTAGTACGATATCTGATTCAAACGAGAGGTCAAGGCTCTGGCAGATAAACGGTATAGAGGCAAGAACGCCGACGCTCACGGAGTTATCGAGCACCCCCGGGCCGGTGATGGAATTTTTCCGGATGGTATAATTGTGGTCCACATCTCCGGCAATAAATGTGTCCAGATGGGCCACCAGGAAAATGGGCGGTTTATTGCCGCCGGTCCTGCCTTTGATAATTCCGATGGGGTTGCTGTAATCGTCGGTGGCGCAAATATCGATTTGTGAATCCGAGAGACGCTCCAGAAAAACCTCCGCGCGGTTGGATTCCTCAAACGTGGGGGCCGGCACCTGGCCGATCAGCAGAATATTGGAGATAATGGTCTCCTTGATGGCGCGCAGCTGCTCCTCGAAAACCGGGAGTTTTTTAAGTACTTCGCCCAATTGGATGCTGTTTGAGGCTGGAGAAACATTTCTTCTCATAAGCCTATCTATATACCAACATGGAACTTGCGGTCAATGGTCTTCGCAATCCACGGTATAAGGTGTGTAAGGTATAAGGTGTAAGGTTTAAAGGGAAAGCGCCATTTGTACAATCTATGTAGCGGAAGGTTTTACAGGGGACTGTGTAAAAACGGCCAAAAGGTGTGCAGCTATCCTTCAAAATATCGGCATATGGCGTCGCATAAGCCTGCAATGGTGTACTCGCCGGCAACAAGGTCAACGGAAAATCCGGATTTTTGGGCTGTATCGGCGGTGATTGGTCCGATGGCGGCGATGGCAAGATTCGAGACAAGCTCTTCGAAACGCTCCGTCGGGAGCAGGGCCTTGAAATTGCTGACCGTGGATGAGCTGGTGAACGTCACCATGTCCACCGTTTTATCGGTAAGCGCGCTAATGAGCGCCTCCCGGTTTTCATCGGCGGAAATGGTATGGTAGGCGGCGATTTCATCCACATTGGCCCCCATTCTGGTCAGCTCTTCCGGCAGGATGGGCCTGGCCTCCGCCGCTCGGGGCAGGAGCACGCGTCTGCCGGCAATCGGGATGTTTCTGAAGGCATCCACCACCGATTCTGCGCGGTAGCTTTCCGGGATGATATCACTGAACACCCCGTAGCTAAACAGCCGCTGGGCGGTAGCCGGGCCGATGCTGGCTGTTTGAATGCGGCCCAGTGCCCGCACATCCTTTTTATTGGCAAACAGCCGGTTAAAAAACATGTCCACCCCGTTGACGCTGGTAAATACTAGCCAGTCATATGCGGCCAGCCTTTCGATGGCCCGGTCCAGGTCGCTGAAATCCTCGGGAGGAACGATTCGAATCGCCGGATATTCCAGGCATTCAGCGCCGAGCGCAGACAGGCGTGAGACCATATCGCTGGCCTGCTTCCGGGCCCGGGTTACCACGATCCGTTTGCCGAAAAGCGGACGGTTTTCAAACCACTGCATTTTCTCCCGCAGGGAGACGACATCGCCGACAATGATGATGCAGGGCGCTTTCAGTCCCGCCGCTTCGACGTTGCGGACAATGGTGGCGAGCGTCCCGGTCACGGTCTCCTGCCCCGGCGTTGTCCCCCAGCGGACCAACGCCGCCGGTGTCGCCTGATCCATCCCGTTTTCGACAAGACGGCCGGTGATATGGGGAAGGTTTTTAACCCCCATTAAAAAAACAAGCGTGCCCCCTGTGCTGGCAAGGGAGGCCCAGTTGATGCGGGATGCTTTTTTGCCCGGATCCTCATGTCCGGTGATAAAGGTGACGGTGGAGGCATATTTGCGATGGGTCAGCGGGATGCCGGCATATGCCGGGGCCGCAATGGCTGAGGTGACCCCGGGAACAATGCTGAATTCGACGCCGGCTTCAATCAGCCCCTCGATTTCTTCTCCGCCGCGGCCAAAGACAAACGGATCGCCCCCCTTCAGCCGGGCAACCGTCTTGCCTTCAAGCGCTTTAGCAACGAGCAGTCGGTTGATTTCGTCCTGTGAAAGGCTGTGATCCCCGCCTTTTTTGCCGGCATATATCAGCTCCGCCGCTTCCCGGGCGTAATTCAAAAGTTTGGTTGACGCCAGATAGTCATAGACCACGACATCCGCGGCCTTAACGGCCTCAATGCCGTTTGTGGTGATAAGTCCCGGATCACCGGGGCCTGCGCCCACCAGATAGACGCTACCGTTCATTATGGGTGTGCCTCTTCACTTAGCCGGGCGATGATTCGGCCCGCCCCCCTTTCGATTAATCGTTTTGCCAGATCACGGCCGATCGTTTCGGCCCGGGATACCGCGCCGGAAACCGTATCATGGTACATGATCGAGCCGTCGGTTTCTGCCACCATGCCGGCAAGGGTTAACACGTCCCTCTCAATCCGGCCGAATGCCGCCATCGGTACCTGGCATCCCCCTTCCAATTGTTTGAGAAATGCCCGTTCACTGGTGACAATCCGGTTGGACGCCTCATGATCCAGCGGAGCGATCAGTTCATGGATGGATGGGTCATTTTTGCGAACTTCCACGCACAGGGCGCCCTGGCCGACTGCCGGCATGATAATATCCGGGTCGATATATTCTGAAACCATGTGTTCGAGGTTTAGCCGCTTAACCCCCGCGCCAGCCAGTATGACGGCATCCAGGTTTTCAGAGGTTAATTTCTTGATCCGGGTGTCCAGGTTCCCGCGTAATGGCTGTATTTTAAAATCCGGATGCCGGTAAAGCATCTGGGATGCCCGCCGATAGCTGCTGGTACCGATTCGGGCGCCCGCCGGCAGGTCTTTGATCCGTTTGTTGCCGCGCGATATCAGGATGTCATAGGGCGTCTCCCGTTTGGGAATCACGCCGATACAGAGGGCCTCCGGCAGAACGCCCGGCATATCCTTCATACTGTGGACGGCAAGGTCAATCCGGCCGTCTATCAGGGCCTGCTCGATTTCTTTGACAAAAAGGCCCTTGCCCCCGACTTGGGCCAACGGGACATCGCGTATTTTGTCCCCGCTGGTTTTGATCACCTCAAGCGCTATACTGAAGTCCGGATACAGGTTTTCCAGTTGGGATTTGATCCAATAGGCCTGCCACAGGGCAAGCTGGCTGCCGCGGGTGCCGATTCGGAGCGTTTTTACGCTCATACGCCGCAGTTGGCGCAGGAAGAGGATGAACAGCCGCTGCAGGCAGAGCCGGCAGAGGCGCTTACCGATTCCCCGCCGTTTCCCTTGCTGACAAATCCGCAGGCGGAAAGAAGCCGCTTGACGGTTCCCGAGCCGCAGTCCGGGCAGAGCGCTTTTTCATCTCCCCGGATCAGGGCCTCGAATTTTTTTTCGCATTTCTCGCAAACGTATTCATGTATGGGCATGATGGTATCTCCTTATTACAAGGCCTGATGGCTTCGTAAAAAGTCCAATATCTGCGTTGCGCTGCATTTCTCGGAATTTCACGTACTCCTATGTACGCTGCATTCCTCGAAATTTGCGTCGCCTTGATCTTGAACTTTTTTCTTTGCCATCTA
>JAGXLR010000112.1 GCA_018334555.1 Desulfobacterales bacterium
ATTTGCCAAATGACTTGAAGGACAACCTTTCCGGCTGGCTTGAAAATATGGGCGATCCTGAAAAATCGGTCGCCTACGGCCGGGAAATCGAGCAGCTGATAGCGGGGATGGAGCCGGATCCGGTCCTGGACGCCATCTATGACATGAGCGATCTCCTGGTGAAAAAATCCATCTGGGTCTTCGGCGGTGACGGTTGGGCCTATGACATCGGCTACGGCGGCGTGGATCATGTGCTGGCCACGGGTGAGGATATCAACCTTCTGGTCCTGGATACGGAGGTCTATTCCAATACCGGCGGGCAGTCCTCAAAGGCCACGCCGACCGGTGCGGTGGCCAAATTCGCCGCTTCCGGTAAAAAGACCGGCAAGAAGGACATGGGGCGCATTGCCATGACTTACGGCTACGTTTATGTGGCTTCCATTGCCATGGGGGCCAACAAGCAGCAAACCCTTAAGGCCTTTCTGGAGGCGGACCGTTATCCGGGGCCGTCCCTGATTATCTGCTATGCGCCGTGCATCAACCAGGGCCTCAAGGTCGGTATGGGCAAGAGCCAGGCAGAGGAGAAACGGGCGGTTGAGACCGGGTACTGGCCGCTATACCGATACAACCCGCAGCTGGAGAAAGAAGGCAAGAATCCGTTTATCCTGGAGTCCAAAGCGCCGGATGGCACGATCCAGGAATTTCTGGCCGGTGAGAATCGGTTCGCCTCTCTGGAAAAGACTTTTCCTGAAGAGTCCAAGCGTCTCAGAGAGCAGATCGAGGAGGAAATCAACCAGCGGTATCAGAAGCTGAGAAAAATGGCTGATCCCACAGTGGTCTGCGAGGAAAAGTCGGAGGAGACGGATAAAAGCGTCAGTGAGTGATGATGGCCTCAAACGCCAAGGAAGAAAGCTCTAAAGCCACGCGAAACCAAACAGCCTGCCGGCGTTGCGGCGAATGCTGCAAGCGGGGCGGTCCTGCGCTTCATGAGCCCGATATGGAGTTTATCAGAGCCGGGGCGATCCCGCTAAATTGCCTGTATACCATACGGCCGGGAGAACGGGCCTATGACAATGTCAATGGCGGCCTTTTCCAGGTAACCACCGATATCGTTAAAATCAAGAGCCATGAGGGCTCATCGGCATGCGTTTTTTATGACGACGATGAAAAGGCTTGCCGGATCTACGCGCATCGCCCACTGGAATGCCGCCTGCAGGCCTGTTGGGACAACTCCGCGCTTGAAGGGGCCTATACCGGGGAACGGCTGTCGAGAAAGATGATTCTTGAAAACTCGGAATGGCTAAGGGACATGATCGACGCCCATGAGGCCAGATGCCATTTTGAATTCATCCATCACTATGTGGAGGGCCGGGAGGCCGGGGATCTGGCATCCGCCGATGAGTTGACCGAGATTGTTAACTATGATGTCCATTTTCGGGAGATTGCCGTAAGCAAGGGGAATATGCCGTCCGACCTGCTGGATTTTCTGTTGGGGCGGCCCCTGGCAAAAATCCTCCAGGATCAGTTCGGGGTTAAAATTAATCATTCCTGACACCCAACACCCAACACCCAACACCTGACACCCAACACCTGACAAGCTCGTAAAAAATCGATTTTGGGACGGCAGAGAAAAAAGTTCAAGCCCCAGTTAAGATCGGGGGGCGCGCAAATTCCGAGGAATGCAGCGCCACACAGATATTGGACTTCTAAGGAACTTGAAAATATATATTAATATTCCAGAAGCTTAGCTCTCTGTCATTCCGAGAAGCGAAAGCGACGAGGAATCTTGTTGGTTAAAGATTTCTCGCTGCCGCTCGAAATGACAATGCGGATGTTTTTAGAGTTACTTTCTGCAAAAATGGCACGCCAGCGCAATAAATCGCTTTTTACGAAGCCATCAATACCTAAGAATTACGAAGCCACCAAATCTTGCTGGGCCGGTCGAGCTCGATCCCTGTAAACCGGATGGCGGCGGGAATGAGCAGGATGGAGCCGATGGTAGTGTTGACCATGGTGAGTGAAATTAAAAGGCTAAACAGAACGATCGGCAGAAAGTTCGAGGTTATCTGGGATAAAAAGCCGAATGTCAGCGCCAGCGAGGTGAATACGATGGCTTTTCCGGCGACGAACAGGGTTTTTTCGATAGTATCGGGGACGTCGATGAATTTGGGTTTGAAAACCCGGTAGGTATTCAGAAAATGGATCGTATCATCGACGCCGATGCCAATCGTGATGGTGGCAATGACAGAGGTCACCATATCCAGGTGGATCCCGAACCAGCCCATGACGCCGAAATTGATCAGGATCGTGACCCCCATGTCGATCAACGCCAGGGGGCCGGCGGTAAATTTCCGAAATAAAACAATGATGACGAACACGACGAATAACAGGGAAAGCGCCAGCCCCGTAAGCTGGCCCATGACCACGTAATGGGCGAGTTGGACGTTAATGGCCGGATAGCCGGTGACCGTATATGTATAGGTTTCCGGCAGGATTTCTTCCAGGTGGTTTTTTACTTTGTTCAAAATATATTTGATTTCTGCCGTGCCCAGGTGCTCCACCGATTTTCGCGTCAGACGGGCCAGTATGTTGGTTTTTTGGTAAAAAATATCCACGAAGGGTTCAAAATCGTCATAAACCCCGTCTGAGTCCTCATCCTCGCCGGAATAGATCTCCAGGTAGTCAAGTATTGTCAGCCGATTTTCCGGAATCCTGAAATAATCCCGGTCCCCGTTGTTCATGGCCATGTGCATGCGTTTGATAAAATCGGTGAAGGCATCGGTCCGGCCGATGTTCAGATCCGCATTCTTCTGGGCAACCAGCCAGTCGCGCAGGCTCTCGATGGTCTTTAAAAATCGCGGGGATTTTACCCCGTTGGTCTCATGGGAGTCGATAATGATATTAAATCCCCATCCGCCGCCGAACTTATCCCCGATTGCCTCCGCGTGCTGACGGGTGGGATCGGTTTCTCTGAAATAGTGAAGAAACTCCGTATTCACCTTCAGCCTTGTCATACCGGCAATTGAAATCAAGATAAGGATGAATACGACCGTGTATACTTTTTTATAGTGCAGGACCGCCCCTTTTGCCGCAGCAGCAAGCAGTCGGTCAACCAGTGTGCGTTTTGGCGGCTGTCTGCGGCTCAAAATCCGGGACGGGTACCGGTGGGGAAGCAGCGCCAATGCCGCGGGTATCAAGGTGATGGCGATGAAAACCGCAAACAGAATTCCGATGCCGGAAAATACGGCCCACTCCTGAATTGCGCTGACCTGGCTGGATAGCAGGGTGATAAACGCGGCAGCCGTGGTTAGCCCGGCCAGCGCAACGGTTGTGCTGATGTGGGACATGGCGGTTTTCAATCCCCGGCGTTTGGCCGAGGGGGGGATCAGGTCGAACTCCGCATAGTATTGATTGAGCACATGAATGGCGTAGGAGCTGCCAACGGAAATCAACAGGGGCGGCAGGGTGATACCGATGGTGGTAATCGGATAGCCGAGATGGCCCATAAGGCCCAGCGTCCAGATTTCGGCCATCCCAAGCGTCATCAGCGGCAAAAGGACGCCGCGGATTGACCTGAAGTTTAAGTAGAAGACGAGCGTCACCACCAACAGGACGAGCGGGATCGTTCGATATAAATCGCTTTCCATGTAGGTGTTGAACTGGCGGCTGACATAGGGAACGCCGGACATGATAATTTCTAATTCGCTGTAAGATTCCGCAATGTCAATAATCTCACCCACCACCCGGGGGCGGCCCTCGGATTTGGAGAATTTCACAATAAGGGCGAAATCCGTGATTTCCCCGGTCTTCGGATTGACGGCGTAGATCCCGTTCTTAAACGCCGGGTTTCGTTTCAACCGGTTTTTGAAACGGGCAATCTCCTGGCGGTTTTGGGGGATGATGCGCTCGCCCCGATCGTTTTTCCCGAGCAGGTGATAGGTCTCCAGGACATCCTCTTTGCCCGTAATATCGTTGCTGGTAAACGGCGAGAGGATGCTGTCGATCAGTTCTGTCTCTCTGAGTCGATAATCCTGTTTGACCGCTTTTTTGAGCCGTTTGATGTTTCCGGGGGCAAGGACTTGTTTTTGTCTTACACGGGGCGGGGTTTTCCGTCTAAGCAGTCGCACAAACGCGGGGTTCTCCGGAAATGCGTCGGTTAGATCGCTGAAGCGGATGTGCGGCTTGTCAATCAGCGTCCTGAACCGGGCGAGCGTTTTCTTTGCATCCGTTTCGTCAAGGCCCTTATAGGCTTCGATATCGGTCAAAAACCGGTCGAAGGCTTCAAATGCCGGAACGGACCATAAATCCGTGTGGGAGACCGCCATGATGAGAAATCGGCTGTTATCGCCGAATATTTTTTTTGATTTTTCGTATTCGATATATTTCGGGTCGTCTTTGGGCATAAAGGCTTCAATGGAATGATCGAACCAGATATGTTTCATGCCGAGGCACAGGCCGATTGAAATCAGCAGGAGAATGACGAGAAAGGTGGCCGGCGCTTTGAGTACCAGTTTTAGATAGGCGTTAATCATGGATGGATGCAGTCTTTTTTATCCAGGGCGCGCGCTAGGCCAGCCTGATTCGATGAAATGGGGCAATGGGTGAAAAATAACGATTCAAAACCTAAATTGAGCGTTTCAATTTAAGATATAATATCTTCCTATATCAAATCCGATCGGTATTCGTCCAATGGAAAAAAATGGTATTGACTGACACATCAGTCATTGATATAGAATAAATATAAAATATGGGGATAAGTTTCAATTTATAATGAACAAGAGGAATTAATGGCTTTTGGGGAGCCAATTTTTTTTGTCCAGAGTTATGACTGACGTATCAGTCACAAGCCGCAGGAGCTGAGAATGACCCGATATATCCGACTCGTATTGAATCATCCCATTTTAACGCTGGCGGGGTGTTTGCTCATCACCATCGTGCTTTCGGCGGGCATCGCGAAGCTGCGATTTGATACATCCATCGCGACGTTTCTGCCGAAATCGGACGCCTCATACCAATATTACGATCGGGTAAAAGATATATACGGCGATGTCGACACCTTCGTCATTCTGTCGGTCTCGCATGAAAATTTGTGGCGGCACGAGACATTTGAGCGGATCAATCGTCTTTTGGTCGATCTGGAGGCGTTCCAGGGGTTTGATCAAAAGCTGGAAGCCCGGCGGATGGAAAAACTAGACGCCGTCCTGGACAAAGGCGCGATCAGTGGCGATGCCCTTTTTGCAAAATTTTCGAACGACCCGCCTTTTCGGCGGTTGATCAGGCGGAAACTCTCCAGCTTAGGCTGGGAAGGGGGCAGGGTGGACGCCCGGCTGGCCGGTAAGCTAAAAAAAGAGGTCTCTCTGGCCACGGAGCTTAAATCCCGTGAAATGATCGATGAAATTATCTCGCCTTTTACCATCAGCGATATCTCCGGTAAAAACAATATGCTTGAAGAGGTGAAGCTGATTAAAACCGATGGTTCGGGAAGTCGGATATTGCCCGAGACACGGGAGGATTTCAATGCGTTTATCAGCCGGCTGAAACGGAATCCGATATTCGAAAAAGGCATCTATGCAACCGACGGACAGGGCAGGATTACGGATCTCGGGTTTATTATCCGGTTCCCGGATATTTCGGATTCCGACCCCATTGCCAGAGAAATTCTGGAAATCGTGGAAAGCCATGACGGGTTGGATATTATCGCCCAAGGCGAGCCGATCGTCTATATCTGGATGAACAACTATATGCAGCGGGACCTCTCCCACCTGGTGCCGCTCGTCATGCTGGTGGCCGTCATCATTTTCTTTATCAACTTCAGATCATTGCGGGGCATTATGCTCCCCTTTCTCACCCTCGGCATGTCGACCCTATGGATTCTCGGGTTGATGGGCTATTTGGGCGTCCATATCACCACCGTCGGCGTTTCAATCCCGGTATTAATGATCGCTGTGGGCAGCTCTTACGGGATTCATATCCTGAACCAGTATTATGCGGATTTCGACATGATCTCCAGGGAGGGGAAGAAAATCGGACTGCAACGTTCCATGAGCCATATTGCGATTACGGTTCTGCTCACCGGGTTGACGACATTCGTTGCCTTTATGACCCTTGCCACGCATCAGCTCTCCGCTATACGCGACTGGGGCATTTTTTGCGCCCTGGGCATTATCTTTGCCGTCGCCATCTCAGCGACCATTATTCCCGCCGGTCTGGCATTGATGCCCCACAAGAGGGGCGGAAGCACTAAAAAACCCGGCAGCGCCAGTAAGTTCTCAGCCATCGACAGGGCCATCGGGCTGATGGCAAGGCTTTCGATTGCCCATTATGGCAAAGTGTTGGCGGTTGTGCTTCTGCTGATCGCTGTTTCTTTCTTCGGCCTTTCCCGGCTGCGGGTGGAGACTGAGCTTCTTCAATATTTCAAAAAAACCGATCCGATTCGGACGACGGCCAGCGTTATCGGGGACAAATTCGGGGGCCGGTGGGGGTTTATGGTTCTCATCGATTCCGGCGAAGTAAACGGCGTAAAATCCCCGGCGTTTTTAAAGACCATCGAAGCCTTTCGCGGCTGGTTGGCGGCGGAGGCTAATTCGGATCTTTGCATTGGCCGCACGGATGCCTTTTCAGATTTTATTAAGACTATGCATATGGCCATGTACAATGACGACCCCGCCTATTTCAAAGTCCCGGAAAATAAATGGGATATTATGGATTATCTGGAGATATACTCGGGCGAAGACGCCGATTCCGACGGCCGCGTGGACCGTTTTGAGCCCTATGTCGACCCCTTTTTTCAGACCTGCAACGTGATCGCCCGGCTGGATCAGAAAAACGGCCAACTCATTGGCTCGGCCGGTTTGAAACATATTTTCAGCCGCGTCTCCGCCCATCTGGACGAGACGCTGCCGGAGGCGTATGAATACCGGATAACAGGGCACCCCAAGATGCTCATCAAAAGCGTCGACTATATCGTCGGCGGCCAGCTTCAGAGCCTGTTTCTTACCTTTGGGGTCATTGCCGTCGTGGTGCTTCTGCTGCTCAGAAATTTCAGGGCCGCTTTGCTTTCCTTGATTCCAATGAGTGTTGCTGTTATGATCAACTTCGGCATTATGGGATGGTTTGGTATTCAGCTCGATATTGCCACCTCGATAATCGCCGCCATTACCATCGGCATCGGCGTGGATGATACGATACATTTTCTGAATACCTTCCGGTGTTACCGGAAATGGGGGGAGGATGTGGATACGGCCATTGCGAAGACCTTACAGGTAGCCGGTAAGGCCATCATTTTTACATCCATGGCGCTTATCTGCGGATTTACCGTTCTGGAGCTGTCCCCATTCAAACCGCTGGTCCTCTTCGGCCTGCTCATGGCCATTACCATGGTGGCCACGACGCTGGGCGCACTGGTCGTATTGCCCGCTGCCATCAAGCTGACACGCGTTAGGCTCAGCGATCAGACGTGCCCGAAGGCAGCCTACGGACGGCGGCTCCCTATCCCCGAAAACCGGAAAGCGGCCGCACGGTTCGGCGGCATATGGGTCAGTTTGGTGGCATTAATTCGTCAACAGATAAAGGAGGGTACCAATGAGAAATAAATTTTTTCTGATCTTTATCCTGATCTTTTTCCTGGCACATTCGGCATCTGCGATGACCGGCCGGGAGATTATGGAGAAAAGCGATAATCTGCCCGAGGGCGATACCGCTGCCAGCAAGGTATTGATGTTGATCCACAAGGGGGGCAGAGTCCTCGAGAAAGCGTTTATCATGCAGATGAAGCAATTCGAGAATGATGAGGACAAGGCGCTGATTTCGTTTATCCGGCCGACAAAGATCAAACTTTTGACGCATTCGCATAAGGGCCGCGATGATGACCAGTGGCTGCGGCTCTCCTCCGGTCGTGTCAAAAGAATCGCCTCGTCGAGCAAGGGAAAACCGTTTGTCAACTCCCATTTTTATTACGAAGATTTGACCTCGGTGAATATCGATGACTACGAATTCGAGCTGCTAGGTGAAAAAGAGGCGGTCGGTGAACCCTGTTACAAAGTGAAGGGAGTAAAAACCGTCGGTGAAAAGGTTTACGACAAGGTGATTTTTTACCCCCGTAAATCGGATTATTTTGTCAATCGCATCGATTTCTATAAGGACGGAGAGTTTCACAAGTTTCTGGAAAACCATCATGTCAAAAAGATTGACGGCATTCTGACGCCGCACAAGGCCGTGATGGCGCGCGCCGATGGCAAGGGCAAGACGGAATTGATTTTAAAGGGAATAAAGTATAATATCGAGATCGATGATGTAAAATTCAGGAAGGAAGCACTTAGATAGTGCCCGAACGAAAACCAGGATTTTTTGTCAAGATCAAGGAAGGCGAAAATTTTAACCGCAGACATACGCGAAGTATTTTGAGGATTAAAATTTGAGCCTGACACAGATATTGGCGAAAAAGACGATTTTCGTTCAGGCACTAGATAGGGTCCGTCCATAAACTAGCCATTTATGGACGGGCGCTGGATAAATCGATAGCCATCCGAGGGGCATTTGGGTATCCACACGGTTCGGGCAAGAGCAAGATATGGGCAGGTCTGGTGGTTTGTTGGAGGCAGTCGGTGTTTGCCTGTTTTCGTCCTGTCGTTGCTATTCGGCCTCGTCATTATCCCGAATGTCCTGGCCGGGGATTCACCCGCGGCTACGCATCGGCCCGCGCCCTGTCTGTATGCCCAGGAGTCGGGTGGTTCTGAAGGCGCATCCGAAGAGTCATGGGACTATGATGAGGACTGGGATGTCGGCTCCGATTTCTCCATTGCCGACGAAGAGCCGGATTTTACCTGGCGGGTGGATGTGGCGTTTGAAAATTTTATCAAGACCGACCGCGAGCTTCACTTCGAAGACGCCTATAAAAAGCAGGAGGTCAACGCCCGGCTGGATGTTAAATACGGAACCAGCGACAAATACCTCAAATCCATAACGGACGTTTATTTTTTTCCCACCTTTCTTAACGAAGATGTCGGCGATGATTACGAATATTCCAGGGAGAGCCGGACCCATCGGAATCTGAGAATTTCCAGCCAGTCCAGCGAAATTATATTCCGGGAGCTGTATTACAACTGGCTGTTTGACAAGTACCGGCTAAGAATCGGCAATCAGATATATCCCTGGGGTACCGCCGATTTCTTGAACTCCACGTCCTATTTAAACCCGAACGATCTGCGGGAGTTGATTTTAAAGGATGACGACGAGCGCCGTCTAGGCGTGCCGTCGGTTTCAGCCATGATGTTTTTTTCCGATTTTACGGTAGAGATGGTTTTTGTCCCGTGCCATACGGCTGTACCGCTGCCATCGACGGATCCCGTAACCGATCATTTCTGGGCGGTTGACAAAGTGGAGGATCAGTATCCCGTATATTTCGACGAGTCCGACCCGATGGCGGCAAACAGCGAGAATTTCGGCTATGCCGCCCGCATAAGCAGCACCTACCGGGGCATGGATTTTTCGGTAAGCGGCTATCACGGCCCGGATAACGACCAGTTGCTGGTGCCGGTGCAGACGGTGCTGGAGCCCAATGAAAGCGTGGGAATAAGGGTGGAGCCCCGGTATTTTGTTGTTGACTATATGGGCGCGGATTTCTCCATGACCTATGAAGATTTCGCTTTTAACGCAGAGGCCGCCTATTCGCCGAACAAAAGGGCCGTAATCGATCAGGATACGGATCATCCGCAGGATCTTGAATTCCCCTATGATACGGAGCGGGCCGATTATCTTTCGTATTCCATAGGGGTCAACTATTTTATCCCCATGCATAAACTCCTGCCCGGACATGCCGGGGACTCACTGTTTACCATGGAATGGTATCAGGCGACATATTTTGACGATAAATTCGAGGACCCCCAACTCACCGATTTACTGAGCCTTCAGTTTCAGGACAGCTATTTTGACAAACGGGTCAAGGTTTGGCTGGCAACGGTATTTGAAACCCGTGACGGGGGGATGATTTTCTGGCCCAAGCTGGGCTATGATTTTAAAAACGGCTTTGAAGTCGAAGTCGGCTATGTAGCCATCAACGGACAAGGGGAGGGGGACTATGACGAGGACTCCCTGTTTTATTATTACCGGGACAATGATATAGTTATGGTCAATTTTACCTATGCGTTCCCTTAGAGTTTATATTGCCGCTGTTTGCTGTATTTTTTTGATTCTGTCCGGATGTGGCGATGAGTCTCATCATCATCACCATGAGGTCACCCTCTCCGGTACCCTGGGGGTGCCTTCCGCTGCGA
Source organism: Desulfobacterales bacterium (assembly GCA_018334555.1). Lineage (GTDB taxonomy): Bacteria > Desulfobacterota > Desulfobacteria > Desulfobacterales > Desulfosalsimonadaceae > M55B175. Next base: position 10,251 of record JAGXLR010000112.1, read on the forward strand.
TGGATACCGAAGCGCCGGTGATGGTGGCTGTTACCAATACGGTGGATGCCCGGATCCTGGAAGATCAGTCCAAAGAGGCGGTGATCGATTATGTCGCAGCCGATAAGGCAAGGGCCGAGTTCAGGATTGATCTGACGGAAAAAGGCGTTCACCCGGGCGACGAGGTTTTTTTAATTGCATTCGTCGACAATAACTATTCAGGCGATGTCCCGTTTCCGGATGAAGGCGATATGATCGGCGTCTATGCCGAAGCGGGCCGGAT
>JAGXLR010000245.1 GCA_018334555.1 Desulfobacterales bacterium
CCACTTCATTTTCATAGCCGTTGATCTTCCCGCCCGTTATGCCTTCTTTCTTGAGCTCCCGGTCAAGCAGCAGCCGCGTGCCGGTGGCAAGGGAGCGGTTGACGATCCTGACACCGGGCCGGCCCAGATCTTTTACCGATTGAATCGATTGGGGATTGGCCGGCTGAACCAGGATCCCCTGTTCGCGGCGGCAGAAGTTGACCACAGCCGGCATCTGGGCGAATTCCTGGCCGGCGAAATCAAAATTATAGTCCGCCCCGTTTTCCTGAAGTAGATGGCTGCTGGCCATGTGGCATAGATTGCGGCGGAGCGCCCGCAGACCGCCCATACTCCCGATGTTGGCAAACACGGCGACTTCTTCCGGGAACCTTTTGTTAAACAGGGCGATGGTTCGCTCCAGCAGCAGATCATTGCTGCCTGTGATAATGAGCAGGCCTTCGTAAGGGGGCAGGGGGGTGCCGACCCTCGGGTAGTTCAATGTGTTGGCCTCGACCCATTGCTCCACCAGATCCAGCGGAAACAGCCACTTGCCGGTCACTTTCGTGGCTGGAAGGCCCTTTTCCGCTACCAGTGAATAGACCATCTTTTCATTGACGCCGAGAAACTCGGCAACCTCCCTTGTTGACAGAAGCTTTTTCATGGGCGGCTGTCTCCTGTTAAAAAGGATCCCTAATTCTATATAAGCCTATGCCAATCAGAGATATTGTCAAACCAAAAAGCATGTTGCCGGTCATTCCAACCGAATTTTTTGGATCAATTCCACGGCCTGGACACACCGGTCCGCCATCAGGTCGTCCGGTACGATTAAACTATACTTGCCGCCCTCTTCCAACGGCTTTTCATCGTCTTGGGCCGCCAGCATCATTCGCTGGCCGGCGGGATTCAAATAGATCTCGCCGTAAGAAAATACCGCCCGGTAGTTGTCAGGCGCAGTTACCAGAAAAACACTGTTAAGATCGGTTTTCAGGTTTGCCTGCCCCAACACGTCCAACAGCCGGTATCCGCCATAGGTGTGAAAACCGTGAAACCCTTTACCCTCTCCCACGGTGCAGGATTCCGATTGTTTATGAAATGCCGCTAAACCATCGAGCTTTTCGAATACGTTCTTTGACGGCGCCGTACCTTTAATAACGAATTTTTCGGAAAAAAGTAATTCCGGTGTCTCCGAATGCTCATCCATAGGGATTTGGATGACCTCGATCGCTTTTACCCCCTCCAGGCATCTATCTGAATATTTGTCCTGCGTAAGGATGAGTTTGGGAAAACGGAGGGTTCGATGGTATTTCGCCATCACGGGTTCGTATTTCTCGGCCTGGTGGCAGGAGGCGCAGTTTTTGTGCGGCAATATGGGGGTTGCGCTGTAGGCGATAAAAACCGTTGCCGGATTCCTGTAAAATATTTCGCCCCATGATAGGGCGATCCGGCGGTCCCCGGTCTTTACGCTGACCGCCATGTCGATGGGCTTTTTAAAGGATGCCCCGTTTTTTTTAATGCCGGCGGTGTCCAGCAGTGTGCTTAACGGCACCCCGCGGAAATAAAAGTTGCCGTTGAAATCGTGGTCGGTGGTTACCCCATTGCGTTGGCTTCCAACGCTCTGATAGGCTTTCAGGTCTTCGATGGTCAGGCTGAGTTCGTGTTTTACATCTCCGGTTATCTCGAGAACCGGTGATGACGAGGCATCAGCGGATAAAGCGGATGCCAGGCAGATCAATAAGAAAATCAGACTGGTTCGCATGAAATGACGGTATGCTGTTGGCATTTTTCCCTCCCTGGTTTTTGGGTTTTGAACTCTATTTTTATACGCGCATTCATTTTGTCATTCCGAGAAGCATTAGCGACGAGGAATCTTCAAGTAAAAGATTTCTCGCTGCACTCGAAATGACAGTAACGGCAGCTTTTTAACCGGCAATTAAAATCCAGAAAATTGTTACTGATTTAAGTTAATACCCCCATTTTTTTGTGGCGACAACGGCGATGCCTGTTTGCAGGTGATTAAATAAATCAGGAGGCAGACGATAGTAAAAGCATAAATCAAGAAAAAGGCCTCATGGATCGGGTTCTTCGAAACGGTTAGGATCGCGCCTACCGAATTTTGCCGGCTGTTTTCAAGCAAAAAGAAGCGGTTTAGGGTCACCCGAAGGGGGCCAACCCTAAGCGGTTTAAGCATATACAGGTTGCCTTTGGCGATTTCCCTGTTGTACCGGGTCAGCCGAACGCTGACGTAGTTTTCTTTTATATCAAAAATCTCCCGGCCCAGCTGTTTGCGCGCCTCATGCCGGTCCATCTTCAGGAATTTAACCGGAACGGCATAGTTTACGTCCGATACGGTAAGCGCCGCGCCGTTCGGAAGGGCAAATGAGTCGCCCGGCGCCATTTTGATCCATGAGTATTTATAGCCGATCCCCATATTGGCCAGATGGCCGATCATGATCAATGCGATAAGCCCATGGATGACGAAAAGCAGCCGTTTTTTGGTTTTGTCATTATTAAAAAACATCCGGTTCCATAAGCTGGTGGCCGTGCAGGCCGCCAGGTTGACAAAAAGGAAAAGGTTCAGCAGGCAGAAGCCCAGAAACCAGCCGACCACCCGCCAATCCATCGTTTCCGCGTCAAAAAGCCAATCAAGGATCAGTTTTTGGTTCATTTGGTGGATCGCCGGATCCGTCGCCGGGCATCGGGCCAGAAAAATGCCCAGGAAAAGCCATAAGACGAGCGCCCCCATCAGATAGAAAGCCAGCGAAAATGAGGCCAGTCGGGATATGATGCGGTTCATTGGATCATCCAGTGATTATCACCTAAATTGAGGCCCTTTCAGAAGCCCTACCATAAAAAAAGAAAAACAACGGCAAACGACGACAGCGCCCCGAGCGCCGTTCTCGCCCGGCGATGGTGCAGCAGATGCAGGGGTATATGCAGATTTAGCATAATAAGGAAAAAGATTGCGGCGGATTGAAAGAAGTTCTCGCTCCACCGCCAGGAGTCCCCCCAACCCTTCAGGCACCAGACCGATCCGGAGAACTCGCTTAACAGGAACAAAACAGTTCCCGCCAGGAGCAGCCGGGCTTGCTGTTTGGCATAAGCCATCCGGTTCGCCGGCGCGATGGCGTCAGTCAGTGCGACTGTAAAGCGGATCCCGGCAAATTCCC
>JAGXLR010000113.1 GCA_018334555.1 Desulfobacterales bacterium
TCAAACCGTTCTCTGATTGTTGGCAGATGCAGGGCCCGCAGATGACCGACAAGTTCTTTTCTGATCCCGGTCATGACAGCACCTCCTGTGTTTGAAAAAGGCTGTCATAAATACCAAGATCAATTTGATCGACCTTGATTTCAGTTGGTACCGGGATTTCAGTATAAAGCAACGCTTTGACGGCATCCAGGCGGATCGGCGATCCTTGTTCAATCAAATACCGGAGGGCATCGTTTACCCCGGCTTCGGTCTCTTTGGCCGCAAGATTCAAAATCATGAGATATTCTTTGTTGGCCCGAGAGGGATAATGGTCTTTTAAAAAATCATAGGCCTTTCTGAAATGACTCGATGGAAACAGGTCCTGGCGATACCGGTAATTTTCAAATGCCCCGGGCTTGCGGACCAGCCAATCAATAATATGCCGATACTGGATGTGATGTTTCTTCTCCCCAAGGAGCCGCGGTATATCGTCGACTTTTTTCTGGCCATACCATAGTTCGAGATGATCCGCGTACAGCCGTATCTCGACATTTTCATCGATCAGGCGGCTGTGAACGGAATAAACACACTTTTTAACCGGTATTGTACTGCTGGGACCTACTTTGACGGTAAGCCTTGTGTAATCCTCCAGGCGCTTGGCCGGCAGATTATTTAAAACCTGCAGTTCTTCGTCAAAACGCTTCTTCCGACCCGCATTTAATTGGTTAAACAGTTTATGTAAAAATCGTTCATATTCCCGCCTGTCGGTAAAATCCCGATCGCCTCTGAGTAGAAGCGATTGCTCCACGGCCTTTTTAAAGCGATGGTGACGCTGTTCAATATCGCCGTTTTCGTGAGGGCTCCGGACCTGCGTCTTTTCTCCCTTTATTTTATAGTGCTTCAACAGAGCCCTATAATTGCGTGTAAATTCTTCCGGATGCTCTGTTTGTTGAACAGCTGTGGTTAACCTGTCGGTTCGGTGCTTGGCGGGCACACCGCCGAGTTCCCATAGCGCATTTTGCAATCCCTGTTTCAGACTTTCAAAACTCTCAGAAAAACAGATGCTGCCGGTCTCCCAGTTGGAATAGGTCAACACGAAATGATACATGAGGTGCTTAAAGTGTTTTCTGGCAATCGTGATCCCAAGCCTTGACATATCCGTAAAATCCGATGCCCCCAGTTGGCCCGGAAAATGTTGCTGGGGGAAAAACACCTCTCTGGCCTCTCCCTCGGTGGCCCGCCAGTGTTTTACTTTTCTTTGCAGTGTGCGAAGCTGGCCGTCGCTGTACTTACCTGGATATTGCCGTTGGAGCCATTCAAATAAAGTTTTTGTCTCCAATCCGGCAATGGTTTCCAGCTTGTCTTTGATATCCGGCCAGTCATCTTCAAACGGATCCTGCCGGGTCCGCCAGTCTCTCTCAGCGTTTTTCTGGCTGGGCAGCTCTTTTGACCGAATATATTCGCGAGCCGTGTTCTCGCTTATCCCGGCCTTTGCCGCCGCAATCGACAACGTTTTTTCTGTTTGCTTCAGCTTCATCAGTCTCCTCATCTGTGCGTCAGTAATCATCCAGTCTCCTCCAGTGTGTACGAATTTTCTGGAGAATAACTAAATGATCAGGTTGCTATTTGGAAACCGCAATTTTAATTGTCGCTGAACCTCAAAAATAGTTGTCGTTGAACCTCAATTATAATTGTCGCTGATCACACGCCGGTAATCCGGCCGAGGCTTTCGAGGTGGTTTCCAATGCGGACTTTATAAATGAAGTCAACCAGAGCGGACTGGTAGAGGAATACATTGAAATGTCCAAGGTTTACCGGCAAACGTCGATATTTCCCAAATCCAGTCTTCGACTGTTCCACAAAGCGATGGGGATTAACTACTTCCTCAAACCGGGGATTCTGCAACTGCAACAGAGGGCGGACGGTCGGCTGAGTGTTTTCAGCCTTCGGCTGATCGTTACCAGAGAAACCAGCGCCAATGTTAATTTGGAGATTTGGAATGCCAGGACCGGCTCCAAAGTCTGGGAAGGGGCGGCCGGTTGTACTGTCGCAGGGGAAAAGCTGAGCGAAAAGCGCATTGCACCGCAGAAAGTCTTGGGTGACGCGTGGAAAAAGCTGGTCGAAAAACTTTACGAAACGGTAGGCGACCCCTCTGCAAATGCCTCCTAGAGTTGGATACAATTTTGAATAAACGGGGGCTGGGGATTATTCCTCCGTTTTGTCGCGAACCATAAAGACATAGGATCGATAGCGCCAGTCTTTTTTGTAAACGGCCACGCCCTTTTTTTCAGGAAAAAATTTTATCGTCTCTACGGATTCGTTTTTTTTATGATTTTTGTTTGCCGTGGTATATTCCCCTATTTCAAGATCAAACACCTCAAAGGGGGAAGCATTTCCAATCGCCTTAAACTCTTCGATGGTGGGCAGGCGCCAGTCCGTATGGCCCGCGAATGAAGAGCGCCTCGCATACTTCTTGGCGTGGGAGAAATCCATTTTCAGCGCGGGTGTAAAATTTGCCCACATGAGCCCTGTTGAAGTGTCGATCACGGTCGTATCGGTCTTTATAAATCTCTCGGTGGCCGAGCCCGAAGATGCCAGACAAAAAAGCGCCCCAACAATCATGATCGGTATGATAAACTGAAAGGCCACACATTTATTTGTTTTGTTATCCCCAATTTTCATTACTGCTCCTATATTTTTTATTTAGTGCCCATCCATTTTGGGATTTAACCATGAACCTTAAACCTTGTATCTTTCCCCTTTCCCCTTAACAGTGCCCCCTCCCATAATCGAGCCGGGATATTTTGTCAAGACAGTTCTGATGGCTTCGTAAAAAGCGATTTGTTGCGCTGGCGCGCCATTTTTGCAGAAAGTAACTCTGATGGCTTCGTAAAAAGTCCAATATCTGTGTTGCGCTGCATTCCTCGGAATTTCACGTACAGCTAAGTACGCTGCATTCCTCGGAATTTGCGCGCCTTGATCTTGAACTTTTTTCTTTGCCATCCCGAAACCGACTTTTTACGAGACTGTCAACTCTAAAAAACATCGGCATTGTCATTTCGAGCGGCAGCGAGAAATCTTTAACCAATCAATATTCCTCGTCACTTTTGTTCCTCGCAATGGCAACAGCGAAAGCATCTAAAATAATATTAAATATTGTCGAGTTCCTTTCCCCTGTCGCCCTAGTCCGGATGATCGCCCTTATATCCCGGCAGGTAGATCCTGAATGTGGTGCCCTTATTCGGTTCACTGGAAACATTGATGAAGCCGTTGTCTTGTTTGACGATACCGTATACCGTAGCCAGTCCCAGGCCGGTGCCATAGCCGGCCTCTTTGGTGGTAAAAAACGGTTCAAAAATTTTGCCGAGTGTCTCCTCATCCATGCCGCAGCCGTTGTCGTTCACGGACAGGCATACGAAATCGCCGGGAACAAACCCGGCATGTTCAGAGCAGTAAGTCGTGTCAAAACTTGCTGTGCCAGTTTTAATGGTAATTTTACCCACATCGGCGATGGCATCCCGGGCGTTGATGCACAGATTGGCCAGGATCTGGTCCAGATGATGGGCGTCGAGCAAAACCGGCCACAGGCCGATTCCGGGCCTCCACACAAGCTCAATGTCTTCTCCGAGGAGCTGTTGCAGAATCTTTAATAAACTCTCAACCTTGACATTGAGGTCGATTACCTCCGGCTTTACCGTCTCTTGGCGGGCAAAGGTCAGCAGTTGGCGGGTAATGTCTCTGGAGCGCTCGGCTGCGGTATAAATCTGCTCCAGGTAATTATACAGCGATCCCCCCGCTTGCGTTTTGTTCATCGCCAGTTCGGCATACCCGATGATGACGCTTAAAAAATTATTGTAGTCGTGTGCCACACCGCCGGCCAGTCGGCCTACGGCTTCCATTTTCTGGGCCAGGCGGTACTGCTCCTCCAGTTTGCGGTGTTCAGTGATGTCGTGAACAATGGAATGAAGGAGCGCTTTACCCTTGATTTCAATTTTGCTGCTAAACACCTCCACATCTCTTACAGAGCCGTCGGCCAGTCGGTGGCGAAACTCGAAGTGGATACGGTGTTCGACCTTGGCCCTTCTCATTTCCTCTTCGACCTGTTCGGCCGGCAGGGTGTTGATATCCTGGATCCTCATCTGCCGCAGCTTTTGCCCTGGCCAGCCATAAAAGCGAACCGCCGCCTCATTGGCCTCGACGATGTTTCCGTTATCCGGATCGATAATGAGTTTGACGGCCAGATGGTTTTGAAAAATGCTGCGAAATTTTTCTTCACTCTCATGCAGTGTCTCATTGGCCTGGACAAGATGCTTCGTTTTGATCTTCACTTGATGGCGCAACAATAAAATGATGACAAAGGCAAAGGCGAGTAATCCGGCGATAATGCCGACACTCCAAACCAGATAGCGCGGTATAATCCTGTTCGGCGGATTCTCCATCCAACGCATCAACTCCTGGTAATAAACAGAGTCGGGTTCAGACTTCATTGTTCGTAAATGATGGTCGATGGCCTCGAGCAGCGCCGGATTGGCGCCCCGGCCGGTGGCAAAATACAATGGTACCGAATTGAAAACGATCGTCGTCTTTTTCAACCCATATTGCCTGTAATAATGGTTTCCAAAAAAGTTATTGGAAACCACGGCATCGACCGTTCCATTGGCAGCAAGGCCAAAGGCTTTTTCGTAGGAGGGGGCTTTCACAATAGGGGTATTATAGCCAAACCCGTTTATCATCCGTGTGAAGACTTCTGTCTGTATCGAGCCCTCTAACAGGGCAATCCGCCGGCCATCCAGGTCGGACCAATATTTCAATGGTTTTTCGCCGTTGGCATATATCCGCGACCAGCTTTCAATGACCGCCTCCTGATGGAAGTCGAATTTTTTTCTTCGTTCCGCGGTAACAGCGACATCCGGCATCAGGTCGATGCGGCCTTCTGAGAGAAGGGCGAGACACTCCGGCCATTTGCAACAGACATAGGCTATTTGCCAATTTTCTTTTCGGGCGATGGCTTCGAGTATGCCGACAAAAATCCCCGAAGCCTGGCCATCCGCATTTGTAAAAACCTTGGGCTTGTTCTCGTATAAACCGACACGGATCTTGCGGGCGCCTGTCGTGTTACGGGGATGGACAACCCCTTTGTCCGGCGCATTTTCTGCAGAGGCGCCATGAGGTATAAGAACAGGAGAGACGGGGATGAGTATGAGCACTAGGGATTTCAGTAAAAAGGAGAAAAGGTGCCTTCTGATAACCATAAAGGGCCCGGTGAGCATACCCGCGTGCATTTGTCCAATAGCGTGTTTAGTTAGCAGCGAAACGGTCAACAGTTGGCCAAAAAGGCGAAAAACAACAAGCCCGTCACGCCTGGCGAATGTGATAGGCATCAATTGATGGCGTAAAGATATCATTAGACAGGCATATATGCAAATTTTTCCTTGATATAAAGCGCGGATGGCGCGTGATTGTTTTCTATGCGATATTCCCGGCAAGATTCCGGCAATGGGACCTCACTTTAGATTCAAGATCCTTGATCGGAAGCCCCCGATCAAAATCGCACTGGTATCCATAGGCGATGGCCTCAAGGGGGCACTGCCGGTAGCCGAATTGAAGCAGACCGGCTCCGTAGGTCAGGATGAAATCCGCTGCGCCGAGTTCATCCCACTGGATGATATGAACAAGCTCATGGAAGTGGATGGATTCGTCTTTTGCCAGATTTTTTGTGATAAAAAAGGTGTCCTTGTATGTGATCCCGCCGGCATTTAGGGATTCAAAGAATGAAAAGCCGTCAAGTCCGATTTGTCGCAACGGCGGCGGCTCAATTTGCTCTACGTACGCGACCCGGGCGTAATTTAGCATATCCGAGGAAAAATAGGCGGCAAGATTTGAGAAACCGATATTCGCAACCGGGACTCGTCTTTCCTTATACGTGCGAATATAGCCGTCGATCCATGAATCGATTTTGGCGATAAACGGCTTTAGGCTGTTCAAATCGATATTCATAGCGACTCCGGGGGGCGGGATAGCTTTTACAGCCCCCTTAATCGTAGATGTTATGCATCAGCCGGGGAAAAAGCGACCGCCGTCATCTTTGGGAGGCCTTGGCTCCCTGCTGCCGCCTAATCGTTAATATCTTCTGACGAATTTTTTCTATTTTCCTTGTAATTAAAAGCTCTAAACTCCCAGTAGGAATGGATACGGGTGATACTCTCATCGATCGCAGCCGCTACCTCTTTTTCAGACGCTTCGGGAGACATATTTTTAATTATATACGGTTTCAACAAGTCCCGTAATCCCATATCTGATAGGCGGCCCTTGTCTGCGATTTGTTTCTCATAGGACTCAAGAATCATGCTTTATTCTCCTTTTTTTGCCTTCTGCCAGGATCTTCTTGATCCATTAGACGGCTTCAATGGTCGACGGTGGTTTGGAGGCGATATTATAGGTAACGCTGACTACGCCGGGCACGACGGCGACGATCTCCCGTCCCAGCTGCTCGAGAGTGTCAAACGGCAGCCGGGTCGGGGTGGCCTTGCGCGCATCATCGCTGTCCCAGCAACGGATCTCGATCTGCTGGCCGAAATCGCGCTGACCTTCGCGCATGCCGGTTACCCGGTCCTCGTGTAGGATGGCCATGTACTGGAAGGCGCCGCATCCGTCGAGAAGCCGCTCGACGACCTCGGTAGCCCTGCGAACGGCCTCGATGCGCTCCGGTGTCGCTTCGCCGATGACACGGGCCGCAAGGGCCGGACCCGGAAAGGGAATCCGCGTAAACAGCTCCTCGGGCAGCCCCAGCGCTTGGCCCACCTTTCTCACGCCGGCCTTGCGCAGCTGGATCAGCGGTTCGATAATCCTGTAGCCGAAGGCCTCCTGCGGATCAATCCCAAGCTGTTCAAATACGTTATGCTGCCGCTTGATCCCGGCAACGGTCTCATCGATATCAGTAAGGATCGTCCCCTGCAGTAGGTGTTTTGCCCCGCTTTCACGGATAAGACGCCCGAAGACCTCCTTGTAGAACGTCTGGGTGATGGCCTCGCGTTTGGCTTCCGGGTCGGTTACGCCCTTGAGTGCAGAGAAGAACGCCTCGCGCGCGTCCACGACTTCGACCCTAACGCCGAGATCGTGAAAAAATCCGGTGACCTGTTCGGCCTCGCCCGAACGCATCAGCCCGTTTTCTATGAATACCGTCTTCAGACGATCGCCTAAAGCTCGATGCCCGAGCAGCGTGACAGTAGACGAATCAACGCCGCCGGAAATTGCGTTGATGGCCAAGCCGTCCCCCACGGTGTGTTTGATCTCCTCCACCTTGTTATTAATAAAGCGCCCTGTGTTGAGTTCCTCTGCAGTGATTTCGGTAGTCAAACCTTTTTTCTCCTTAATTTTGATGGCTTCGTAAAAAGCGATTTATTCCGCTGCGGCGGTGTTTTTGCAGAAAGTAACGCTAAAAAACAGCCGCATTGTCATTTCGAGCGGCAGCGAGGAATCTTTAACCAATCAAGATTCCTCGTCACTTTCGCTCCTCGGAATGACAGCAGCGAAAGCTTCTGAAATAATACTAAATATTGTCGAGTTCCTTGGAAGTCGGTTTTGATATGGCAAAGTCCATATATAGACGGGTAGATTTTTAACACATTAACTGATAGAAAAAAATAAAATATGGGGGTGGCTTTTTACAAAGCGCTCAAAGATGGCCTTGGGCCCGTAAGGAAGTCAAAGAAATTGGAAATAGAAATTTTAGGGGCGGAATCTCTGGGCGTACGCGGTCTGTGCTGTTTTATCGGGTGCGGGGATCGGAACGTTTTGATAGACCCCGGCATCGCCTTGGGTTATAAGAGACACAGGCTCCTTCCGCATCCTTTTCAGGTCGCTGTGGACGAGCGGATACAGAGGAAAATCCTCGACCGATGGCAGTCGGCAACCGATATTGTGATCAGCCATTTTCATGGCGACCACGTGCCCCTTGCTGATGCCAATCCCTTCCAGCTAAACATCAGGCAGGTTCTCGGATTAAACCCGGATGTCAGGATGTGGGTGAAAGCCCCTGACGCCTATACGCCGATTGAGCGGGAAAGGGCGGCGGATCTTGCCTTAATGCTAAAAACGGATTTGCTGGCAGAGACCGGGCGGCACGAGGCGATGACCTTTTCAAGGCCCGTACCCCACGGTGATTATAACAGTTCGGATACGGTCATGATGACCCGCATCGAGTCCGAACGTGTGTTTGTGCATGCCTCTGACATTCAGCTCCTTAACGAGGAGGCGGTTTTACAAATACTGGACTGGCGGCCTGATGTCGCATTGGTGGGGGGGCCGCCGCTTTACCTGTCGAGGCTCTCCGAAAACCAGATCCGCAACGCCTGGCGAAACGCCTTAAGGCTTGCCAGGGGCGTCGATTGTCTGATCCTTGATCATCATTTGATGAGGAATTTCGAGGGGGAGGCCTGGCTGGAAAAATTGTCCCGGCAGAGCGGCAGCAGGGTTATGTGCAGCGCTGATTTCATGAACACGCCGCGAATGTTACTTGAGGCAAGCCGTCAGAAGCTATATAGGGATATGCCGGTTTCCCCGTCCTGGCATGAATCCTATGGCATGGGCACGGCAGATACGGATGCCTACTGGCATAAAGCCGGGAAGCTTTATCCCGATCTGGCGCTGCTATAAAAGCCCGTCAGGGCTTGACGATTTTGTAAAAAATCGATTGGGTGATGGTCCTGCCGACGCCGTATTCAATAAAGTCTTCTTTATATGCCGAAGCAAACGCGTTTCTTACCCTATCCCCGGTACAATGGGACGGGGCGACTTTTTCGACGCCGATTTCTCTAAATTTTTTAACGACAGAGACCGGGGGGTGATGGAAGCCGCCCATTACCAGATATACCTCGTTTTTTTTCAAAAATTCCCTTGCTTTTTTTACAATATCGACAATCCCCGGATGGGCGCAGCCTGTAATGACGATCAGCCCTTTTTGGGCATCTATGACAAGTGATTGCTCCTCTGGAGGACCGTAAAGCTCACCAGTGGTATAAACCGAAGCGGAGATTTCCCTCTCACTCGAGATATCTATAAATTCAGCGCCTTTGCGGCTTATCATGTCACGGGTCGAATCCGGAAGGGACTGGGGGATAAACACCGTGACATCGGGGTTTCTATCTAAAAATCCGCCCAGGCCGCCGAGATGATCGCCGTGAATATGGGAGATGACCACCTTATCGATGGATTCCGGCGGGATATCCATTTTTCTCATATTGGAAAGCAGGGTTTCCGGATTTCCGCCAGTATCGAACAATAGGGTTTCTGCGGGCATTTTGATGACGCAGGCAAAGCCCCAGGCGGTATCCAACCGGGGATTTACCTGGTAGTTGTCATAAACCGATATGATGGTTATTCTGGCTGTGTTATCTTCTGCATGCGAGGCGAAGGGGCTTACGACGATCAGGCCTGCCAGGCAGATCAAGAAAAAACGGATTATTTGACGGTACATAGGCGAAGTCCTGTCAATCGATAGCTATTTGGCAGCCCGCTCCCCCCTCGATATACTTCTGCGAATACAGGGATTTCATCTCAGATTTGTGCTGGGTACAGTGGGTGGGGCAGATCAAGTCAACGCCTTCCAGCAGTTCCGGGCGGGTTCCGTGCATACCGCCGATAACGGCGTAAACCCTGCCGAACTGCGAGGCAACGTCAATTATATGGTCCATCCTGGGATGGGAGCATCCCACGATAATGACAATGCCCTTTTGGGTTTCACAGCACATGGCCTGCTCTATGCCCTCGAGCTCGCCCGTGGAATAGATGCCTTCATAGAGTTTGCCCGGGGCGTCCATATCAATCGTTTCCTTTGCGTTTTTGACCCCCCGGAAACTGGGCGGTCCCCAGACCTTTACGCTGTTGTTCACATTAAGAAAGGCGGAGAGTCCGCCTGTATGGTCAAAGTGGGCATGGGAGATGACGACATCCTGGATGTCATTTGGATCAATATCGAGTTTCTGCATGTTTGAGAGCAGAATGGAGCCGTTGGCGCCGGTATCGAACAGGATCCTCTTCTCCTGATACGCGACCAGGGCGGAAAACCCCCAATCGGGCTGCAGCTCATCTCTTAACGTCGTATTATCGTAAATGATGGTAATCTTCATCGTTGACTCCTTTAAGTGGGATGGTAATCGGAAAGAAGCTTGCGCATGGGTATTATTTTTTCTAAAAAACTATGACAGACGATTTCGTAAAAAGTCGATTTTAGGATGGCAAAGTAAAAAGTTCAAGCCCCGTTTAAGATTAGGGGGCGCGCAAAATCCCGAGGAATGCAGCGTACTTAGCTGTACGTGAAATTCCGAGGGATGGAAGCGCAACACAGATATTGGACTTCTAAGTAACATCACATATTAGTTATGCGGGAACAAGCTTGAATCCTAATGATTTCGCTTGATTGGCAACCCGCTTTTGCAAACGCCGCTGATGTTCTTGTT
>JAGXLR010000114.1 GCA_018334555.1 Desulfobacterales bacterium
GGAAAAACGGTTTTGGTTACCGGCGCATCCACCGGCATCGGCAAGGCCCTTGCCTATGAGTTCGCCAGTCGCGGGGCGAATATGGCCCTGGGCGCACTGCCGCAGGAGCAGTCCCAGCTAAACGATGTGGCCAAAAACCTAGAAGAAGCGTTTAACATCAGCACCTGGTGCTTTCCTGTGGATCTGGCCGAACCGGATGGACCGGATAAGCTTTTTCAGGCGGTAAAACGGGAAGCCGGCGTCGTGGACATCCTGGTGAATAATGCGGGCACCGCGATTTACGGCAAATTCTGGGAGCAGCCGCGGGCTGGGCTGCAAAAGATGGTTGAGCTCAACCTGAACGCCCCTTTACAGCTGATGCATCTTTTTCTGCCGGACATGATCGGGCGCAAAAAGGGGACGATTTTCAACATTTCCAGCGTTTCCGCCCTGCAGCCGACCCCTTTTCAAACGGTATACGGTGCCACCAAGGCCGGGCTCCAGAGCCTGTCCCAGGCGCTTCGTACGGAGTTAAAGGGCACCGGTGTCACCGTATGCACACTGAATCCGCCCTATGTGGATACCGCCATTTTAGGCAAGGGCGGTTTTCCAAACCATTTAAGGTGGTATGCCATCAGCGGGCTAAAAAAGCCGGATTGGATCGCGCGAAAAGCGATCAAGGCGTTTGAAAAACAGAAATTCCTTCACGTGCCGGGGCTTCGGAACTGGCTCGTCCACATCCTGCTGATGCGGCTTTCCCCAAGACGGACGGTGGACTGGATGTCCCGGTTCTTTTTACAGGGCAAAAAAAAATCAATGTGAAAATCAGGCAATATTTATGGTAAACTACCGCCTTAAATAGTTTTGCGTCTAAATTGATTAACAGGGGAGGTTTTATATATGGCTGAAAAAATACAGTTTATTAAACACACCCAGAAGTCGACCATCCACAACCCCATGATGAACAATGAGCTTGACACCCAGGCACTCGAAATTCGGAAAGATCCACTGACCGGCGCCCAGAGCGTATTCAACCCGCGGCTGGAGGACAAGGTGGCCATGTTTTTCGGCCAAAGCGACACCGAGTTGATTGAAAAACTGGCCAAGGAAAGCGAGTCCCGATGCTTTTTGTGCGGAGACAAGTGGAAGGCGATGACCCCCACCTATCCGGAAGAGGTGGTCCCCGGAGGTCGCATCCAGGTGGGCGAAGCGGTCCTGTTTCCCAACATCTTCCCGGCCGCCCAGGTGCACGCGGTCATTCGGGTCGGCGAGGCCCACTACGTGCCGCTGGCCAAATTTGCCGCCCAGCCGGTGGCCGAGGCGTTCCAGGCCTCCCTTAAGCTGGCGGAGCATCTAACCCACAACGATAAGGGCGTCAAGCACCTGACCATTAACGGCAACTATTTAGGGCCTGCGGGCGCCAGCATTGCCCACCCCCATTTTCAGGTCATGGGCGGCGATCTGCCCTTCAGCTACCTTGAATCGATCATTGACAAGAGCCGGCAGTACCTCCGGGCCAATCAAAGCTGCTATTGGACGGATCTTCTGGAATTGGAAAAAACAAGCGGGGAGCGATACATCGGCGCCACCGGCCCGGCTGAGTGGATTACCGCGTTCTCGCCCCAGGGGACCAATGAAGTTATCGGCATCCTGCCCAAACGAAAGACCTTTTTGGAGATGGATGAGGCGGATGTGAAAGGCCTTTCCGAGGGGTTGGTCAATGTGCTGCATGGATACGCCGACATGGGCATGTCCACGTTCAACTTTGCGGCCTACTCCGCGCCCTTAGACGAAAACGACGAGTCGCTGCGGTGTTTCATCCGGATTATCTCGCGCCAGAACGTCTATGAGAACTATCGCACGGACGATTACTTTCTGCAAAAACTCCTGCGAAACGAGTTAATACTCACGCCGCCGGAGATGCTGGCGCAAAACCTGCGGCAGCATTTTAAATAGACCGGGCATCACCTTTTGCCCTGCCCCAATATCCATGTTTTAAGCTTCTGCGTAATCCAGCGGGCCGGGATCCGTGTAATGGTATAGCCGATCGTCGCAAGCATGATAAATACCAAAGCTTTGCTAATGTTCGACATATCCGGGCCTACGGCAAACCGGTGCAGGATAAGCGCAAAGATAATGCCCATCAGGATCTGCCAGGAATCGGGCAGAAACAGGATGTAAAAAACGATATAGGTAGGTGTTATCGGTCGTTTTGGCATAATCGGTTCAAACCATCTCGCCGGTCAGGGCGGGGTTGCCCCCCGCCCCTGCCTCATTTAAAATGCGCTTTCTTCCGATTAAAGCAAATCTTCATCCTTGAGCCGGTCGATGATCGCGGCTGTGGATTTACTGCGGTTCATGGTATAAAAATGCAGGCCGGGGACACCCGCCTTTAAAAGCCCACGGCACTGCTCCACCGCGAAATCGATCCCCATTTGAAGAACTGTTTCCTTGTCTTCGTCCGCCACCGCATCAAGCCGTTTCTGAAGTTCCTCGGTGATCGTGGAGCCGCATACGTTGGACAGGATATTGGTCAATTTAATCGTGTAAACCGGCATGACTCCCGGAATAAGGGGAATGGTGATACCGGCCGCCCGGCATTTTTCAACAAAGTCGAAAAAGAACTGATTGTCATAGCAGTACTGGCAGACCACGTATGCCGCTCCGCTGTCCTGCTTCTTTTTAAGGGCTTCGATGTCTTTATCCAGGCTGTCCGCCTCCACATGGCCTTCAGGATAGCCGGCGCATCCCAGGGTAAAATCATACCGATCCTTGATAAAGCCGATCATATCGGAAGCATAGGAAAAGCTCTCGGGATGGGCGGCGAAATTTTCATCCTTCGGCTGATCGCCCCGGATGACGAAAATGGTTTTGACGCCCAGCGCCTTATAGTTATCCAGGACCTCAGTGATTTCATCTTTGCCCAGCCCGTAGCCGGCGATATAGGCGACAGTGGGCAGCTGCTTTTCCTCTACCAGCTTCTTTACCGTCTGATAGGACCCGTCCCGGTTGGAGCCGCCCGCGCCAAAAGTAACCGACATATAGTCCGGGCGACGATCGGCGAGTTTGTCAACAATGCCGTCAAACTTTGCCGCCGCGCCCTCATCCCTTGGCGGGAAAAACTCCATGGAAACAACCGGGGCTTTTTTTTCGTAAAGGTTCGTCACACGCATAATCAGTCTCCCTCCCGTATAAACAGACATAGGATTAAAATTCACATAAGCTTATTAAAACATGACAGTATTTTAAAATGAGCCGGGCCTGTCAAGATATTCTTGCAAGGCCCCCCGCGCAAACGGCTTGGGGGGGCTGAAAGCCGCCTTTACTGCATGCTTGAGCCTAAATCGGACGATTTTCAGGTTTACCGCAGATAAAAGGGTAAAATCGTCTGGATTTTACTTACCAAGTCTTATATAATAGGTTTGAAAATCGGCTTTTTTGAACCTCTACAGACAAGGAGGGGCTCTATGGCAGTTATTACAATCGCACGCCAGTTCGGTGCCGGCGGACGGACCCTGGGAAAAAGGCTGTCCAGACAGTTAAATTATGAATTCTTCGACGATTCCATCATTCAGGAGCTTTCAAAAAAAGCCAAAGTATCCAAATTCACTATTAAGGATATAGAACAGACGGCCGGCAGTTTTTTTTCCAAAATTGTATCCAGCGCCCTGAGCCGATCCTATATGGAACGGTTGACGGGCGCAGATATCGGTTACATGGATGAAAATATCTATGTTGAAAAAACAAAAGAGGTGGTTACCGAAATCGCCAAAACTGACAATATAATAATTTTAGGCCGTGGCGGTCAGTACATTCTTAAAGACATGGAAAACACATATCATTTTCTGCTGATCGCCGAACAAGAAGACCGCATCCAGTTCATGCAAGATTTTTATAACTATTCCAGAAACAAGGCCTACCAAGCGGTAATTACCGGCCAGAAACGTCGCCAGAATCTTTACGCCAAATTCGGCAAAAAAAATTATAATGATCCGGGATTATACCATATGGTGTTTAATATGAGCAAATTGTCCCTGGACCAGGCCATGGAACAAATAGTCACGCTGATCAGGCAGCCCTGACGGCTTCCTAAAAAACGCCGGATGGAGCCGAAAAATAATCGTTTGACTTTAACCGGGACGCCGTTATCATATAAATAGTGTCCGTCCATAAATCCGTCCATAAATAGAATAATTTGTTCAAGTTCAAGGAAGGCGAAAATTTCAGCCGCAGGCATACGTGACGTATGCGGAAGGATTAAAATTCGGGCCTGACCCAGAAATTGAGCCATTTGGGGATGGACGCGAGGTAATATTCAAATTGATTCTGTTAACAAGGCCCCCGATCCCGTTTCAATGCCGGCATAGGGCAAAGGGGGGCTTAAAGTGTGGACAAAAGAATTCCGGAGCTCACCTCATCCTCCTTTAACGTCCTTCGAAAAGTCTTCTCTTTCCAGGTCAGTTTGTTAAGGAATCGGCTGCTAACCCCCTGGGCGAACCCATCGCCTGGCCATACAGGAGGCATGTGATGCGACAGAAATATGAAATGATCAAAGATAAAGCTTTGAAGAAGCTAAAAATACGTGAGTATGCGGTCATCGACAAACGACTGAAAAACGTCAGCACTTCAATGCTGCTCCCTGAAGACTATGCGCTCCTCCACGAAGAGACCTATGACAGCAAACATATCCAAAGCGCGATTTCAAACGGGATGATCGACCTGGTTTCAACCCTCCGGACGCCCGTTTTTTTCCCTGACGCCAATCATATTGCGATGATTGCCGAATCCGTTATTAAGCTGTACGACGCCAAGGGCCGGAACACGGTTGAACTGATTCTGGGCAATGGCGGTGAGCCGACTGCGAAAGCTGACGCCTGATCCGGGCATGAACCCTATTTATTATTACCTAAATTGAGCGTTTCAATTTTAAGGCACTGAGACGATTCATCCAATTTTGTCATTTCGAGCGACAGCTATTTTTGTCATTTCGAGCGGCAGCTAGTTTTGTCATTTCGAGCGGCAGCGAGAAATCTTAAACAATCAAGATTCCTCGTCGCTTTTGCTCCTCGGAATTCTGCGCGCCTTGATCTTGAACTTTTTACTTTGCCATCCTAAAATCGATTTTTTACGAGATTGTCAATATCTGTTATTGGTGAAAAAGACGGTTTTCGTTCAGGCACTATTTAGAAGCGAAACCGGGGGGCGCAATGCGGGTACAAAAATTACATATCGGCACGTCGGGATGGAACTACAAACACTGGCGGGGAACGTTTTACCCGGAGGATCTGCCGACGAAAGACTGGCAGGCGTATTATATGGAGCGGTTCCATACGGTGGAGGTAAATAATACGTTCTATAACCTTCCCGAAAAAGAAACCTTCAAGAAATGGCGGGATGAATCCCCGGCAGCGTTTCTCTATTCGGTAAAAGCCAGCCGCTACATCACCCATATGAAAAAACTAAAGGACCCGGAAAAACCGGTCGCCAATTTTATGGATAACGTGGGAATGCTCGGCGATAAGCTGGGCCCGGTGCTGTTTCAGCTCCCGCCCCGCTGGAAATTAAACATTGGCAGGCTCGAGGGCTTCCTTGAGGCCCTTCCCGAAAATGGGCGGTTTGCCTTCGAGTTCCGTGATGATACGTGGTGGGATCCAAGCGTCTACGAGCGCCTGCGCCAACATAACGCCGCCTTCTGCATCTTTGATCTGGAGGGCAGACAGACACCGATTATATGTACCGCAGATTTCGCCTACATCCGGCTGCATGGACCGGACGGGGCCTACCAGGGAAAATATAACGACAACGCGCTTTCCGGGTGGGCGGCCCATATCAAGGACTGGATAGAAAAGGGGCTTGACGTTTTCTGCTATTTCGACAACGATGAAAACGGGTATGCGGCCCAAAATGCCCTGCGGCTCAAAGAAATGGCGGCCTAGTCGATATTTGATCAAGTACCGCTTGCTTTTTTGGTCCCGTATGCGTTCATGTCCACATGATGAACAATCCCAAAAGGATATCCATACCTCGGGACATCCAAAAGATTTCCCGCTACCGCTCGAAATGTTTTCAGAGGACAACATAAACGGTCGATAATGTTCAAATGACCCATACGGCCCGACCCATAGATGAGCGGACAGTAGCCGCAAAGATAAAAGAAATCATCCATCAGCAGCATATTATGACGCTCGCCACGACTTCAGCAGGCATACCCTGGGCGGCGCCGGTCTATTATGCCGTTTTGGACGAGAGCCTCTATTTTTTCTCAAACCCGGATGCAAGACATATTCAAAACGTGCTAGACTCAAAAGCGGCCGCCTGTGCCATCTACGAAGATGCAGATGCCTGGATCGATATCCGGGGCCTTCAGATAAGCGGAACGATTAATGCGGTACCCGCCGGCAGGCAGGCGGGCAGGGCTGTTCATGCGTACCTGAAACGGTTCCCCACGATCCGACACATATTCAAACCCCCCGCACCCATCGAACTCGGCCATTTCTACCGCAAATTCCATGCCCGGCTCTACCGCTTCACTCCGGAAACCATTACATACACGGACAATCGGATACGATTCGGATTTAAAACAGAAATTTCAGCAGACAGGATTGTCGAATGATACATCGGTCAACCCGGGAACTGGTAATGGATCTGGAGCGCCACGGCCATCTCCTCCGCATTCCGCCGCCGGTTGACCCGGATCTTGAAATGGCGGAAATCCACAGGCGCGTCAACCGGGCCGGCGGGCCGGCCATTCTTTTCGAGCGTGTTATCGGCTCCCCGTTTCCGGCGGTATCCAATATTTTCGGCACCATGGGGCGGGCGCGGTTCGTCTTCCGGCACAGCCTGGAGCGGATAAAAGATCTGATTCGAGTAAATGCCGAGCCGGCATTAATTTTAAGACAGCCGGCGATACTGCCGAAAATATTGCCGACGGCCTGGCGGATGTGGCCCGGAAAAGCCCTCACCGCACCGGTAACGGCCCGTCAAACCGAAATCGAAAAACTCCCGCAGATCCGATGCTGGCCGGAAGACGGCGGCCCCTTTGTCCTTCTGCCCCAGGTCTACACGGAGAATCCGGAAAAACCGGGCATCATGCATTCGAATCTCGGCATGTACCGGATTCAAATGGGGGGCAATGAATATCGGCAAAACCGGGAAGTCGGCCTCCATTACCAGCTTCGCCGGGATATCGGCATACACCACGCCAATGCGCTTGAGAGGGGCCGGCCGCTTCGCGTCTCCATATTCGTAGGCGGCCCGCCGGCCCATAGCCTCGCCGCGATTATGCCGCTGCCCGAGGGCATGCCGGAGGTCACGTTTGCCGGGGGCCTCGCGGGCAGGAGGTTTCAGTTTGTTCGAAAAAACGGCCATCTAATCGCCGCAGAGGCGGATTTTTGCATTACCGGCACGGTGATGCCCGGCGAAACAAAGCCCGAAGGCCCATTTGGCGATCATTTGGGCTATTACAGCCTCGAGCATCCGTTTCCCTACCTGCATGTAGACGCCGTCTATCACCGTAAAGACGCCGTCTGGCCGTTTACGGTGGTGGGCCGGCCGCCGCAGGAGGACAGCATTTTCAGCCGACTGGTCCATGAGATCACCGCTCCGATGGTGCCCGCCTCAATTCCCGGCCTGGTAGCGCTTCATGCCGTTGACGCGGCGGGGGTGCATCCGCTCATGCTTGCCATCGGCAGGGAACGGGAACTGGCCTATCAGGATCGGAAACCGCGCGAGCTTTTAAAAACGGCCAATGCCCTGCTGGGATTCGGCCACTGCGCGCTTGCCAAATATTTAATGATTACCGCATTTGAAGATGCGCCGGGCCTGGATATCAACGACATCCCGGGGTTCTTCCGGCACCTGCTCGAACGCGTGGATTGGCGGACGGATCTGCATTTTCAGACGGAAACCACCATGGACACCCTGGATTATACGGGCACCGCTCTAAACGAAGGCGGCAAAGTAATCATTGCGGCCGCCGGTCCCCCAAAAAGGCGATTGGCAGACCGGCTGCCGAATGAATGCCCCCTGCCGGAAGGATTTTCAAAGCCTCTACGGGTGATACCGGGCATAATCGCCATGAAGGCCCCGCCGTTTGAAAACTACGATACGACATCAACACTAATTGGGAAACTAGCCGAAGGCCTTTCCTCAACAGGCCGGGAAAACGGCCTGATGATGCTCGTCCTGGTCGATGACCCGGACTTTGCCGCCGGATCATTTGAAAACTGGCTGTGGGTCACGTTTACCCGGTCCAACCCGTCCCATGACATCTACGGGGTCAACAGCTTTGTCCAGTTTAAGCATTGGGGCTGCGAAGGTCCGCTGATTATAGACGCCCGATTGAAACCCCATCATGCCCCGCCCCTGGTCGAAGCCCCGGAAATAAAAGCCCGCGTGGATAAAATGGGGGAACCGGGCGGATGCCTTCATGGGATTATATAGATCGATCCGGCCCGATTCGAAAAAAATTTCAACCGCCCCCTTGACGACCCGATTCGGTGTATTAAATTTAAAAGTGAGAAGGATGATAGGTAACTGAAATTAAAATTAATATAAGAAGGGGGTGACATTATGGCACTGGTACGATGGGATCCATGGACCACATTACCGTCCTTGCAGGATCGAATTAACCGATTGTTCGATGATGCATTTCCGAGCCGACCGGCAGGTCGCGAAGATGAAATGAGCCTGTTTGATTGGCGCCCGACGGTTGATACGTATGAAGAAGGCGACAACATTGTCATCAAGGCTGAACTGCCGGGCGTAAAAAAAGAGGATGTGAGCATCGACGTAAAAGACAGCGTGCTGACGCTGAAAGGCGAACGTAAGCACGAAGAAAATATTGAGGAGGATAACTACTACCGAAAGGAAAGTGCTTACGGTAAATTCCAACGGGCTTTTACGCTGCCGGATGCGGTTGATCCCAATAAGATCGAAGCATCATATAAAGACGGTGTCTTGAAAGTCACAGTTCCCAAGACTGAAGAGACAAAAGCGAAAAAGATTGAAATCAAGTGACCCATACTAACCTAACAAAAAACCCGGGGGCTTCCGACTCCCGGGTTTTTTATATCCAACACCCTATACCTTAAACCTTATAGCTTACACCTTATCCCGTCACCCAACCGGCATCACCCAGTTCTCAGAATCCTCGGCTTTCCCGTATTGAATATCCGTGATGGCGTCAAAAAACTTCTTTGCCCAGGGACCGACCTCGCCGTCGCCTACGAACATTTGCTTGTCCCGGTATTTTATCTCTCCAACGGGCGATATCACCGCCGCAGTGCCGGAGCCGAACACTTCCTGGAGACTGCCGGCATCATAGATGTCAATAAGCTCGTCAATACTGATCCGGCGCTCACTAACGGGCATGCCCCAGTTTTGGGCCAGACGGATCACCGTATCCCGTGTTATTCCGGACAGGATCCCCCCGCTGAGGGAGGGGGTCACCAACTCGTCGTTAATGACAAAGAAAATATTCATCGAGCCGACCTCTTCGACATATTTCAGCTCCACGCCGTCCAGCCAAAGGACCTGCGTATATCCCTGCCGGTTGGCCTCCTCTCCGGCATACAGGCTGGCCGCATAGTTGCCCGCGGTTTTGACCTCCCCCATGCCGCCCCGCACGGCCCGGACGTATTTGTCCGTCACCCAGATCTTTATCGGGTTAAACCCCTCCTTGTAGTAGGCCCCCACCGGCGAGAGGATAATAAAAAAACGATACGTATGGGAGGCGCGCACGCCTAAAAACGGATCCGTGGCGATGATGGTGGGCCGGATATAGAGCGATGTCCCGGGCGCCGAAGGGACCCACCGCTTCTCGATCTTCAACAGCTCGATCAATGCCTCCAGGGCAAAATCCTCATCAAGTTCGGGAATGCAGAGCTTGTGCGCGGAACGGTTGAACCGCTTGAAGTTCTCCGTGGGCCGGAACAGGTTAATCCCGCCGGACGGCGTTTTAAAAGCTTTCAGCCCTTCAAAAATGGATTGGCCGTAGTGGAGCACCATGGTCGAGGGATCCAATGTAAATTGGTGATAGGGCTCGATACGGGGATCATGCCACCCCTTCCCCCGGGTGTAATCCATATTAAACATGTGATCCGAAAAAAGCGTCCCGAAACTTAGCTCGGCGTCATCAGGCAGATCTTTCAACTGGTCAGCGGTTTTGATGCGAATCGTCATATTTCTCTCCATATCCGTAATGATTTGATAATAAAACAGGACATTTTCATATTACCTAAATTGAGCGTTTCAATTTTTTGAAGATTTAATTTTAACAATCTCGTAAAAAGTCGATTTTAGGATGGCAAAGTAAAAAGTTCAAGATCAAGGCGCGCAAAATCCCGAGGAATGCAGCGTACTTAGCTGTACGTGAAATTCCGAGGGATACAGCGCAACACAGATATTGGACTTTTTACGAAGCCATCAATTTT
>JAGXLR010000246.1 GCA_018334555.1 Desulfobacterales bacterium
TGACGAGGAATCTTGATTGTTAAAGATTTCTCGCTACCGCTCGAAATGACAATGCGGACGCTTTTCAGAGTTACTTTCTGCAAAAATGGTGCGCCAGCGCAATAAATCGCTTTTTACGAAGCCATCATCAATTATGAAAGGAATCGGTATCGTGAATCGAATACCCGCGGATATCCGGTCGGTCCATCTGATCGCCGCATGCGGGACGGGCATGGGGGCGCTTGCCGCCATGCTAAAAGAGTCGGGACTGGCGGTGACCGGATCGGATCAGAATGTTTATCCGCCCATGAGCACCTATCTGGAAGGTAAGGGCATTGTTCTATCCGAAGGCTTTGACGCGGCCAATATCGCCTATGGCCCGGATCTGGTAGTCGTCGGCAATGCGGTGAAAAAAGACAACCCGGAGGTTTTGAAAGCGTTTGAAGCCGGCCTTGATTACTGTTCAATGCCCCAGGCGGTCAACCATTTCCTGGTGGGCCGTCGGCGGGCGATTCTGGTGGCCGGCACGCATGGCAAAACGACCACTGCGGCGATGATTGCGTGGATTTTGCATTATGCCGGGCTTTCGCCGTCTTTCATGATCGGCGGGTTTGTTAAAAACTTCTCCGGCAACTTTCATGTGGCTGACGGGGAATACGTGGTTCTTGAGGCGGATGAATATGATACGGCGTTTTTTGATAAGCAGCCCAAGTTCATCCACTATGACCCGTATATTGCCGTTCTAACCAGTGTGGAGTTCGATCATGCGGATATTTATAAGGATATTGGCCATGTTAAATCGGCGTTCAATGCATTTTTGGCGGCTATGTCGCCTGAAAGCCGGCTGATAGCCTATGATGCGGATTCAAACATCGACCAGCTGCTGGCCGGAAAAACCATGCGGGTGGCGCGCTACGGCAGCAGAAAAGGCTCCGACTGGCGGCTTGCGGATTTTTCAGTGGACGCCCCCTGGATACACTTTGATGTCATCCATGTGGATAATTTTTGGGGCCGTTTTAAAGCGTCTTTTGCCGGCGCGCACAACCTCCACAACGCGCTTTCCGCTATTGCGGTCGGATGCCGGCTGGGTATCGCCCGCGACGTCATGGCCGAAGCTCTGGCGCGGTTTGAGGGGGTCAAGCGTCGTCAGGAGGTCCGGGGGATCAAAAACGGTGTGACGGTCATTGATGACTTTGCCCATCATCCCACAGCTGTTCGTGAGACCGTGCGCGCCCTGCGTCCCTTTTATCCCCGGCGTCGGCTGATCGCCGTTTTTGAGCCGAGGACCAACACCAGTATGCGAAAAATCTTTCAGGACGTCTATCCGGCCAGTTTTGATGAGGCGGACGTGATTTGTATCAGAAAGCCCCCGTTGCTTTCCAAGATTCCGCCGGACGAGCAGTTCTCGTCACCTCAACTGGTCGAGGACTTGACGCGTCGCGGTAAAGATGCCTACTATTTCGAAGAGACGGAAAGGATTGTCGCGTTTCTGACCGGGATGGCCGAACCCGGAGATGTCATCCTGGTTATGTCAAACGGCGGGTTTGACAACATCCACGAGAGATTGCTGGAAAGACTATAGGTATTAACGCGCGGGCCTGCCATGACAGCTTGGCAAAGCCGCTGACAGGGTCGGCGATATAACGCAGCGTCAGATTTTCGAGGAGGAAATATGAGCCCGCAGGGGAAAAAGACCTTTGCCATGATAGACTACGAAAAGTGCGACCCGCGGCAATGTGATCCGGAAAACGGAAAATGCCCGGCCGTGGAAGCCTGCCCCCATAAGGTTATCAAGCAACTGGACGGCGTTTTTGAACAGCCCATGATATTTCAGGATCTTTGCCAAGGGTGTTGGGAGTGTATTGAGGCGTGCCCCTTGGAGGCGATACACATTAAAGAGATTGGCAGCTGAGAACCACAGCGTCCCGGTATTTTAGCTACGGCGTCTTCGAGCTTTTTCTGGCGATGATCTCCAAGGCGTAGCCCTGGCTGTCTCTGACCAGGGATAGAAGGTTAATGCCGTCTTCTTGTTTGAAAAAGGAGAAGTCAAGCATATCTCTTGGCACAGGCTTGGATGTCCAGGTCTGGTATATCTGCCCCGAGCGGTGTCGAAGGCCGACAATTCGGTCTGTGCCTTTTTTTGATCCGATTAAATTAAAAAACTTATCCTTCATACCGCTGCTTTCTGTCCGGCCTTTTTGGATCAAGAAGCACTGCCCCTGAAATTCTTTTCTGAACAGAAAACGCCTTGGCGCAAACGCGTCCCTGCAGGTGATGCCTTCAAATTCGCCCAGGTATTTTTTTTCCTTCAGCCTTACAGGGTAGGGTATTTCATGGTATGGGCCAAAGTTTTTATCCGTTGCATCCAGCAGGGTTTCCTCCGGCAGACGGTATAGAGAAACAAAATTGTCGGGTTCCAGTATCAGCACCCGCTCTTTTGGGCCGGAGGCAAAAATGAACTGGTACAGAGAGTGGATAGAGGAGGCGGGTCGATAATCCGGACCCTGGGTCAAAGTTTGGGTTTGCGGGTTCCACTTGACTTTAAAAATGGGGCCGGCAAACTGCTCTGCGCCCTTTTTTCGCTGGCCCAGCAGGATTTTTCCGCCTTCCGGTGGATTGGCCACCCTCAAATAGAAGGGGATGTCTTTACACAGGACCGCGAAGTGATCGGCCTGCCAGGCCAGGGCAAGGGAGGCAATCGCCGTGTCAGTGATATCCATGCGCTTCGTTTGACGACCGCAAGTCGCCAGGATCTCGTCGGTGCCGTTTTGATCCAGGTCTGATGCATGCAGATGCAGCCCCATGAATTTCGGCTCTTTGAACCGGTAGGTGCCCAGGCGGGACAGGGCGCTGCCACGCAAGGCGAAGGCGGCAATCCCCTCTTGATTGAGAAGTACGATCTCTTTTGGCGGTTTTCCGTCGAGTTCAGCGGCAACCAGCCTCTGAAAATCCCGGGGCAGGCGAACTTTCTGATGGTATTGGGGGGCCGCGGCCTTTGTGAAGTCCTCCGCTTTATGGGGGGCGGCATCAGTGGATGCCGCCGTTCTCTGCTCCGATTGATACGTGGGCCGGGCTTCACCTTTATCTTTGGGGGCGTCTGATTCAGAACCGGCACTGGAAGCCGCTGCCGCGGCTGAGGCCTGTTTTTTTTCAGGC
>JAGXLR010000115.1 GCA_018334555.1 Desulfobacterales bacterium
GCCAGGATCAAACTCTCCAGTTAATCCTATAAATCCTTAATAACCACCCCTTACAGGATGGCTCGTCTCTACTCGTACTTGGACCCGGCTCTGTCTTACCACTATTTAGTTTTCAAAGATCAAAGGCTATATTAGGATCAAAAAAAATTGCCCCTTATTCTTATCAAGGACAATTTTTATTTATAAACTTTGTCCGGTTGCCTGTCAATAGAAAATGCTGGTTCTCTTTAAATTTTTAAAGTCTGGATTTGTCGCTACCAACGACACGTTATGCGCTTTCTGTAACCAGACGTTGCGTTTTTACATGTCATGTAAAGCTTTGTCAATATGAAATTTCATAAAAATTTAATTTGACAGTCTCGTAAAAAGTCAGTTTAGAGATGGCAAAGTAAAAAGTTCAAGATCAAGGCGCGCAAAATCCCGAGGAATACAGCGTACTTAGCTGTACGTGAAATTCCGAGGGATGGAAGCGCAACACAGATATTGGACTTTTTACGAAGCCATCTAATTTAGTTTATTCGAGTCCGTAACATGCCTTGAAAACCCGATGCCATGGGCTTATATAAACTCATAGGGTATTTAAGACCTCCCGGATACACGCATAAACGGAATCCATCTCGGATTGGGTGATGCAATACGGCGGCAGTATATAGAGGACATTGCCAAGCGGCCGCAGCAAAAATCCGGCTTCGATGAAACGCTTTTTGATGACGGGCCCGATACGGCTCAAGTAGCCGGATTCCTTATCATCCTTGATATTCATGGCAGAAATGGTCCCGCATATGCGATCTTTTTCCAGCAGCGGATGCCCCCGGAGCATCTCCATCCCTTGTCGGTGCCACGTCTCTATTGCCCGGAATCTATCCTGTCTGCTTTCGAGCAGATCCAGGGAGGCAAGGCCGGCAGCGCACCCCAAGGGATTGGCCGTATAGGAATGCCCATGATAAAGCGTCTTGTATGGATCGTCCGCATAAAAGGCATCGTATACGCTGTCCGTACAGACAGTCGCCGCCAGCGGCATAAATCCGCCGGTTATGCCCTTGGACAGGCAAATGATATCCGGCGTGACAGCCGCTTTCTGACAGGCGAAAATTTCCCCGGTGCGGCCGAATCCGACCATCACCTCGTCAAAAATGGCCAGAATATCGTAGGGGGCCAACTGTTCCCGCAGCTTGGCCAGAAATGCCGGCCGGCACATCCGCATGCCGCCGGCTCCCTGGATAAGCGGTTCAATAATTAACGCGGCATACTGCTCCCCGTATTTATCGAGAAAATCACAGAGAACGGCTAAACTCCGCTCTTCTGTCGCAGCCGGATCCGAATCCGCCGTATATGTCTCCGGGTACGGAATAAAATCCACGTCAAACAGGATTTCGCCGAACGCATCGGTAAAAACCGACCGGTGGCTGACCGACATCGCCCCCAGCGTATCCCCGTGATACGCCCCTTCAAAGGCCAGAAAACGGGTTCTGGATTTAACGCCCCGGTTCTTCCAATACTGGAAAGCCATTTTAAGCCCCACCTCAACCGCGGTTGAGCCGTCATCGGAGTAAAACACATGGTTTAAGCCATCGGGCAGAATGCCGACCAGACGGTCCGCCAGTTTTTCGGCCGGCTCGTGGATCAGGCCGGCGCATATGACATGCTCCAGCTGTCTGGCCTGCTGACAGATGGCCTCGACAATCTCGGGCTGGGTATGGCCGTGAAGGGTTACCCACCAACTGGAGATGCAATCCATCAGGCGGCGGCCGTCCGCAAGCTCCAGCATGATCCCGTCTGCGGATACCACCCGCGGCAAGTCCGGCAACGTCTTCATCTGGGTAAACGGGAGCCAGACAGATGTTTCTTTGTAATCCATCGTTTGACAGTCTCGTAAAAAGTCGATTTTGGGATGGCAAAGTAAAAAGTTCAAGATCAAGGCGTCGCAAATCCCGAGGAATGCAGCGTACTTAACTGTACGTGAAATTCCGAGGGATGGAAGCGCAACACAGATATTGGACTTTTTACGAAGCCATCAATTTTTATTTTATTTTAAGGTCTTTCGCTGCCGCTCGAAATAACAAGGCGGACGCTTTTTAGTATAGTTAACCCGCCCATTGGCTAAATATCTCTTCAAGCCTCCGGTGATTTATCTCCGGCAGCGGCGCCAACTCCGCCAGAACTTCCGTATTGCCGTAGTATTCAATCGCCTCCCGATTTTCAGGGTTTCTGGGGCCGTTTAGCACCACCCCGGCGACCTCAACCCCGTTTCGGCGGAGCTTTTCCAGAGAGAGCAGGCTATGATTGATCGTGCCGAGCGCGCTCCTTGCCACCAGCAGCGCTGGAAGGCCGGTCTGCTTGATAAGATCCAGCATAAAATGGGACTCGTTTAGGGGAACCATCACGCCGCCGGCCCCTTCAACGATTAGGCTCTTTCGTTTCATGGCGCCGGGCGGCAGGGAAAGGGCCGCCATATCGATCCGGATCCCCTCGATGGCCGCCGAGGCTTGCGGTGAAAGCGGGTTTTGAAATTTATATGCCTCATCCATGAAATGGCCGGCCGGAAGACCGGTTGCCCGCTTCACCCACTGGGTATCCGTCTCTTCCGTCAAACCACTCTGGATCGGCTTCCAGTAAAAACCCCGCAACCCCGCCATCAAAACGGCACAGACGACCGTTTTTCCGATGCCGGTATCCGTTCCGGTGACAAACAGCCGTTTCGGGAGGGTACCGAATCTCATATGCTTTCGCCCAACATTTGTTGCATAAACGAGGCTCAAGGCGAATGCCGCCATTTATTTAAAGAAGCGGTAAGCCTCTCCAGGTGGGCCCACGTATGAAGCGCGGTCAGCGATAACCGGATGCGGGCCCTACCCTCCGGAACCGTCGGCGGACGGATGGCGGTCGCCAGTATCCCGTTGGCCTCGAGAAAGCGGGACAGGTCCAGGGCGTTTTCATCGCTTCCTACGATAACCGGTATAATCTGCGTACTCGAATCCGCCGTTTCCCAACCCGCTTGATGCAGTTGACGGCGCACCCATTCGGCTTTTTCCATCAATTCTTCGCGCTCGCCGTCCATCGCCGGTATCAATTCAAGGGCGGCATCGATCGCTCCCAGCACAGCCGGCGGCAGCGCCGTACTGTAGATAAACCCCGGAGAGCAGTTGACCATGAAATCGATCACCTTCCGCGCGCCCGATACATAGGCGCCGAATGAACCGGCCGCTTTGCCGAATGTCCCAATCGCCACATCAATATCCCGGCCGCATGTCATCCCCATGCCGTTTTCGCCAAATATGCCGGTAGCATGGGCATCATCCACCACCAGAATGGATTGATAGGCTTCCGCCAGATGCTCCAGGATATCCAGATCGCTTCGATCCCCGTCCATGCTGAAAACGGACTCCGTCACAATCAGTATTCTCGAGAATCCCAGCCCCTGATGGGATTTCAGCAATCCTTCGAGATGGGCCATGTCATTATGGCGGTAGACCGCCACGCGGCAGCGGGCCAACCGGATGCCCTGGATAAGGCTGTTATGGTTGAGCTGATCGGAGCATACCAATGTATTTCGGTCGGCAAGGGCGGGGAGGACGGATACATTGGTTTGAAAGCCGGTGGATCCCAACAGCGCCGCCGGACTCTGCTTCAGGCGGGCGAGCCGCTTCTCGAGCCCGGTAAAACACTCAATGTTTCCGGAAATCAAACGGGAGGCGGCGGAACCGGCGCCATAGCGTGCAATATAGTCTGCCGCCCGCTGTTTTACCAGCGGATGCCGGGACAGCCCCAGATAGTCATTGCTGCAGAAATTTGTCAACCGTTTGCCGTCAACAACGACCTCGGCACCGGCGGAAGGATACAGCTCCCGCAACCTACGTAACCGGTGGCGTTTCCTGCGGTCGCTGAGTTCGGCATCGATAAACCCGTATTTGTTCCCGCTGCGAGGTGCCACTTTTCAGTTCAGCTTATGAATAGAAAACCTTAATCCGATCCACGACATACTCAATTTCTTCATCCTTGAGCTCCGCGAATATGGGCAGGGCAAGCGTCTCCGCCGCAGCCTTCTCGGAAACCGGAAAATCGCCGGCAGCATATCCGAGATCGGCAAAACAGGTCTGCAAGTGCAAAGGGACCGGATAGTAGATTTCATTGCCGATACCGCAGTCATTCAGCCAGCTCCGAAGCGCATCACGTTTTTCCGGCACCCGGATGACAAACTGGTTGTAAATATGGCGATCCTGCTTTTCAACCGGCAGCGAAATCATCTGCTCCAACCCCGAGGCGCTGAACAGCGCCCGGTATTTCTTTGCATTCTCCTGGCGGCCGCGCGTCCATTGATCCAGATACCCCAGCTTGATTGAAACAATGGCCGCCTGCAGGGCATCCAGCCGGAAGTTGCCGCCGATCATCTGATGATAGTATTTGGGGGCCCCGCCGTGGACCCGCAAAATTTTCAGCTTTTCATAAAAATCCGTTGAATTCGTTGTAACCATCCCGCCGTCGCCGAATCCCCCGAGGTTCTTTGTCGGGAAAAACGAAAAACACCCCATGTCTCCTATGGCGCCTGCGCGTCTGCCCTTATATACCGATCCGATGGCTTGGGCCGCATCCTCGACAACCATGAGGCGATGCGCCCCCGAGATCTCCAGAATCGGGTCCATCTCAGCGCACTGGCCGTAGAGATGGACCGGTATGACGGCCTTCAGCGTCTTCTTTGCCTCCGCGCCCATCTTGCCTAAAACCGCTTCAAGGAATGCGGGATCCATATTATAGGTATCCGGTTCGATATCCACGAATACCGGTATCGCGCCCAGGCGCCGAATCGAGCCGGCGGTGGCGAAAAATGTGTATGGTGTGGTAAGCACCCGGTCTCCGGCCTTAATATCAGCAGCCATCAGGGCGATCAGAAGGGCATCCGAGCCCGAGGATACGCCAACGGCAAATTCCGTTTCACAGTAATCGTTGATATCTCGCTCCAAAGCCTCCACATACGGCCCCAGAATAAACTGCTGGGAATCATAGATCGCTTCGGTCACCCTCAGGCATTCATCCTTAATCTCCTGGTATTGCCGTTTCAAATCAAGCAGTGGAACCTTCATTTAATGTCCTTTTCCTTTTCTAATACTTGATGGCTTCGTAAAAAGCGGTTTATACCGCCGCATCAGCGTTTTGCATTTTTTTTGGGCTTACCATTATTATTCTGCGCCGCCGGAATCGGCGCACAATGCGTTTGAATGGCCGAATAGCCGAGAAGGTTCTTGACCTCCCGGGTTAAGCCGACGCCAACCCGCAACTTCAAATGCTCGGGAAGTTCAATAATGGTTTCGGTTTTTCCCGGAATCATCAGATGAACATAGCTTTTGCATGGCCCCGGATATTTTTTCAATATCTCGTAGAGCCTCTCAAGCGTCTGCTCCTCAGAGATTCCTGTATCCACCGTCAAATGGACGCTGGCAGCCCACGTCTCCTCGGCTTTTTCAATGGGAATAATCGTTTCTGCCAGGATCTTTACCGATTTTTCGTTTTTCTGAAGCCTGCCCTGTACAAATACCGGCGCATCTTCAGATAAAATATCGCGCACGCCCGTATAAACAGACGGGAAAACGGTTACCTCCACCGCCCCCTTCATATCCTCTAGCTCCACAAAAGCCATGCTCTCACCCCGCTTGGTGGTATGGGCCTTTAGGCTCCGAACGATACCGCCGATCCGGATCATCGATCCGTCTTCTACGCCATCTTCCTTTAGGGCAATCGCATTGGTGTTTGCGAATTTTTCGATTCCGTCCTGATATTCATCCAGCGGATGGCCGGTGATGTAGAAGCCGATGGCCTCTTTTTCGAGCTCCAGCTTTTTTTGCCGGTCCCACTCCGAGATTTCGGGCATGACGGGGGGGTTGATCGACTCCTTGACGGCGCCGCTGCCAAAAAGCGACAACTGGGGATCGGCCGCCTCCTTTTGAATTTTTTGCCCGTAATCCAGGGCATCCTCCACGGCCGCCATCATCTGGGCCCGATGGTAGCCGGTGGAATCGAATGCCCCGCATTGAATAAGGCTTTCCAGTACCCGCTTGTTCACTTTCCTGATATCCACCCGCTGACAGAATTCGCAGACGGAGGCGTAATTGCCCTCTTTTCGGGTATGGATAATCGACTCGATCGCTGACTCACCGACATTCTTTACGGCTGCCAGCCCGAAGCGAATATCTTTTCCGGTCACCGTAAATTCACGGTTGCTCTCGTTAATATCCGGCGGCAGCACCGGTATCCCCTGATTTCGGCATTCAGCGATATATTTGACCACGTTGTCGGAATTGTTCATTTCACTGGTCAATACCGCCGCCATGTATTCAACCGGAAAATGGGCCTTCAGATAGGCGGTCTGATAGGCGATCATGGCATAGGCCGCGCTGTGGGACTTGTTAAACCCATAGCCGCCGAATTTTTCGATCCACTCGAAAATCTGTTTCGCCTTGTCCTCGGGAATCCCATTCTTGATTGCCCCGTTTAAGAACCGTTCCCGTTCCCTGGCCAGCTTGGCGGCAATCTTTTTGCCCATGGCCTTGCGAAGGCCGTCGGCTTCGGCCATTGAATAATCCGCCAGTTCACTGGCGATTTTCATTACCTGCTCCTGGTAAAGGATCACCCCGTAGGTTTCCTGCAGGATCGGCTCCAATTCCGGGACAAGATATTCAACCCGTTTGCGGCCGTGCTTTCTCTCCACGAAATCGTTTACCATACCGCTCTCGATCGGCCCCGGCCGATAAAGCGCCACCAGCGCGGTGACATCGGCAAATTTCTCAGGCTTTAACCGGATCATCAGATCCTTCATGCCAGAGCTTTCCAGCTGGAACACGCCGGTCGTATCGCCGGATGACAGAAGCCGGTAGGTCGCCTTGTCCAATAAATCCAAATTGATCAGATCGGGCGGTGTCTTACCCTGCTCAGAAATGATATTTATGGCGTCAGCCATAATGGTGAGATTCCGAAGCCCCAGAAAATCGAACTTGACCAGGCCGATTTTTTCCACCATGTTCATATCGAACTGGGTCAGGACCTCCCCCTTTTTCCCGCGATACAGCGGAAGGTAGGCCACCAGCGGCTTATCCCCGATCACCACCCCGGCGGCATGGGTGGATACATGGCGGTTCAGGCCCTCGAGGGCTTTTGAAATCTCCAGCAGTTCGGCGAAGTCCGGGTTGGCATTGGCTTTTTCCGCCAACCGGGGCTCCTTCTCCATCGCCTGTTCAAGGCTGATTTTAGGGTCCTCCGGCACGAGCTTGGCGATGGCATCCACCTCATTTAGGGCGATATCCAATGCCCGGCCCACATCACGGATTACGGCACGCGCCATCATTTTTCCGTAGGTGATAATTTGGGCGACATAGGCCTCGCCGCCGTAGCGGTCCACCACATAGTGAAAGACGTCCTCACGGCCGTTCTTGCAGAAATCCACATCGATATCCGGCATGCTGATGCGCTCGGGATTTAAGAACCGCTCAAACAGCAGTCCGTGCTCCAGCGGATCGATGTCGGTGATGCCTAAAGCAAAAGCCACAAGACTGCCGGCGGCCGATCCGCGCCCCGGGCCGACGGGAATATTGTTTTTCTTGGCATATTCGATGAAATCGGCGACGATTAAAAAGTAGCCGGGAAATCCCATGCTATTGATAACAGAAATCTCATAGGCCAGCCGCTCTTCATAGCTCTTTTCATCGATATCCGGAGTTTTGGCTTTAATCCGGGCCAGCCTTTTCTCCCATCCGCTGCGGGTTTTTTCCTCGAAGATCTCGGCCTCCGAGCGCTCGGAATGAAGGTCAAAGTGCGGGAAATGATGGGTGGAAAAATCAAATTCCACATGACAGCGCTCGGCGATTTTGACGGTGTTCTCAATCGCCCCCGGATAATCCTTGAACGCCTCGATCATCTCCTCGGGGGATTTGAAATATAACTCTTCGGTACCGAACTTTAAACGGTCGGTTTCATTGACCGTCTTTCCAGTCTGGATACAAAGCAATACGTCATGG
This sequence comes from Desulfobacterales bacterium, assembly GCA_018334555.1. GTDB lineage: Bacteria > Desulfobacterota > Desulfobacteria > Desulfobacterales > Desulfosalsimonadaceae > M55B175. Next base: position 8,004 of record JAGXLR010000115.1, read on the forward strand.
GCCCGCACATCCTTTTGATCCAGGTAATGGCAGTCATTGGTGGCCACCAGGGGAATGGAGAGCCGTCGGCTCATATCCAGCAATGCTTGATTGACCTTGGCCTGCACTTCAATCCCGTTGTTCTGGACCTCGAGATAGAAATTGCCCTCACCAAACAGCTCCTGGTAAAACCGGGCCGCCTCATCGGCCTCCTCGATGCGACCGGCCTGAATCAGTGTGGGGATTTCGCCCTTCAGGCATGCGGAAAGCCCGATCAAACCTTCCGAATGCCCCCTTAACAGCTCCTTATCGATGCGGGGCTTATGGTAGAATCCTTCCAGGCTGGCCTTGGTGGCCAACTGACACAGATTCCGATAGCCTGTCTGGTTCTCCGCCAGCAGCACCAGATGGGACATCCCCTTGTGGTCCATTGGCGTTTTATCCCGCAGACTGCGTGGGGCGACGTAGGCTTCACACCCGATTATCGGTTTGACCCCCGCTTTGGTGGCCTTTTCATAAAATTCGATCACGCCAAACATGGTCCCGTGGTCGGTGATCGATACAGCGGGCATCTGATACTGCTTAACGCGCTCGAGCAGCTGATCAATTCGGATGGTCCCGTCCAGCAGGCTGTATTCGGTATGCAGATGCAGATGGACAAAATTACTTACAGACTCCGGCATGACACCTCCATTAAAAAATAAGGCGCTAAGGCACTGAGGCATTGAGGCACTAAGACACTAAGCCTTCTTTCCCCTTTCACCTTAATCCAAACTGTAGTTGGGGGCTTCCTTGGTGATAATCACGTCATGTGCGTGGCTTTCCCGCAGCCCGGCCGGACTGATTTTGATGAATCGGGCTTTCTCACGCAGCTCCTCAATGGTGCGGCATCCCACATATCCCATGCCGGATTTCAGGCCGCCGATCAGCTGGAATATATTTTCCGTAAGGGTTCCGCGGTAGGGCACCCTGCCGACAATGCCTTCAGGGACAAGCTTGTCGTCGGCCTCTTCCTCTCCCTGGTAATAGCGATCCTTGCTGCCCTGGGTCATGGCCTCCACCGAGCCCATACCCCGATAGGCTTTATAGCTTCTGCCCTGGAAAATAATCTTTTCGCCGGGACTTTCCTCGGTACCGGCGAAAAGGCCACCGATCATCACTGAATGGGCGCCGGAGCCGAGGGCCTTCGTCAAGTCACCGGAATATTTGACGCCGCCATCGGCAATAAGGGGGACCCCGCTTTTATTCGAAATGGAGCGACAATTCATGATGGCGGTTAACTGGGGGACGCCGATGCCGGCCACCACTCGTGTCGTACAAATCGAGCCCGGGCCGATGCCGACCTTGATGCCGTCCGCCCCCGCATTGATGAGCTCTTCAGCCCCCTTTGCCGTGCCCACATTGCCGGCGATCAGATCGACATCCGGAAAACCGTTCTTTAAAATTTTTATGGCATTGATCACATTGGCGGAATGGCCATGCGAGGTGTCAATCACGACCACGTCGACGCCCGCCTGTATCAGGGCTTCGGCCCGGGCCTCCATATCCTCCCCGACCCCGATCGCACCGCCCACCCGCAGACGACCAAGACCGTCCTTACAGGCATTGGGAAATTTCCGGATCTTCTCGATGTCCTTGATGGTAATCATACCGGTCAGCCGGCCCTCCTTATTGACGACCAAGAGCTTCTCAATCCGGTGTTCATGCAGCAGCTTCTTGGAATCCTCCAGGTCAATCCCCTCTTCCACGGTGATCAGATTCTGCCTGGTCATCACTTCGGAAACAGGCTTTTCCAGGTTGGTTTCGAACCTGAGGTCCCGGTTTGTGACAATGCCTGCGAGCTTGTGGCCTTTTGTGACCGGAACGCCTGAAATATGATAGCGCTCCATGAGCTTTAAAACACTGCTGATCGGAACATCCGGCTCGGTTGTAACCGGATCGATAATCATGCCGCTTTCCGATTTCTTGACATGCTCGATTTCCCGGCACTGGTCTTTAATGCTCATATTTCGATGGACAAACCCTATACCACCGGCCCGGGCCATGCTGATGGCGGTCCGGGCCTCAGTCACTGTATCCATGGCCGCACTGACCAAAGGAATATTCAATGCCAGATTCCGGGTCAACCGGGTGCTCGTATTCACTTCACTGGGCAGAACATCCGAATAATTCGGCAATAGCAGTACATCATCAAAAGAATAGGCCTCTTCGGGTGGTATCTTACTCATAATGCCTCCAAAAAATCCTTTATGCCGGGCTTTATATCAAACAGAGCGCTTGACAGGTCAATTATTATTA
>JAGXLR010000247.1 GCA_018334555.1 Desulfobacterales bacterium
CGCTGCTGGGCCGGCCCGCTTGGCGCGGTCAGGCTGTTGCTGCGGCCGTCCTGGTTGACGGCGGTACCGCGGATGACCGCAAGTATCTCGTCGCCGTCCGCAAGCGCGTCTGAAAACCGTTTTAAAAGAACTATGCCGCAGCCTTCCCCCCGAACATACCCGTCCGCATCCGCGTCAAAGCTTTTGCACCTGCCATCCGGCGCCATCATACCCGCCTGAGAAAAACTGACAGTAATCTGCGGGCTTAAAATCATATTGGCCCCGCCGGCCAGTGCCATGTCACACTCTCCTGTACGCAGGCTTCGGCAGGCCTGGTGAAGGCCGACCAGGGAGGATGAGCAGGCGGTGTCCACCGCCCAGCTCGGTCCATGCAGGTTCAGCCAGTAAGAGATTCGGTTGGCAGCTATGCATAAGGCGTTTCCCGGGCCGGCATAGGCATCCATGGCCGCCGGCGTATTAAAATGATTCCGGGAGTAATCGCTTCCACTGATGCCGATAAATACGCCGGTCAGAGTGTTATCCAGCTTCTCCGCGGGAAACCCCGCATTTTCAAGCGCCTCCCAGGTAGTCTCCAGCAAAAGCCGCTGCTGCGGATCCATGTGGGCGGCTTCACGCGGCGAAATGCCGAAAAATTTCGGATCAAACTTGTCCACATCATCCAGAAACCCGCCCCACCGGGAGTTCATTTTTCCCGGTGTGCCCGTCTTTTCGTCGTAAAACGCCTCCCGGTCCCATCGGTCCGCCGGCACCTCCGAGATGGCATTGGTTTGATTCACCACAAGCTCCCAGAAGGCCCGCGGGCTGTCCGCCCCGGGAAAGCGGCAGCCCATGCCGACGATGGCAATGCTCGGGTTTTCCGTGGTATTCGGGACCGCCCGATGACGGTTTTCTGCAGCCGTATCAGGGGCATCCGCCAGATGTTTGGAAAGCGCTTCGATGCTCGGATAGTCGTAGGCCAGTGTGGGCGGCAGGCGCCTGGACAGGTGTTCTTCAAGCTCACCGGCAAGGCCGACGGCGTCAACCGAATCCAGCCCGTAGCGGGAAAAAGGCGTTCGGATATCAACCTCTTCCGCTGGCATCCGCAGGGTTTTCGCCAGCCATTTTTTTAGCCATTTTTCTATGTCCGCCGCTGTTCGGAGGGATTCAGCGGGAGGACCGGGCTGGGATTTATCTTTCCGGGCATCCTCCGTCGGTTGGTTGGATCTCAGTCCGTCGGTCTCCTGCCATTTGGCGACGACCTCGAGTGAGTCCGCCAGGTATCCTTCTTGACAGGCATGCCGCCTGAGTTTCCCGCTCGAAGTTTTGGGGATGCTTCGCGGCTTTAACAGCCAAATGGCATAAACATCCAAGGCTTCCGCATCAATAATTGCCCGGTGGATGCCGCTGATAATCTCATCCGTCTCCTCCTGGCTGATTTCCCCGTTCCTGACCTCGTAGACCAGGCCCAGCCGTTCTTCGCCCGCCACCTCGACCGGAAAGGCCGCCCCGCAGCCCGGGCGGAGCGCCCCATGGCTTTTTTCGGCGATCAATTCGATATCCTGGGGATAATAGTTGCGCCCGCGGATGATGATCAGGTCCTTTATCCGGCCGGTCACATAGAGGTCGTCGCCCTCCATGAAGCCCATATCCCCGGTTCGCAGAAACGGCCCCCCGCCGGCGTCTGCAAGGTAGGCATGAAAGGTTTCTTCAGTCAGGACGGGCTGGTTCCAGTAGCCATGCGCCACGTTGGGCCCGGCCACCCAAATTTCCCCGATCTCCCCATCAGCGCATTGCCGGCGGGTTTCAGGGTCTGCGATAACAATTTGTTCCGGGGCTTTTGCCTGTCCGCTGCTGATGAATGTCTTCTGCCCGGCCGCCTGCGCCGGGTTTTTTTCAGCCCGGTTGACCCCCAGGGCGCTTCCGTTAATCGAAGTTGTTCGCGGGGCCGCCCCTTTTTTTCCGCCTGAGACGAACAGGGTGGCCTCGGCCATGCCGTAGCAGGGATAAAAGGCCTCCCTTTTGAAGCCGCAATCCGAAAACGCATTGACAAACGCCGTCAGGGTCTCTTCACGGACCGGTTCAGCGCCGTTAAAAGCCACCTGCCAACAGCTCAGATCCAGCTGTTCTTTCTCGCTAGCCGTGACTTTCCGTGCGCACAGGTCATAGGCAAAGTTAGGGCCGCCGTTTGTGGTGGCCCGGTATTTTGAGATGGCGGAAAGCCAGCGGAACGGCTTTTGAAGAAACATCAGGGGCGACATCAAGACGGTGGCCGCGCCGAGATAAATGGGCTGCAGGATGCCGCCGATCAGGCCCATGTCATGGTAGGGCGGCAGCCAGGATACGCCGAAGGTCTCCGGCGTATCCTCAAAGCCGGCCTGAATCAGGGCGGCGTTTTCCAGGAGATTGCCATGGCTGACCATAACCCCTTTGGGCGTTCCGGTAGAGCCTGAGGTATACTGCAAAAAGGCCAGGTTTTCCCTGGTGATCACTGGTAAATCATCTTTTCCAATGGGGGCTGTGTTTAGGTCTTCGGTTGCCAGCCATTCTATCTTGTTTAAATCCGGGTCATCCGCAAGCAGATCCCGAGCAAAGTCGATGACCATCTGGGTGCTCAACGCTATCTTTACACCCGCGTCCCGGGTCATTGCCTTTAGCCGGGGCAGCGCCTGGGACAGCCGGGAGGGATCCGGCGGATAGGCGGGAACGGCAATGACGCCCGCATACAGGCATCCCATGAAGCCGGCGATATAATTAAGATCGGGAAGGTATAAGAGAAGCGCCCGGTCCCCGGGGCTGCAGACGCGAAGCAGTTCAGCGGCGATGGCGCGGGCTTTTCTGTCAAGAGCCCGGTAGGTCATGCGCTCTGATTCATTTTCCCCGTCCTCCAGGTAGGTGAACAAAACCTTATTTGGCGTCTTTTCCGTCCGGAACCGGAGAACTTCGGCAATGTTGCCGATGCGATCATGGTTCAATCCTGGAAAGTGACTGTGAATACTTGCCATTTCGACATCTCTCCTGGGTTTTGTATGGATTTTGTAAACCTTGTTCATAAATCGTAACGTAGAGCATAATGACAAACTTCGTCTATAATTGCATACTAAAAGGTAACGGGATTTTTATCAGG
>JAGXLR010000116.1 GCA_018334555.1 Desulfobacterales bacterium
AATGACAGCAGCGAAAGCATCTAAAATAATATTAAATATTGTCGAGTTCCTTGGAAGCGATTTATTGCGCTGGCGCCCCATTTTTGCAGAAAGTAACTCTGAAAAGCGTCCGCATTGTCATTTCGAGTGGCAGCGAGAAATCTTTAACAATCAAGATTCCTCGTCACTTTCGTTTCTCGCAATGACAGCAGCGAAAGCATCTAAAATAATATTAAATATTGTCGAGTTCCTTGGAAGTCCAATATCTGTGTGGCGCTTCCGTCCCTCGGAATTTCACGTACAGCTAAGTACGCTGCATTCCTCGGAATTTGCGCGCCCTCTAATCTTAAATGGGGCTTGAACTTTTTACTTTGCCATCCTAAAATCGACTTTTTACGAGATTATCAATGATTGCATTACGGAAAATTTTTCATGTAAAAAATATCATATGGGTAGTCGGGTAAAAGACGGGCAAATATCGGCATAATTATCAGCGCCCTGTTGAATGCGGCAAAGGTGCAGTATAGGTTAGAATTCTATATTATTATTAGGCCCCTGTCAATTTAGGAATTTTTTACGAGGCCATCAATTTGGGGTGAAGAAAATCCGGGGTGCCTTGTCTAAACCTGTAGGCGCCGTTTCAAAATCGGTTTCCAAGGAACTTCAAGGTATAAGGTGGAAGGTATAAGGTCTCAGCGTTCTGGTGTCAGGATAGGCTTAGCTTTTTTTCTGACACCTGATGCGCATTTTCTTGAGCTGCCTTCTGCAAAAATGCCGCGGCTGGGGGATGAACCGCTTTGTACGGGATTGTCAGAGCAAGGAGTCTTTTATGAGGAAACTATTGGCGGGCCTGTTTGCTGTATTTTTACTAATGAGCCTGGGCTGTGCCGCCACGCCTTCGATGGACGAGGGGGCCCTGCAGCTATACCCGGGCATTGACGCCATCGCCGGAAAACTGATCGAGTCCACGGATATAGAAAAAGCCGGAAAAATCACAGTAGCGGATTTTATCGGGCCGAGCGGGCAGATTACGCATCTGGGGCGGCACATATCGGATAAGCTGAGCGTCCGCCTATTCTCAAGCAGGCGATTCTCTGATATGATGGAGCGCAGGCAGCTGAAGCAGGTCCTTGCGACGCATAAACAGGAGCTTTCCGGGTATTTCGACCAGCGGAGCGTAAACCGTTTCGGCCATATGATCGGCGTCGACAGCATGGTGATCGGAAAGCTCGAAAACCTGGGCACTGTCATTGATCTGACCGCCAAGGTCGTCCACGCCAAAACCGGCCGTATACTTGGAATGGCCGATGTCCGGATCTTAAAAAACGATGCGGTCCGGCGTTTGATCAGCCAGCGGGAAACCTCCACCCTAACGGTTTCTGTAAAGCCGGTTGTATCCGGCACGGTAACGGCCGGAAGCAAAAGCATCCGCCTGACAAACGGCTCGGCATCCTTCACCGGCCTTTCCTGCGGGGTATGCCAGGTGCATATAAGTGTCTCCACCCCGGGCTATGCATCCGTTACCCGAAGCGTCAACCTTCAGTCGAAAAACGAAAACCTGAATATCAACCTGGAATCCAGGAAATACGATGTTTCATTTCAGATTGTGCCGCCGGAAGCCGATTTGAGCGTGGATGGGGAAAAAATTGATGTCAATGACCAGGGCTTTGCCAGGGCGCTTTCATTATCGGCCCGTCAATATTGTTATTCGGTCAGCGCCGAGGGGTTTGAAAATCGGACCGGCCGGTTCAATCCGGCGCAAAAACAGGTCATCATGGTGGATCTTAATGCCAGGGATGCCTTCTATAGCCTGAAATCAGATTTTTTCAAGAAGGTCCAGGGCATTGATAAGGATTTTAATATCCGGTTGTGGGCCAGCCGGAAGGAGTGCCGAACAGGGGAGCCTATCAAATTCTATTTTCGGACCGAGCGCGACTGCTATCTCAACCTCGTGGATGTCAACAGCCGGGGGGAGCTGACGCTGCTCTTTCCCAACCGGTTTCACCGCCACAATTTTATCCGCGCCGGCCGGACTTACCAGATACCCGATGAAAGATATGACGGATTTGAATACGAAATCCAGCCGCCCGTCGGCACGGACCGGATCTATGCCATTGCCAGCAGTTCGCCCCTGGATCTTTTTGACAACGATTTCGAACAATCGCGGTTTATGGCCGTTACACGAAACGGGAGGCAGGACGCCAGAGCCCGGGGCATCGGCATAAGGCTCAAAAACGCCCGGCTGGACTCAGCCGCTGAATACCTCCTCCGCATTCGTTGACAAGACGCAGCGATGGGAAAAGATGAAAACCGTCCAAGGAGGCACGAGGCAATGCAAAACGGTCATCGACCCGCTTTTTACACCCTGATCCTCTCTATGCTCATGCTTGTCGTCTCGCTTTGTCCCTCAGCGGCAAAAGACAACACCCAAACCGCCACGGCCTGCGGCGAAGCCGCCATCCAGGGCGATAACATCGCGGGCGCCCGGGCGGCGGCCGTGGAGAATGCCCTGAGAAACGCCGTCGAGCGGCATGTGGGGGCCATGATGGACGCCCGCTCAATTGTGAAAAACGATCGATTGCTGGAGCAGATCTATACCCATAGCCGGGGGTATATCTCAGAATACGAGGTAATCCGGGAGAAAAAGGCCGACAGCGGCCTCTATCGGGTAACCGTCAGCGCCGTGGTCAGAAACGAAGAGCTCAAAAGCCGGCTGGCGGAGTTGGGCGTGATTAAACAAATGATGGACTATCCGCGGATTGGGGTTATGGCAAAAGACGGCAACAGGAAACCGGAAGCGCACCGACTCGCCGGCCAAGCTATGGCGGGGTTCTTTACGGATAAGCGTTTTGATGTCGTGGCGCAGCCGCCCGTAGATGCCTCTGATCGCTCCGCAGGCGCCGGCGGCGGCAGCCCCGGGGCCGTCGGCCGCGCCCGGCATGCCGAGATTATGGTCGTCTATGCGCTGACCGCCGGGGCTTCACGATTTGACGAGGTCATGGAAACCGTGCCGGTTACTTTATCCGCGCGGGCGGTCGTTACATCCACGGGCCAGGTGCTGTCTTCCGAGCAGACGCGGGTTTTCGGACTGGGCGACAGCGCCCACGGCGCCCTTATGGACGGCGCCCGCAAGTCCGCGGAGCGTCTCGGCCCCGAACTTGCCGAGGATATCGCCGGCTGGTGGGCCGAATATACGGCCAACGGCCTGCCCTATCGCATCGTTCTCAAGCTGCCGTCGGCGGATGGCCGCCGGGCCGCATACTTCCAGGAAAAGCTTCGATCCATCCCCGGGGTAGCCAGACTTACCGAACGTAGTACGGAAAAGGGGACGAGCCAAATGCGTCTGACATTCAAAGGCCGCCCCACGGAATTAAAACGGCAGATTTTGGATACGGTGCCAGGGATTGGTAAAATTATATTCAAAGGCCGATACATGGAGATAACTCTGGAATAGAGGCCGCCCCACTGGTATGCTACGTGTCCGTCCGCTGGAAGGCCGAACAGGCAGGGGATTGTCGGTTGACTGGATAAATCATCAAAGGAGGTCTTATGAGGTCACGAATCATCTTATGCACGGCGCTGTGTTTTCTGTTGACTGCGGCCGGTCCGGTTGGAGCTGAGGAGCCGGTATTCCAGGATTCCGAGGAGGAAATCGTGAATGCCCTCTCCGCTGAACCCGAAGCCCCGCGTACACGAGGTCTAACCCGCGGTTTGAGCATCGATAAAGACAGGCTGCCCCAATGCCGGACGGTTGTGGTCAAAGCGTGCGAGGGAAGCCAGGTTGTCGAGGAAACCGTCACCGTCGATACGAATCCCTCCGGAGCCAGGGCCAACCTCAAAATTGGTTTTGATTATGATTCCTACCTGATTCGACGAGATGCATATGCCCTGCTAAACGAACTCGGAAAAGCATTGACCAGTCGAAAGCTTCAGGGACAGGCCTTCTATGTGAACGGCCACACGGACGCCGACGGGCCGGCGGCCTATAACCTGGATCTCAGTCTAAAACGGGCCCAGGCGGTTAAAAATTATCTGGTGGGCAGATTTGATGTCCCGCAGAATCGGTTGAATGTCCGGGGATACGGGGAGGCCATGCCCCTGGTGCCGAACCCCGTACCGGATAAAAAGGAGCTAAACCGACGGGTGGAGATCAGACCGGCGGAGTAAATAGTCAAGCGGGGCGGGTGGGACGGCTTCAGGTCTTGCCGCCGCGGGTTGCAACAATGGAGCGTAATTAAGTGATAGGGTGGCTCGTCGACGCTTTGATCCGAACTGCGGTTACGGGCGCCGTTATATGCCTACCCGCCGTAATTCTTGCCATGATGATCCAAGCCCTGTCCGCCAGGTTTGAAAGACTGGCCATCCGGGCCCTGGGCAGAAAAGGGTATATGGTGGTCTTTGGCTGGCTGGGCAGTTCTATGCATGAATTGAGCCACGTCCTCCTCTGCAAAGTCTTCCGGCACAAGGTGGAGCGCATCCGCCTGTTTGATTTGGATCCGGAGGGCGGAAAACAGGCCGGCTGCGTCCGGCACCGCTATAACACGCGGTCGATTTACCAGAAGGCCGGCAACTTTTTTATCGCCGTGGCCCCGATTTTCGTCGGCGCCCTGCTGGTATATGCCGCCGCCAGGTTTTTGGTGCCGGAGATCCTGCCCTGGCCGTCCCTTCAGGATATGCCGGACACCCGGCTGGACGCTTTACTGGGCACTTTGATCCATACCCTGCATGAGCTGGTGGAGTGGGAGAACTATCAGAACTGGGCCTATTATCTGTTTCTCTATATTTTGTTCTGCATCGGCTCCGGCATGAAGCTGAGCGCGGCGGACCTAAGGGGGGCCAAAACCGGCGGGGGGATAATGATTGCGGGGCTGCTTGTTGTCAGTCTGATCGATTTGACGCTGCTTTCGGGTACCCCCGTGCTTTCGGCAGCCAGCCGAATCATGATGGGCATCTATAACATCATGCTGATGGTGCTGGTAATGAATATCATCCTGCTGGCGCCTTTTCTTTTGTTCGCCTGGCTCCGGAAACGACGCTGACGCCTGTTATCCGTCGAACTTGCCCCGGACGCGAAGCAGCATGACGCCTTTTTTGAGTTCCGGGCCGCCGATAATGGCGCTGCCATTGTCCGCCATGAGCAGTGTGGTGGCAAAAATCTCGGTGTGATTTTTGAATATTTTAAGGTTAATCCGGGCCTGACCGGATTCGAATCCCTCCAGTGTCAACGTCAACCGGCGCTCCCGGGATAACAGCAATTCTTTGCGCCCCCCGATTTTTAAGGGGAGCCGGCTTTTTTTGAGAAGCTTGAAGCCTTTGTAGTTGAGCACCGGTCCGAGCTCGCGGGCAAGTCCTGATAGTTCAGGGTCTATTTCAGACGAGTTCTGCAGCGCGTTGATGACTTCGACATCCACCATAACCATGGAATCGGCAATTGCGGGACAGGTGTTTATCAGCAGGGGAAATGCCGTCATGACAAATAGCAACAGGGCAAGCTGTTTCATGGGCGCTTCTCCTTCGGGGATTTTTCCATAATCCAGATAATGGGCTGGCTGGTTTTTGCGGTATGCAAAACCATCACGCTTCCGCTTTTGCTCGATACGGATTCCACGTGGCTGAGAGAGACCGGGCGCTGGGATTTATAAACGGGCAGACATAGCGCAAAGAAAAGGGCTGCTGCGCCGACAGTGGCGGCGGCACTGGCCGGTATCCAGAATCCGGGCTTGACGATGAATGCGCGCAGATATCGCCGAATTGCCGGACGCCTCCGGATTTCCGGCTCAATATGCTGCCAGGCCTTGTCAAAATCGACCGACGGCTGGACGGACAGGCGGGCCGAAACCAGGTCTGATGATTTTTTGAGCTCTCGGAAGCTGCCTCGGCAGGAGGGACAGTTTTCTAAATGGGCCTCTACCCGGTTTTTCTCAGCTTCCCCCAGTTCATTGTCCAGGTAGGCGCTCAGTTTATATGCTATGTCCTCACATATGGATGTCATTCTTTATTTCCTTTTATATAGGGGGTCAGTATCTTCTGAAGCTGGGCTCTCGCATAATGCAGGCGGCTGCCCACGGTCTGGGGCAACGTCTTGGTCATCGCCCCGATTTCATCATACGAAAACCCTTCATTCCAGAGGCTGATCACCTCCCTATGCTCTTCAGAGAGCATATCCAGGGCGGCGCCGATAACGGTTCCCATCTCCTTCGTCAGCAGTTGCTTCTGCGGGTTTGCGGATTCGTCCTTTAATTCAAGGGCCGCCCCGTTTTCCTCTCCCGTATGATCAATGGAAACCTTGGGATGTCGGCCCCGCCGGGTTTTTTTGTTCCTGTAGTTTTTGGCCGTATTGACGGCAATTGTGGTGATCCATGTTTTAAACCCCGAATCGCCTTTAAATGATTTGAGCCCGCTGAACGCCTTGATAAACGTCTGCTGCAGGAGGTCCTGGACCGCTTCCGGGTCATTTTCCATATTCCGGATAACCCGGGCGACGTAATTCTTGTATCGGTCATAGAGCCGTCTGGCATGAGCCTGACTACCGGATAAACAGGATTTTATCAGCTCATTGTCCGAGGGCTCAGAGGGTGCCGCCACTGATTCTCTCCTATGTTAAATAGACAGCTATGGATTTAAATTATTCATCAAAAAAGATTAAAAATTTGGCATCCGTTTCGCCGGATGAAATCCAACTCACTGATGTCGCATGAAATATATATCTAATCGGGCCTTTGTTGTCAATTCCGATACGCTTCTGTGCCGCGGCGAATAACGGAAAGGGCAAGGGATAGGGGGCTGGAAATTGGGAGGGGGCTTAAGCCAGCGAGAAATCCTTAGCAAACAAGACATTTCGTTGCTTTCGCGCCTTGGTATGCCATTGGGATAATATTTAGGTTCCAGGTATCAGGTATCAGGAAAAAAAGCCAGGCCTGCCCTGATACCTGAACACTGAAACCTTCTACCTTATACCTTTTATCTTCCGCCGGCCGGGAAGGCCATCTCGTCGCATCGCCAGCAGTCCTTCTTACGGAGATCATCGGCAGGGTCGACGTTTTTGTCGCAGAGCCAGGTGTTTCCCTGCGCGTCCTTGACCCATATGATCGGACGGATGGCGCGATGACAGCAAAGATCGGTATAATCATCTATTCTGGGTTGTTTGCGCTCTTGCATGTTGGCCTCCTTGTCGCTTGAGTTTTTAAATGCTTCCATAGATATAGCTCTGCATTATTCATACCAAGAAAAGCGGGCCCTTACCGGAGGCTTCGTTATTTTTAACCCATTGAAAAGACATATTATTGTCGAATAGGCGGACATATCATGGGCCTGGATTTTTTTATTGTGTTAAAATATTATTTAATATATGTTAAATTAACATAAAGGAGATATTTATGTTTGATAAAGAGTTGAGCCTTTACTGGGATACCGTGCTCAATACGATAAAGGACGGGCTTATGATTGTGGACAGGGAGGGGATCATCCTGTTCGTCAATCAGGCCTTTGAGACAATAACGGGCTATTCCACCGGGGAAATCGTTGGAAGCCCCTGTTCGGCCCTTAAATGTGATATCTGCGATATCGCCCGCGACGAAAAAGGGGCTTACTGGTGCGTTTTGTTCCGGACCGGCAGCCTGCACAAACGAAGATGCACCCTGGAGACCAAGGATGGGCGTTATGTGCGTATCTTAAAAAATGCCTCCCTTCTCCGTGACGCCAAGGGCAATGTCATCGGCGCGGTTGAGACTTTGACGGATATCACCGAAGTTATACAAAAAGAGCACCAGATCGAAGCCTTCCAGCGTGAAATCCGTTCCCAGGACCGTTTTCATGGGCTGCTGGGCTCTTCCGCCGCAATGCAGAGGGTATTCAGCCTGATTGCCAGCGCAAAGGCTTCTGATGCGCCAGTGATTATATTTGGAGAAAGCGGAACCGGTAAAGAGCTCGCTGCGGAGGCTATCCATGAAACCGGGGCCCGCAAACGAAAGCCTTTCGTGAAAGTCAATTGCGCCGCCCTCAATGAATCCCTGCTGGAGAGCGAACTGTTCGGTCATGTCAAAGGCGCCTTCACCGGAGCCTATAAAACCAGAAGGGGTCGGTTTGAGGCGGCGCAGGGCGGCGACATTTTCCTGGATGAAGTCGGGGACCTGTCCCTGTCCATGCAAGTGAAGCTGCTGCGGGTACTGGAAGAGAACGTGATCGAGCGGGTAGGGGAAAACAGGCGAATCGAGGTTGATGTGCGGGTTATTTCTGCGACCAATAAGGATCTGAAGGGCCTGGTAGATAAAGGGTTTTTCAGGGAGGACCTTTTTTTCAGGATCAATGTGATACCGATTACCATGCCCCCTTTGAGGGAGCGGATTGAAGATATACCCCTGCTAGCAGAGAATTTTTTCCGAAGGCTTCAGATGAAGAGCGGGAAAAATATTGAGGGCATTTCCGGGGAGGCTATGGAAAAACTGGCGGCTTATCCCTGGCCCGGCAATGTGCGGGAGCTGAAAAGCGCATTTGAGTATGCCTTTGTTTCCTGTCAGGACTCAGTGATCCAGCCCCATCATCTGCCATCCAATATCCTGTGGGGGAAGCTGGACCCGGAGGGGGGCCTGCGGGTTTCGGTTAACCGCGATGAGACCAAGAAGCGCAATCTTTTGGATGCACTCGAAAAGGCGGGGGGCAATCAGTCGGAAGCCGCCCGGATACTCGGGGTCTCGAGGGTGACGGTATGGAACCGGATAAAAAAATTCCACATCGACCTCAGGCGGGGGATAGGCTACGGAACCCGAGAGGATCAGAATTTTTCATAGACTTTTTGTTCTTTCAGTTTTCGGTCCTCTCTTAAGTATTGCCGATAATATTTTTCCGAAATATAGAGTAAAAATGTTTTAACATTCTCCCCCTTTTCATCCCCATATTGCAAATTCAGGTACGAAAACCCGTTTTTCTGCCATTCATACCTGTTCTCATAGCCCTTTATCTTTTTGGGTTCCCCGTATTTTTTCTCTAAAACCGGCTTCAAATCTTTTCCTACTTTCTCTCTGTCGCAGGTTATCATGATATTATAGAGTTTTTTGGTCGTCGGGGTAAAAAATAAATTGATCTCCAAGACATCCTTAAACAATTTGTCTTTATACAGGACGTTTTCCACATTATCTTTTTCATAGTTGTTGTTTTCCAGAACGACATAGCCATTGTCCCTTATTCTTTTTATCGCCTCTTCTTTGGACATCCCCCATTCGTAGTTTTCATACTGGGCGGCAAACGCATTGGCGGATAAAATAATAAAAACGAAAACAGGCAGGCTGATAATCCATCTTTTTTTCATGGCAGGCTCTCTTTCCCTTTTTCCCCTTTCCCCAGATATCGCCGCGGCATTTCTTCAAAAGCCTATCTTCCTTCCGGCCGTGGATGGCATTCGGTGCAGCGGGTCGGGCCTTTTGTCTTCTTATGGCAGCCCATGCAGTTCTCATGGATCGCCCCATAATAGTATTTGAGCCGTTCTTCCCGCCATTGTTCCGGTGTCATCGACTCATCCCGCATCGGTCGGCCTTTTTTATCATGGCATGTCATGCAGCCCTGTACCGGACTGTCGTAGCTGAGATCGTTTAGCGGCTGGCCGTTCTTGTCGTGGTGGCATTGCCCGCAGCCAAGACCATATTCGTCCACGTGAGCCCTGTGGTCAAACTCGACGATGCCCATTCTGTGGCTGGAGAATGCCTTTTCGTTTTTCATGCGCATCACGCCTATGGCACCGGTGGTTTCAGCTTCCCCGGTTTTTTGTTTTACCTTCTCCACGGTTTCCCCGGCTTCCTTTTTTATCGTTTCGGCGGCTTCACCGGCTTTTTCCTTCATCGCCCCGACGGCCTCACCGGTCTTCTCCTTCACGCTCTCAGCAATCCCCCTGGCCTCTTTTTTTGCGGATTCAACGGTTTTCCCGGATTCTTCTTTTTCCGACTCAACCGCTTCACCGGCTTTCTTTTGGGGGGACTGTTTAGCCTCTTCTTCCTGGCCGCACCCCATAAAAACGAATATGCAGGCGATCCCAAGCAACAATAGCACTTTTTTCATTTTATCCTCCTTGACGATCTCGTAAAAAGTCTATTTTAGATGGCAAAGAAAAAAGTTCAAGATCAAGGCGACGCAAATTTCGAGGAATGCAGCGTACATAGGAGTACGTGAAATTCCGAGAAATGCAGCGCAACGCAGATATTGGACTTTTTA
>JAGXLR010000117.1 GCA_018334555.1 Desulfobacterales bacterium
GACGAGGAATCTTGATTGTTAAAGATTTCTCGCTACCGCTCGAAATGACAATGCGGACGCTTTTCAGAGTTACTTTCTGCAAAAATGGTGCGCCAGCGCAATAAATCGCTTTTTACGAAGCCATCATCGATTAAGGCCCTCATAGAACGCTATTTTAATGGTAGAAGGAAAGGAGGATACGCGACATGTCCCCACCAAAGACTGAATTTGACGCCATCGTCGTGGGCACGGGCCCCGGCGGCGCAACAGTGGCCAGGGAGCTTACCAAAAGCGGCAAAAAAGTTCTGATTCTGGAGTGGGGAGATTACGAGCCCACCCGGGGTTCGGTCGTCCAGGTTATCCCCCAGGCGTTTGTCCCGGGAAAAAGCCTGTTTTTTACAAACCAGCTGCTTACAATGATCCGTGCCATAACCACCGGCGGCAGTTCCATGCTTTACTGCGCAACAGCTTTTGACCCGCCGGTTGACATGCTGAAATCCTATGGTGTGGATATATCCGAGGAGGTCCCCCAGATTTCCGGTGACGTGCCTATCGCCCCATTGGCCGACTCCCTCCTGGGTCCGGGGCCGCAGCGGTTTCTCGATTCCGCCGGCCATCTGGGCTATGACGCCCACAAGCTAAACAAGTTCATTTTTCAGGACAAATGCCGTGAAAACTGTCAGCTCTGCAGCTATGGCTGCCCGCACGGGGCCAAGTGGAACGGCCGCCACTTTGTTGATGAGGCCGTTGAAAACGGGGCTGTCATACTTAACAAGGCCAAAGTCGAAAAAGTCATTTTTGAAAATAAAAAGGCGGTCGGCGTCGAATACAGGCGCAACCGCGAAACATACCAGGCGTTTGCGGACAAAACCGTCGTTTCCGCCGGCGGCATCGGCTCCCCCCTGATTCTGCGCAAAAGCGGGATGATGAAGACCGGCTATGACTTCTTTTTTGATCCGCTTGTTTTCGTCTACGGAAAAATCAAGGGCCTCGGCAGCGGCAAATCCGTACCCATGAGCACCGGCGTTCACTTTGCCGATGACGGTATCGTGATGACGGATTTTAATATGCCGCATATAATGAAGGTCCTGTTCGATCTGGAGGTGTTGAAACTCAAGCAGGTATTCTCTTACGCGGACACCCTGCCCATCATGGTTAAAATCCGGGATGAGCTTGGCGGCGAAATTTCCAAAAGAGGCTGGATAAAAAAGCCGCTAAACAAAAACGACCGGCTCAAGCTGCATAAAGGCGCCATACACGCCAAACGCATTCTTCAGAATGCCGGTGCATCAGACATTTACGAGGGCTGGATGTTTGCCGCCCATCCCGGCGGCACCGTAAAAATCGGCGAACACCTGGATGCAAATTTAAAAACTGAGTTCGACAACCTCTATGTTTGCGACTGCTCAGTCATCCCCCAGGAGTTGGGGCAGCCGCCGACATATACCCTGGTTTCCCTCGGCAAGCGGCTGGCCAAACACCTGGCCGCGGTGGCGACGGATGCCAAAATTGAAAATGATAAAACCGTAAGCGCCGCCTAGCCCGAAAAAAAATTCCCGCAAGGCCGCCGGCAGCGCCAAGCGTTTTAAGATAAAAAACCTCTGCATCTTTAGAGAGATGTCTGCGAGATCAAACAACAAATAATGGCCACCATTTTCGGAGGCAGTGGTTGATGAATGCCGACAAAGAGCCCTTATCCACCCCCGTTGGGATTTACAAAAAATCAGAGCTTGAACAAACAGATGCCACCTTTCGCGACAGCGCTGTCCGCCAGGTATTAGCGACCCGCGAGGGCCGTCGGCTGATGGGCGCATTAATCCCTGAGGTCCTCAACGTATGGGCGCAGGGCAGCCGCTTTAAAACCGGCATATCCCGCATGGTGGGCAATAATCTCCAGCAGGGCGTTGCCCGTTCGGATATTCTGCTTCAGGCTAAGGAGCTCCCCCGGCTTTTTGAAGACCCGGATTTTGTTGAAAGGATCGCCGATTCACTGCCTGCGGTTATCAACGGTTTGACCCGGTCCCTGGCAAACGCCCTGGAAGCCATTGACGCCCTTTCCGTCCAAGAAAAAAAGAAAATCCTTGAAGACCTTATCCCAGGCATCGCCAGTGGCGGCTCCGGGAAAATGCTCACCCGAGCGGCAAGCGTGTTAAATGATATCCACCATTCCGACCCCGAATTTTTTGCCCGGCTTCTTGCGCCCGGCTTCTCAAACTGGGTTGAATCCACCGATTTCGGGGAAATTAGGGAGGCGCTCGAAAATTCCGGCCCGGATGTGCGGGCAGTCGTCCAAATGGCAAACCGTATTATCTGGCAGTATCCATCCAAAGTGGTCTCCCTCCTCTCCATGCTCCCCCTGGTCCTTAACCTCGTCGTCGAATCCCTGGATATTTCAATTGAAAAGCTAAACGCGCTTTCCCCGGATCTGCTTAGCGATGTCATCTGCATGCTGGGCAAAGAAATCGATGGGCCGTCCGCATCCCGCCTGGTAAACGGGCTCTCCGAAATCATCCGGAAAATCCATACCGGCAGTGCGCTTCTGGGCGATGCCGATAACCCCCAATTATACAAAATCCTCTTTGAAAAGTTTGATGAAATAATCGAGGGGATCGATCCGACGGTTGTTTGGAAAGCCCGGGTTATGATCCTTGAGCTAAAGGACCAGACAGACCGGGCCTTTTTTGACGCGGCGGCCGGAAATGATGCGTTCATGCGGCTGGCGTTTGCCAAAAAACCGGCGATTCCAAATATCCGCCGTCGGTCCTTAAACCGGCGGCTGGCCTTT
Source organism: Desulfobacterales bacterium (assembly GCA_018334555.1). GTDB lineage: Bacteria > Desulfobacterota > Desulfobacteria > Desulfobacterales > Desulfosalsimonadaceae > M55B175. The sequence continues at coordinate 2,765 of JAGXLR010000117.1, forward strand.
CTGGAGGCCATGGACGACCAAACCGTATCCGCCTCACTGGCCGAATTTTTGGGCGAATATGACGTTCAGGGGGCCGCCGAGGCCTTCAACCGGCTGCTCACCCTTCTCAACCGCCTCTATGAAAACCGTCCCGAGGTTGGCGGATCCGTTATCCGTCAGTTCATCGATGCGATGGATCTGGACGAACTCGCTGATGCCGTCCGCCATATACTCGAAGACTCCGGCGGGGAGCTGAATCCAGCCGCCCGGGCCGTTGTGCCCGGCCTTGTGGCCTGGGTTTGCGAAATTCTGAAGCCGGCAGACGATGCATTTGAAGATGACGCGGCCCGGGCCCGGGAGGCCTTGGCCAACCTGTTCACAACAGTGGAGGCCTAATCAATGCAGGTTTTCCATGATGTCGCCGGCCGGATTGAGTCCCGGCCACTGCTTGACTGGAAGGCGCAGGGCAAACCGATTGTCGGTTACACCTGCTCCTATCTCCCGGCTGAGGTTTTTCACGCGGCCGGCATCCTCCCCGTCCGCCTGAGAGGCATAGAAACAGACGGCATGGATATCGGAGACGTCTATTTCGGCCCCTTTATCTGCAGCTTCCCGAAATGCCTGCTACAGCTTGTGGGCAAAGGGAAATACAGGTTTCTCGACGGCGCGGTCATCACACCCGGATGCGACTCCATGCGCCGCCTGGATGAATGCTGGCGAAAGGCGGGCAAAGATTATGAAGGCGTGCTGCCGGGGTTTTATTACTATTTTGATGTGCCCCATAAAGCCGAGGGCCATGGCCTGCAATGGTTTGTTGCAGAGATCGAATACCTGATTGCCGAAGTCGAGGATTATTTTGGTGTTGAAATCACCGATGAAAAACTGCGCGCGTCAATTGCCGAATATAACAAGGGCCGCCGCCTGCTTGAGGCGGTGGAATCCCTGCGAACGGCTGAGAGCCCGGTGATCTCCGGCGCTGATGCATTTTCCGCCACCATCGCCGGCGCCATTATGCCGCGCGGTGAATTCACGGAACAGATGGCCGCCTGGCTTGAAGCGCTCGAAGAAAAGCCGCCGATCGATAACGTGCAAAAACGCGTCATGCTGATCGGCAGTATCAGCGACGACCTTGAGCTAATGCGTCTCATCGAATCCCAAAGCGGGGCATTGGTGGTCTCCGAAAACCTCTGTTTCGGCGCCCGGCGGGAGGGGCGGCCGGTGGATGAATCCGGCGATCCCGTCAAAGCCCTGGCCGACCACTACCTTGGGGCGTCCATATGCCCCCGGATGTACGGCAAGTACAAACAGCGGCGGGCCCTGATCGAACAAAAAATCGAGGGGGCGAACGTTGACGGCGTCATCATGCAGAATATCCGGTTCTGTGATTTACATGGGGCAGAAAATGCCCTTTTTGAAAGGGATCTGGAGGCTTTGGGCATTCCCTGCCTGCGGATTGAGCGCGAATACGGCCCGATGATTGATAGGGGCCGATTAAAATTAAGAATCAACGCCTTTCTCGAAAGGATTGGCCGGAGGAAAAGAAATGCGGGCTGAGGCCAAAGAATACAACTACGACTGGATGATGGGCAGCATATTGGAGGCTGCGGCCAAATTGCCGGCCGGCAGCCGAAAAGAAACCGAGCTGACCCTCCGCTACATCCCCCACTTCAAATATGCCCTTGGCACCCTCCTTGATACGGGACCGCCGGGCGTTCAGTTTCTCCAGATGCTCTCCGATTACTATAAAAATATCATTACCGCCCATGAGCAGGGCAAAAAGATCGTCGCCACGACGTTTTGCAGCACACCCGTTATTTTCTACGCCATGGGCTTGGTTCCACTGACATTTGAAGTATTAACCGCGGTCGGCGCCATGGTCTGGAAACGCGGCATGTTTGAATATATGGACTACGGATGCGAAGTCGGCATGCCGGAGACCTCCTGTTCAGCCCAACGGGGCTCTCTTGGGGCCTATCTGGCCGGACTTGGAGAGAATATCGATCTTATTGTATGCGATTCTCCAGGCGTTTGCGATACCAACGCCACCGCATTCGCATTTGCCGCTGAATATCTGGACAAACCGTTCTTCCAGCTGAATTTCCCGAGCACCCTGGGCGATGAACGCAGCCAGTCCTACCATGTTGAAGACTTCAAGGCCATGATCGGGTTTCTTGAAAAACAAACCGGTGAAAAGTTCGCCTTTGATCGGCTTGAGGCGTATCTTAAAGAAATAGAAATCCAGGACGCGATCACTGCGGACCTGGAGGACATGCTCCTGCTGGTGCCCACACCGATCCCCCCGATTTACACCCTCATGATTTACGCCGGCCGGTTCTGCTTTGCCGGCCATCCGGCCTATACCCGCGTGCTGGAGCAGCTGCGGGATGAGGCCCGCCGACGGATGGCCGCCGGCATCCCGGGATTGAGGGCCGGGGTGGAAAAGCTACGGGTGCTGATGTGCTATATCGATCATTATACCGTGGACATGAATTTTTATAACTATCTGGAAACGCGCGGCATCGCCAATACCGGATCGATTTTAACCCGCAATTTCCGGGACAGCAATACCTACTGCCAGTCTCTTGAAGGCTCCTGCTACGGCATTGACACCTCGACCCCCGAGGCCATGCTGGAGACGGTGGCGCAGATGAATGCCCGGCTGCCCATGGTGCGCTCGATACGGGGGCCGTATGACCAGCACGGGATGTGGTTTGATGAGTGCCTGGCCCTTGCCAGACTCTATAACGTGGACTGCATCATCTATAACGGCACATCAGGATGCCGCAATACGTGGGGTATGATCAAACCGTTTGCGCGGGATATTGAAAATCAAGGGATACCGGTCCATATCATGTATGATGACGCTTTCGACGACCGGGTGGAATCCTGGGAGGCTTCAAGAGAGCGCCTGGACGAATTTTTTACCGTAAGAGGTCTGCTATGAGCATCGTTGCCGGATGTGACGTCGGATCGCTGACTTCCAAAGCGGTGATCATGAGAGCTAACAAGATCATCGGAAGCTACATCCTGAAATCCAAACCCAAGCCGGAGCATTCTGCTGATGCCGCATTCAAGGGGGCGCTGGCGGCAGCCGGACTGTCGGTCAAGGATATCGCCTGTTTAATCGGAACGGGCTACGGCCGGGAAAAAATGGAATTTGCCGACAACGCCGTATCGGAGATTTCCTGCCACGGCAAAGGCGCCCGCTGGCTTCTGCCATCCGCACGCACGGTTATCGATATCGGCGGCCAGGACTGCAAAGCCATGAAATTGAATTCGGAGGGCCATGTGGAGCGCTTTGCCGCCAATGACAAATGTGCATCCGGCACCGGCCGTTTCCTGGAAGTCATGGCAAAGGTTTTGGGGCTCGAAATCAGCGAACTGGGACCGCTGTCCGGAAAATCCAAATCCCCGATCACGCTCTCCTCCACATGCACGGTATGGGCACAGGCGGATGTCATTAAATATTTGAACTCCGGGGAACCCATAGAAAATATCGGGGCGGGTATCAATATTGCCATGGCCAAACGCGTGGCGATACTGGCAAATTCCGTTAAACCGGAGAACGATGTGTTTATGACCGGCGGGGTGGCTAAAAACAAGGGCGTGGTCTCTACCCTGGAAAAATTGCTCGGCATGCGGATTAAAAAGGCCAGAAGGGCCGATCCCCAGATGGCCGGGGCGATCGGGGCGGCGGTATTGGCGCATGAGGCCGTCTCGAGTAAAGAGTCTTGGACAAAAGGCATGGAATTCAATTAACGCCGGGCCGCGGTTCGGGACCGAGCTTAAAACCTAAAATCTAATACCTTTCACCTTTACCTTTAAGGAGTGCCTATGATAGCAGCGGGATGCGATATCGGTTCATTAACGGCAAAAGCCGTGGTCCTGAAAAACGGAAAAATGCTTTCAAATGCCGTTATCCGGGCCAAAACCAAACCGTCCGATTCGGCCGACGCGGTCATGAAAGAGGCGCTTGACGCTGCCGGCCTCGCATTTGATGATATCGAATATATCGTGGGCACCGGCTACGGGAGGCAGCAGGTGCCATTCGTAGACCATGCGGCATCCGAGATTTCCTGCCATGCCAAAGGGGCATTTCACGTTTTACCCGAGGCCCGGATGGTGATCGATATCGGCGGCCAGGATGCCAAAGCCACGCGAATGGATGAAACCGGTCAGGTGACGCGCTATATCTATAATGACAAATGCGCCGCCGGAACGGGACGGTTCCTTGAGGTCATGGCCGAGGCCCTGGAGGTGCCTCTGGCGGATATGGGTAAAATCGGCGCGCAATCAACGGAGAAACTGACGATTTCCAGCCAGTGCGTCATTTTTGCCGAGTCCGAAGTCATCTCCCTTGTAAATGACGGCAAAGCCATACCCGACATCATAAAAGCCCTTCATCACGCCATGGCCAAACGGGTCGCCGCGCTTGCGAAAAGCATCGAGGTGACCCCGGAAGTGGTGATGACCGGCGGGGTGGCCAAAAATACAGGGGTGTTTGAGGCCCTCTCCGAAGCGCTGGGTCTTTCCCTGAGGGCCATGGACGGTATGGACCCCCAGATTATCGGAGCGCTGGGCGCCGCCTGTTATGCCCTGGAAAAGATCGAAGCGATTGATGAGCCCGTTTGACAAACATATTGAGCAGATCCGGCGACTTCTGGAAAAGCATCAGGCGGCGGGGCGGATAGCCGAGCATGCGCATGCCGGCGAGATCGACTGGCCGAGGTCGAATCGCCGAAGCCTGGTGCTGGCAAACGATACCGGGGTTGAGCTGGGCCATCCCCGCGATGCGTCGACCGCATTTCTGCTATGGACCAATAATCCGGGAAGCGTTTCGGATAACCGAATTACGGTTATCGGACCGGAGCTGCCGGAGATAGCCGGCCGGCGAGCCGCCTTCGGCAAAATTGTTATTGTCGAAGGCGAGGATTTCAATGAGACAAACAGTTTTGAACGATACCGGGAGATGGAGCTTCTCCGGTATGACATCGATCTTTCCGGTTATATGATGCGCGGCGTCTCCCAGTATCAACGCGAATGGAGCCGGATCAGCAGGGACGCCCTGAGAAACGGATTTTCCTTTAAACTCCTCGGCGGCGCTTTGCTTGAAAAGTTCGCCGCCCTGCCTTATATTAAGGCGGCTGAAATCATTTTTATCACACAAGGCCGGGAGGCGGTCCTTGAGGCAAAAACGATCGCCGACGGGGCAATAAAAATTATCGGCGCGATGAATAAAATGGCCGAGACCCTTTCATTTGACTGCAGCACTTGTGAATACCGGGATGTCTGCGCTGATGTGGCCGAGCTCAGATCCATGCGAAAGGCGTTAATCCACAACAAGGCGGCGACCCATGCCTGAACAAGCGTCCAGCCCCGTCATCGCCCTCTGTGGCAAGGGCGGCGTGGGTAAAACTTCCATCAGTGCGGCGATTGTCAAAATCCTGCTGGAAGCGCCCGGGAAAAAGGTGCTTGCCATTGACGCCGATCCGGCGGTCGGGCTTGCCACCGCTCTGGGCTTAAGCGTGGCAAAGACCGTTGATGATATCAGGAATGAGCTCATAGCCCGGATCAAGTCGGGCGAAGCGCAAAACAAGGCGGAGGTGCTGGCTAGCCTGGATTATGAAATGCTCGCCGCCCTCGAAGAACGGGAAGACCTCGCATTCCTCGCCATTGGGCGGCCGGAGAACGAGGGCTGTTACTGTCAGGTCAACCACATTCTGAAAGATATTATCGGATCGATCGCCCATAATTTTGACTACATCATTATTGACGGGGAGGCGGGTATCGAGCAGGTCAACCGCCGGGTGATGGAAACCGTCACCCACCTGTTGCTCATTACAGATGGCTCCAGAAAGGGCCTGGAAGTTGCAAAAACGATTCTCGGCGTGGCCGAGCAAACAGTTTACTATAGGCAGGCCGGCATTATTGTCAACCGCCTCTACGGAGATGCTGAATACGAAGCGCTAAGCATCCCGCAGCCGCTTCGCTGCCTGGGCTGGATCCCGGAGGACCCGTCCATCAGAGGCAACGATATGGCCGGGAACAGCCTTCTTGAAGCGGCGGACGGCTCGGCGGTGGATGCCGTCAGGCGTTGCCTGGCAAAAATGGCAATCGGCCTCAGTCGTCCCCAACCCGACAGGAATTCGTATGGAACAATTGGCGCGCAATAATCTATCGGATCAGCTGACACAGATCCTCGGCAACCAGATCATTCGGAACGAACTGAAATCCGGCGAAATCATTTATGAAAACAAAATAGCCAAAGAATGGGGGGTCAGCCGAAGCCCGGTGCGCGATGCCCTGCGCAAGCTCGAGCAGAAGCGGCTCGTGGAACGGACGAACTCGGGCAGCTATATGGTTACGGAACTCACAGCGGAATATATTCTAAATTTTTATGACACCGTAAACATTATCTACCAGTATGCCTTTTCAAAAGCGGCGATAAACGCGGATGAATCGGATATCAAAGGATTGAAGGCCGCCCTGGAAAAACTTGAAAAAAGTTTAGACTCATGGGATCTTGACCTCTACCTGGAAGGGGTCACGGAATACGGCGAAACCATATTGAAAGCCGCCCGCAACCCGATGGTCGAGAAAATTGCCATGGAGCTGATGTCCAGCGCCGAGCGGATTCAATATTCAACCCTCACGATCCTACCGGATTACCTTAAAAATATCGTCGAACTGATCAGAAACAGCTTCCAGCATATCGTTGACGGCAAGCCGGAAGCGGCCGCCCGGGATTTCGCGGAATTCGCTGAAACCCACAAGGAGATCAACCTGGAAAACGTGGCCGGCGGACAAGGCAGCCGATAGGGGCATAAGCCGCAAGGCCCCTTTTGCCCGATAGAATATTCATGTCGTTGCCCGGCAGCTTCCCCACCCCGAAAATACGAGATAAAAGGCGCTTAGCCATACGACTCAGAACGCCTTCCCCGCATTTTCAGCCGCCTTTAAACCGGAGAGCCAGGCAGCGAGCGCATCAATATCCATTATCGCGTCCAGATCGCTTTCGTTGACGACATAATAACCGTCGATATCCTCAAAAAACGACTCATCTTGAATCGCGACCTTCAGATCATCTTCGTAATACTTCTGTGGATTGATGAAAAAATAGGCATTCTCTTCTTCCACCTCCTCTTCAAACAGGTTCATCCCCACATAGATCCAGGTTTCAACTTCCGGAATGGGATACTCCGGATGCAGAAAGCTGCCCTCAAAATATACTTTTCCAATCTCAAAATTTTCCGGTTTCATAGGCATTCCTTTGTTTATCGGTGAAAAACGTTCAGGGCTCCCGATAGATGATAGTTATACTCAAATTCCGCTCAATTTTACCATCCTTTGCCGCCATGGACTCGGATTGCAGCATATCGACGATTTCAATATCCGGATTCCCGTCCAGCCATTCATTGATCTCCC
>JAGXLR010000118.1 GCA_018334555.1 Desulfobacterales bacterium
GACGAGGAATCTTGATTGTTAAAGATTTCTCGCTACCGCTCGAAATGACAATGCGGACGCTTTTCAGAGTTACTTTCTGCAAAAATGGTGCGCCAGCGCAATAAATCGCTTTTTACGAAGCCATCATCATTTGGATGGATAAAAAATTATCTTGACAGTAAGGGCTGGTTTGTTAATTTTTTAAACATATACTACTGAGGGTTGGTCTAGTGGCAAGACGACGGGTTCTGGCCCCGTTAACACAGGTTCGAATCCTGTACCCTCAGCCAATAAGCATTGAAAAGCCCCGCAAAATGGGGCTTTTTGATTTTAGGTGGGCCTCGTATGGGCAAAAGCCTAAACTCGCCCGCGGCCTACTTTGAGCTTTTCATTTTCGTTTCTGACCTTACGGGATAGCCTTCTACCAATCCTCTCGTCCCTGCGGTTTCTTCGGCTGCCCTGAAATGTAGAAATGCGGGTGTTTACGGTCTCTTAGATGGGGAAAAGGGTTCTGGCGACCCCTGTACGTCGATGAGTTAAATTCTATGTTTGCCATCAAAATATTTATGTGTTAGGAATTCAAGAAGTTATATTTTATCGAAAAACTAAATGGGATAATTGCGTATTTTGATTAAAGAGTTTTTCGAAGATCAGCATAGCAGTCGGTTCATCATCGTATAAAATGAAGAGCTTGCGGCGCCTCAACCCAAAGCGGAATTTGCCTCTAAAATGCCTCGATGCGTTCGTGGAGTCATCGCTTGACGGCATTGTTGCGATGGATGGCAAGGGACGGATTATCGCATTTAATCCGGCCGCTGAAAAAATATTCGGATATCGCCGGGAACAGGTTGTCGGCCATACGGTCTCTGAAAAACTTATCCCCGGATCACTTCGAAAAGACCATGAAACAAGTCTTGCCCATTTTCTTGCCACTGGCAAGAAAAAGATCATCGGACGGCGTGTGACGGTCACTGCGAAGCGGGCCGATCAGTCCCCTTTTACTGCCGAGTTAGAAGTTATTCCAGTTGCTTCTAAAGCTTCCCCCGTCTTCATTGCCTATCTTCGGGATATCTCAGAGAAAGAACATGCCGGAAAGGAAAACCTGCAATATACCATAAAAATCAAAAAAACGCTGATGCAAACGATTCTGGCTGTATTACGGATAGTCGAAATTCGTGATCCCTATACGGCCAGTCACCAGCGTCGGGTAGCCCATCTCGCCACCACCATGGCCAAGGCATTGGAACTGCCGGAAGAGCGCATAGACGGCGTTTTTTTAGGCGCACTCATCCACGATATCGGAAAAATTGCAGTGCCCACTGAAATTCTGGCGCGCCCCGGCATACTGCTGGATGAAGATATAAACTACCTGCAGATTCACTGTCGAAAAGGCTATGAGATCCTTGAGCCCGTCAATTTTCCCTGGCCATTGGCAGAAATCGCGCTCCAGCATCATGAGCATATTGATGGTTCAGGCTACCCCCAGGGACTTAGAAACGGCAAAATTTTACTTGAGTCCCGTATTGTCGGGGTCGCCGATGTAGTCGAATCTTTGACCGCCCATCGTCCTTATCGTCCGGCGTACGCTTTAGAGGAGGCGCTTGAATTGATAAGCAACAAGGCCGGCAAATGGTTTGACAGGCAAATTGTCGCAACCTGCAAGGCGCTTTTTGAAAACGGTTACCGTATTGAGGAGATCGATATGGATGAACTCACCTGGCGATCTTCGCTTTCGTGATGGCCCCTTCGTCTTGATAATGGCCCGGCCCGAAGCATCTCAGCCGGCTCTTAATGGGTTATGGGCCGGCTGTTGATAATCTCCGCCGTTGAAGTCTTAACTTCCGAAGATTGGCAATCTACATGGGAGTTACCGCAAAAAGTTCGTCGTTGATTCCCCTGAAGATAGACCGTATGGTACATCGTATTGATAATATAGTCGTCCTGGTTGTGCAAAAGGATTCTCAGGTGGATTTTTTGTAATCGATCCTTGGCATTGTTTACATCAACCTCCCAGTGATAGATGGAATATTGATCGGATGAACCCACCCATTCGATTTGATGATCGATAACCGCTACCTGACCCGCAAGGGCGGGTACGGCAAAAAACAGCAGCATGATGACCAGCGGAACAATTTTTTTCATTTCTCTTCCTCCTTTTTATTTTTGGCTTTCGGTAAAATGGCGTGCTGCCTCCGCATTGCGTCCGCTCGCCTTTGACGGCCCAGACTTTCATGTTTAACAGCAAACCCGCAGAAACCGTTTGGGGGATCGGACGAGAGGAGGAGAGAGGGAGAATCCAAAGACTCAAGCGGACATTAGTGAATCCAATGATCAGCTAACACCTTACGCCGTCTTCATCTAGTAAAATAAAAATCGTCTGCTAATTGTCAAGAAACTCCCTTGAAACTCGTAATTGGGGTTTGCATTATTGGCGACGGTATTATAAATGATAGGAAAATCAAGGCCGAACAAAAATATATAGGCGAAGGTCAACCGCATCCCTGGATACGGGATAAACCAGCCAATGGAGATCGGATCGCATGATTCAACAGACAATCGTTTCCTGTGACGACATTCAGTGCTTCATGGTAACAGAGCACTTTTTTGAGTATTTTAGTGATGATACCGGCGTCACCACTTTTGACCGGGCCCTCCTGGATTTAAGCCGGATCTATGAAAATGCGGTTTTAGTCGGGGCTATTGCCGTTTCAAAATATGTACAGCCGCCGATCGAGCCGCGGGTGACTTTTGATATTGATGCCGTATTGGATGAGAAGGACTTCGCCGATTTTTTAAATGATGAGCTCCCGGAGGAGAAGGCCCGGGTCCTGGAAACCTATTTTGAGACGTCTGATTCGGTCAGCCATAGCCTAAAGCACAAGAATACCGGTATCTATTTGGACTTTCTTTCAATTCAGAGTGAACCGGTGAGGAAAAAGCTTGTTCGTCATATCCTTGAGGACCGTGAGTCCGCCACAAACCTTCTGTCAATGAATGGCAACCGCATTCATATCGCCAAGCCCGAGTTGATTATTGCGATGAAGCTCAATCGTTATGCAAAAAAACCGAAATCTGAGAAAGGCCTGGCCGATCGTTTGGATATCGTCAAAATGATGAAGTCCTATCATGACCAGAAAGACCTGCTTGACCCGGATAAAATCAGAGAGTTTATTAATCGGCGGGAAAGCAGGTACTTAGAGGAGATCCTGGCGGATGTCGCGTGTGAGGTGTGTGAGGCTTGAACAAAGAAAAGAGGGGCTTGAGCGGTTTTGGATAAATGGGCGTTTCATCCTTGACAAAATGTTGGGAATATCGTAAGTATTTTTCGTATATGACTTAATTTATTAAATAAAATTTTTTTAAGTGTTTCTCTCCACCAGGCAGAGCGGGGTTTTTCCGTTTTGCGGGTCGGAATAGCGAATCCAGTCATTCCAGAATAAAAATGCCGACAAATTATCGATACAAGCGCAAAAGCACGAGAAGTCGGACGTGGCCGGAAACCGAAGCCACCATTAAATTTTTGGAACTCGTCAGTGCGACAGAGACTTCGAAGAAAAAATCGATCACCGGCGGCGTGGTCGATCTCGGTGCCTCGGGTATGTTTCTAAAAACCAGCGAGGTGGTTCCAACTCAGGCCGATGTGGAAATCGAAATTCGGTTTGATCCCGAATCCAAATCATCGAAGCTAAGGCTTCATGCCAGTGGGAAAACCATACGTTCGGGGGGTAATGGGATCGGGATTGAGTTTAAGTCTATTGATTTGACGAGACTGCAGAGGTGTATTATAGAAAAAATGCACCGTGCGGAGAGGCTCGCCAAATCGACTCATGGGACCGATTCGGTCGGCAGGCATTGAGGTCTTCGCAAAAAAATCTTGCTATCCGGCCAGCGCCTGAATTTCGGAATGCTCGGCAATTCAGCCCCGCCGGGATTTTTCCCGTTATCCTGCCCATCAATGGCCGGCCCTTTCGAAATCGACCGGCAGCCCCTCAAGCATGCAGTTTGAGTCGCCTTGCGCATGATTTCTGTTATTATTCGTAGTCCGTCTGATTTTTGATGGATGGCCTTACCATGCGGGTAAAACCGGGCGGCGGCGGGGTGTGGCCGGTTATCGGGGTTTGTCCCCCCGAAGGAAATTATTGACCAATCCCGGTAAGTTATTATATTAATTGGAGTAGAGACGGCAGGGTCATGGTGACGTTCATCCAGTCTGACGAGGTGTCTTATGGCGACTCCAGATTTTAATGATGCGAGAAGGCCGGCTATTTTTTTTGTGTGCACCGGAGCTTTGCTGCTCGTTCTTCTGTCTTTGTCTGCATGCACATCGATGAAGGCTTATGACGGGGCGGTGCGGCCTTCTGATGAGATCTCGGTGATCCGGCCGGATACGGATAAAGCCTTTACCCGGGTGAGAATCCTCGAGGTCAATGATTTGCCGGTGGGAAGATTTGTCCCGGGTTTGCAGGTTTTGCCGGGCCGGAATACGGTTTATGTCCAGGTCACTCTGGATCATCCCTATTTGAGAGACTTTTTTTGTTTTTGCGAAACCCTTACGTTTGAGACGGCACCCGGCGCGACCTACACGGTTCATGGTAAAATTTCTCCTCTACTCCTAACCGGCTATATCTGGGTGGAAGGGGATAAAACGCCCGGCCGCGTCGTTGTCGAAAGCATCAAAACGCCGATACGCACTACAACCTATCCCCATTGCCGGACTGCCGGGTAGGCCGATGCCGTTGTTTAAACCCAGGCCGTAAAATCCGGCAGGGGCGGCTTCCATTTGATATTCGATGTTGTCCGGTCCAATGATAAATGATAAAAATTTAAATGGGTTGAAATAGCCGCCGGGATCCGAGACATTGACGGGTTAGCCGGCGACTTCTTGAGTCTGGATATATATTTTTCAGGGAGTCTGGAGAAAAGAAAGGAAAGGGTCATGAACACACGGGTAGCGCTTGCAGTTCTTATTGCAGCCGGTTGCTTGATGTCGGGCTGCGTTTCCAAGCTGGTTCGGATTGACTCCTCGCCCGCGTTTGCCAATATCGAAATCAATGATGAATATATCGGAAAGACGCCGCTTTATTACCGGTTCCGGGAACGCTGGTATCCCTGGCCGATCAAAAAAACGGATGACTATTCGGTCGTTGCCCAGTTAGAGGGATATGAGCCGGCCGTCAGAGTGTTCAAGGACACCCCGCCCCCATTGAATATTGGTTACGTTCCGGATGAGATCGTTTTGGAGATGCAGCCGGCAGAGGCTGAAAGGAATCCGTAGTTCCCTTGCCAGATGACACATGCTTTTTCTGAATTCCGGGTTATCGATGTCGATCCGGCAGAGCTAGTCGTCGATGGGGAGGCGGGAACCTGTTTCATCCCTACTATTGGTTACTCATGGCCGATTTTTTCGATAGATCTTTTGAAGCAGGAAGATATCGGCCCGGTCTTCCGGCAACCCTTTTTTTTTGGACCGCCAAAGGCTAATCCATACACTTTCCTTTTTACAAACGATTCGCTTGGCTTTGCCGTGATATTGATGGGCGTCCTCCGGTATGATCACCCCCCGTGGTTTGCCTAAACCTTTAAGGAGCCTGTCGAAAATATTCGGGCGGGGGATATCCACACTCATAGGTCTTCTATCCCGTTTTATGACGCATGTAGAGGAGGGCTTCGACGATCATCCAGATTTCCAATATAAAAACGATGCCGCCGATAATAAACAGCAGCCAGTTATTCGTGTGAAAAAAGTCTGTTAGATTGATCCACATGGCCCAGCCGGTCATAACTACCATAAAAATCAGGGGAATCAGTGTATAGAGCGGGGATATGGATTTTCTGGCCAGATAGACGGTAATGACCAGAAGGGCAATGCCGCCTAATAGCTGGTTAACGGTCCCAAACAGCGGCCACAGGATCATGGCGCCTTCACCGGAGCCATTGTAGAAAGCCAGAATAAAGGCTGTCAGGACGGCGATCAGGGTGGCCGGATGCCGCCGCGCGAGCTGTGGGAAGTTGTATGCGCAGGCCAGCTCGCCTATGATGTAGCGCTGCAAGCGGGTGGCGGTGTCCAGCGTGGTAGCGGCAAAGGAGACGATAAAAACCCCCATAATGGTCATGGTGATATTTTTAGGGATGCCACAGTAGGCGATCATGTTGGCCGAACCCTGAACGAACGCCCCGATTTTTGCGCCCAGCCCCTGGGCCGCCGCCCAGGAGGCATAATGATGGGAAAAAGCCGCCTGTCCGATTAACAGTTCCCCGGTATCCGTCTTCAACCCCAGTCCGATACCGCCAGCGACGGCAGCAATGACCAGGGTGGCCAGGCTGCCCTCCATGAGCATCGAACCGTAGCTGACAAACCGGGCATCTTTTTCCGAATCGCATTGTTTGGCGGTTGTGCCGGAGCTGACCAGAGAGTGAAATCCGGAAATCGCCCCGCAGGCGATGACGACGAAAAGAAACGGCCAGAGCGGAGGGGCATCGGCCGGTCCCGGATCATAAGCCGGTGCCACGATCTCCGGCCTGGCAAGGAGAAGCCCCAGTATCAAGAGCCCGAATGCAATGTATAATTGATGGGAATTGATGTAGTCCCTCGGCTGGAGTAGTTTTTGGACCGGCAGGGTGGAGGCGATATAGGAATAACCGAATAGTATCAGCATCCACACGATGAGCACTTGTTTTGCGGAAAGCCCCAGTTCCTTAAGATCGACAGGGAGATAGGCGCCGGCAATGACAAATAAATACATCAGGGCGACCGCAATAATACCCATGACGACGTGGTTGTACTGTTTAGTATATACCATGTAGCCGAGCCAGACGGCTATCGGCACTTCTATCCAAACGGGGATGACGGCCTGCGGGTACATTTTAAACAGGATGGCAATAACCAGGGCGAAGACGGCGATAACAATCAACAGGAGAAAAAAGATGATGAGCAGAAATAGGGTTCGGACGCGATGATTGATTATATCGGCAGAAATATCGCCGATAGAGCGCCCGTTGTAACGGAGGGATACCACCAAGGCCCCGAAGTCATGGACCGCCCCGATCAGGATGGACCCGAAAAAAATCCACAACACGGCCGGGACCCAACCCCAGATGATGGCCACCGCCGGCCCGACAATCGGCCCCAGTCCGGCAATCGAGGTGAAGTGATGGCCGAAAAGAATATGCTTGTTGGCGGGAACAAAATCGATATCGTCTTTAAGCGCATGAGAGGGGCAGACATTGTCAGCAGCCACCCGGAAGATTTTGCTGCCGAGAAATCGTCCGTAGGTGTGGTAGGCGACGATAAACCCTGCCATCATAAGGGCTGCCAGAACTAGCGTGCTCATTTAAATCCTCCGGGTCTGGAGACGGATGCATATAACCGGTAAAGGACCAACGTATAATGGATAAAGAGGCAGGCCGATGGTGTCAATAAAAAAATAAAATCCTATGGTTAAAGAAATGATGGGGCAAGGGCCGAATCGTAAACGGCTTTTGACGCCTTTAACCCGGCTGAAAGCGGGGGATATGCGATCGACATCCGGATTACGCTTCGTATGCGTGGGCGATGTTTTCAGAAGCTATAGATCGGCGCTATCACGGCTTCGGCTTTATTCCCACATGCAGCGTCGCCAGGCCCAGCGTCAATCGACGCCATCGGATCTCTTTGAATCCGGCGGATCGCATAAGATCGGCAAATTTTACCGGATCTGGAAATCGGAGGACGGAGGCCGGCAGATAACGGTAGGCCATCCGGTTGCTCGATACAAAACCGCCGATCGTCGGAAGTAACCTTTCGAAATAGGCGGAATAAAAAAATTTGAGCATTCGTTGGTTGGGCGTGGCCAGTTCCAGCACCGCCAGGCTGCCGCCCGGCGTTAGGTGCTCATAAAATGTCTGCAGGGCGCCCAGGCGGTCGATAATATTTCTTATGCCAAAGGCAATCGTCATGGCATCGAAGAAATCGGGCAAAAACGGGAGGTATAGGCCGTTACCGGCGATCAAGTGGGTTCGGCCGGTTTCAGGAAGGGCCTCTAGCTTCTGACGGGCGACATATAGCATCTCGGGGGCGAAGTCGAGTCCGAATAACTGTCTCCCCGATTTTTTCTGGCGGATGAATTCCACCATGACGTCCCCTGTGCCGCAGGCGATATCAAGAATCCGGCCCTCCTTTGGTATATCTAAAGCCTTTACCATCTCACGGCGCCAGTATATGTCGCGCCGTAGGCTCAACAGCCGATTCAAAAAATCGTAGCGCGGCGCGATGCTGTTGAACATATCTTTTATAAACTCGAGTTCCATATTGACATTCTATATTTATGCATTAAGGTATCGCATGAAAGGTTAAAGCCTTGCCTTTTTATCATATGAACATCGGTTTTTAAATTATTTTGGATGGCATGTTCAAAAATTTTGAACCGAACACGGTGATTCACCGTTGCGCACGTACGAAAAATACCGCGACCATATTAATTAATATTCAAGGAGATCCATGAGTCCGAAACGAGATTACTATGAAATCCTCGGTGCCAGGCGTGATGCAGATGAACAGGAGTTGAAATCCAACTACCGGAAAATTGCGTTAAAATACCATCCGGATCGAAATCCCGGGGATAAAGAAGCCGAAGAAAAATTCAAAGAGGCCGCCGAGGCCTATAAAGTATTATCCGATCCGGAAAAGCGCCGGGTGTATGACCAATTCGGCCATGAAGGCCTAAACGGCATGAATGGCGGCGGTGGCGGCGCCGGTGGATTCGAAGATATTTTCTCCAGTTTCGGCGATATCTTTGAAGAGTTCTTCGGCTTCCGGGGCAGCCGGAGAAGCCAAAGCAGCATGATGCGCGGCGCGGACCTGCGCTATGATCTGTCCATCGAATTCATGGAGGCGGCTTTTGGCCTGGAGACCGAAATTGAGGTCGAAAAGATGGTCGTTTGCCCGACATGCGGGGGATCCGGGGCAAGGCCGGGGAGTGAGCCGAAAATTTGCCCCCAATGCGGAGGAACCGGGCAATATGTGCGGACCCAGGGATTTTTCTCCGTTAAGAGCACCTGCCCGAACTGCCGCGGGGAGGGTAAAATTATTACGGATCCGTGCCCGGAATGCCGGGGACGGCAGCGGGTCGTCGATACCAAGCGGGTGTCGTTGAAAATACCGGCCGGCGTTGACGACGGCTCCAAACTCAGACTGGCCGAAGAGGGCGAGCCCGGGGCAAACGGAGGCCCGCCGGGTGATCTTTACGTCTTTATCCGGGTTAAACCGCATGAGTATTTCGAACGGCGGAACAATGACGTTATCTGTAAGGTGGAGCTCTCATTTGTCCAGGCGGCGCTCGGAGAAAAGGTCACCGTGCCGACGCTCGAGGATGAGGAGGAGTTGACCATACCAGAGGGCACCCAGTACGGGGATACGTTTCGTCTGCCGGGCAGGGGCATCCCCTCCCTGCGAACGAATATCAGGGGCGATCAGATTGTTCAGGTGGAGCTAAAGACGCCAAAGCACCTGAACAAACGACAGGAAGAGCTGCTCCAGGAGTTTTCGAAGATCGAATCGGAAAAATTCACCACCCGGATTAAAAAGCTGTTCAAGAGTGGGAGCGCAAAAGCAGCCAGGTAATGCGGAACAATAGACAGAGACGGATCCATGTATGAGCTCAAAGTGGTAAGCCGGTTTGCAGCCGCCCACCAATTAAAAATGGTCACAGAAAAATGTGAGAATCTTCACGGGCATAACTGGCGGGTGGAAGCCTTCGTCACCGGCCCAAAATTGAATGATGCCGGCGTCTTGATGGATTTCGGGGAGGTTAAAAAGTGTCTGGCCGGCATTATCGATTCGCTGGACCATAAATTTCTTAACGAGCTTGATTTTTTCGGGGACGCCAACCCCTCCTCGGAAAATATCGCCCGTTTTATCGCCTCAAAACTCCAATCAGGTTTAACCGATCCCTCCGTCAATGTTTCCCGGGTCAGCGTCTGGGAATCCGACGATGCCTGCGCGACATATTACCCGACGCATGCAAAATAGCCATTCGGCCCGACTTCCTTTTTTAATTTTTGATGGCTTCGTAAAAAGCGATTTATTGCGCTGGCGCCCCATTTTTGCAGAAAGTAACTCTGAAAAGCGTCCGCATTGTCATTTCGAGCGGTAGCGAGAAATCTTTAACAATCAAGATTCCTCGTCA
>JAGXLR010000119.1 GCA_018334555.1 Desulfobacterales bacterium
AGCTTCCGGATGTCCCGGTCTTTGAAATGCACCATCTTGTATACAATATCAAAATACGGGGCGTCTGCGGAGACCCCCATTTTTGTGCCCACGCCAAAGGCGTCGATCTGAGCCCCGTTTTCTATCACCCGGGCGATTTTGTGCTCGTCAAACCCGCTGGAGGCAAATATTTTAACGTCTTTTAGTCCCGCATCGTCCAGAATCCGGCGTACCCGGCGGCTCAAGTCCACCATGTCCCCGCTGTCCAGTCGCACGCCGATCAGTTTTTGACCCTTTTGTGCCATCTCGCCGGCAATTTTAACCGCATTTTCAGCACCTTGAAGGGTATCATAGGTGTCGATCAAAAGCACGGAATTTTCCGGGTATGTTTCGGCAAATGCTCTGAATGCCTCGATTTCCGTGTCAAACGCGGTGACAAAGGAGTGGGCCATGGTGCCGGATATTGGGATGCCGTAGAGCTTTCCGGCAAGGACGTTGCTGGTGCCCGAAAATCCGGCCAGGTAGGAGCTCCTTGCCACTTTGAGCGAGGCGTCCCCGCCCTGGGTCCGCCGGGCGGAGAAATCGATCAACCCGCGGTCGTCTGCTGCATGCAGGCACCGGGCCGCCTTGGTGGCTATAACACTCTGAAATCCAATGGTATTTAAAAGAATCGTTTCCAGCAGCTGGGCCTGGATGATGGGGGCGGAGATTTCGAGTATGGGCTCGTCCTTGAAAAAAACCGTACCCTCAGGCATGGCCCGGACGGTGCCGGTAAAGCGGAAGTCTTTTAGAGTATCGAGGAACGAATCGGAAAAAAAGCCGGTGTGTTTGAGATAGTTCCGGTCGCTTTCCGAAAAGGTGTAATCTTCGAGTTCAGCTAAAATATCGGCAAGGCCCGCGGCGATAAAAAAATTCCGGTCTGCGGGGTAGTCGCGGATAAAAAGTGAGAATACGGCATTGTCGGTGATGTCGTGGTCAACATAGCCCGCCGCCATGGTCAGTTCATAGAGATCCGTCAAAAGCGGGCCGGAACGCGGCAAGTAGGACATAGATGTTTCAACTCCGGCATCGTAGGGGTTCTGGTTTATGGGTTAAAACGCCTCGGCTTTTTGCCACTGATTGACAGGGCGTCGAATTTCAATTACATAGATAGTAAATATAATGGAATCTTAACCGGATATCAATAATGAATCCTGGGGGGGCGCCCAGGGGTTCAATCCATTGGCAGAGCAAAAAAATGACCGATCAAACCGATCCATACGAATACCGGTTGCCTTACGCAATTCAGCCCCCGGATACGATCCAGGCGGATGTTCTGAAAATACTCGACTACATTTACGGGCAGAGGCGCGATGCTGAAATCACCATCCGGCATCCGGAGTTTACGTCCGTCTGTCCCATGACCGGTCTGCCGGACATGGGCACCATTACCATCGTCTATGTGCCGGACAAGTCCATTGTGGAACTCAAATCACTGAAATACTACCTGCTTCAGTACCGGAATGTGGGCATATTTTATGAGAACACCGTGAACCGCATTCTGGATGATCTGGCCGGCGCGCTCGAGCCGAAGCAAATGAGGATAACCGGCGAGTTCACCGCCCGGGGCGGTATCACCGCCAGGGTGGAAGCGGTTTACGGACAGGAAAAATAAACTTTTCTCCAGGGACTGGCGCAGACGTTTTGATGGGCGGCAACCACATCCTATACTTCAATTTTTTCACCATCGGTGCCCTCATTCCGGTCGTCTTTCATTTTCTGATTACCGTCTTCTTTCTTTCCATTCCCGAGAAATCACGGGCCACGTTTCATCTCGGCGTGGCCTTTTTTTTAATTACGCTGTTTAATTTTGCCTATGTGATATCATCAAGCGTCTACCATCCCATGGCCGCCTATCATCGGTGGCTGACCGTGGGCGTGATCATGCTGGCGGAGACCCATTATACCCTGTTTTTGTTTAACTATCCGAATCCGGGGCGTCTAAAAACAGAGCGTCTTCTTCAAATCCCCCATTACCTGGTGTCCTTTCTGGTAACCGGGATATTTATATGGGGCTGCCTGCATTCGGATATCATCTATCATTTTGACGGGCATTACTGGGACTTCGCCGCTGAACATATCAGCAAGGGGGTCGGCGTCGTCCTGGGGCTCTACTTGGTGCCGTTTACCGTTATCTTCATCTATAAAGTAGTCCTCGTAAGCGGCCGCGAGCGTTTCGTCATCCTGTTTATGGGAATCGCCTATCTGGTGGGATCTTTGATCCCGGCGGTTGCCAATACGATAAGCCGGGAGGGCCTGATCGACCGGGAGCTGTTTCAAATCATCTGGGCCATGGTCAATATTTTTGCCTTCTTTTTTCTGGCCATCATCTACATCAACAACACCCGGGACGAATCCACCTTTATGGCCAAAATTGCCGGTATCAGTATGGTTGCCTTCCTGGTGCTGCTGCAGGGGATCAGTTATTTCGCTTTAAACGACAAAGAGCTGGCATACGATGAGATCCACCGGCAAATGAGCCACCGGATTGTCTCCACAGAGGATTACCGTCCCGCCCAGCTTGCCTATGTCGCCGCCTATGACCAGGCAACGGGCAAAGTGGCTTTATCCTACCGGGATAAAGGCTTACGGATGGACAAAGACCGGATCCGGCGGCATCTGGAAAGTTCTCTGTTTCTGGCGACTATCCTCGATGACCATGGCACCGGCCGGTTTCGCCAAATTTTGACCTGGGCCCGGCGAAGAACCGACCATTTGACCGGCTACATCCGAAACCTGGCGGAATTCGCCGCAGGCCAGGGCGCCTTCCTGAGCTCATCCGAAATGAAAGGCCATCTTGCCAAACTCGACTTCTATGTGGCCTACTACCGCAGAAAAATCCGCCATATCCCGGCATCCGGATTCCGCAAGGGCCTGGAGGCGTTTTTAAATAGCGGCAAAGCGGTACTTCCAAATTTCAACGTCGCCCTTTGGGATGAACTGGCGGACAGTAAGGCGGACGGCGGCCTTCTCAAATCGGAAATCATGAGCCAGGTTCAGCCCCTGCGGCCGGCGGGGGACCGATTCTATCGAAAATCGTCGGCAAATGATCAGCATGCGGTATCTTTTGTGCAACATGCGAACTCGGCGCCCGGCCGCATTTATGAGCTGGGCTTTAGTTATGCGGCCTATCGGCAGTATATCCATCCGGCGGCGACAAAAATGATCCTCCTCCTCTTCGGACTGATCCTGTTTGCCCTGGCGGGATTCCGGCTGTTCTTTCTGGGCACATTCATATATCCCATGCAGCGGCTGGTGGAGGGGGTCAAACGCGTCGACAGGGGCGACTTAAACGTGGCCGTGCCGGTTCGGGCCGCGGACGAAATCGGTTACTTGACCGAGGCGTTTAACCGCATGGTCGACTCGATTAAACAGTCGAACAAGGCGCTCAATGATACCCGGTTGTATCTGAAAAATATTATCGACTCAATGCCCTCGGTGCTTATCGGCGTGGACCCGGCGGGCCATGTGACCCATTGGAACCAGGAGGCCGAACGGATTTCCCGGATTGACGAAGATCAGGCCTGCGGAGCGGCTATTGAAAAGTTGATTCCGCAATTTAATGCCTATCTGGAAAATCTTCATAAGGCCATTCGCAACCGCGAGCCGCAAAAAATCGAGAAGGTGGCCTATCAAATGGCGGGTGAAACCCGGTATTCGGATATCATCGTCTATCCGCTGATCGCCAACGGCGTCAAGGGGGCGGTCGTCCGGATCGATGATATTACTTCGCGTGTGCGTTTTGAGGAAATGATGGTCCAGTCTGAGAAAATGGCGTCGATAGGCGGCCTGGCCGCCGGTATGGCCCATGAAATCAACAACCCGTTGGGCGGTATCCTGATGGCGGCTCAGAATATCGAGCGGCGGGTATCCCCGGATTTGAAAAAAAATCGGGAGGTAGCCGAAGAGACGGGCGCTGACATGGAGCTTATCGCTGATTATATGGAAAAACGGGGAGTTAAAAAAATGGTGGCCGGTATCCTCGAAATGGGCCAGCGGGCCTCCGATATTGTGGCCAATATGCTGAATTTTAGTCGAAAAAGCGAGGCCCGCGCATCCACCCACAATGTGAACGACCTGATTGAAGCCACGATCGAACTGGCCGCAAACGACTATAATCTGAAGAAGCAATATGATTTCAGGCATATCCATATTGTCCGGGACTATGAGGCGACGCTGCCGATGATCCTATGCATTAGCACCGAAATTCAGCAGGTGTTTTTGAATATTTTGAAAAACTCGGCCCAGGCCATGGCGGATAAAAGCTATCATAATGAATCGCCGCAGATCCGCATCCGTACGGCCAGGGAAGGCGATATGGCCAGGGTGGAGGTTTCTGACAACGGCCCAGGCATGCCGGAGGAGGTGCGCAAGCGAATATTTGAGCCCTTTTTCACCACAAAGGAGGTGGGTACGGGCACAGGGCTCGGATTGTCCGTGTCCTACTTTATTGTTACTGAAAACCACGGGGGACAGATGGCCGTCAGCGCGCGGGCTGGAAAGGGAACGAAATTTATTATAAAATTGCCCCTAATGGACTAAAATGGAAACATCAGATATCCATATACTCGTTGTCGATGATGAGGCCGTGGTCAACATTAACCTGAGCGGCTATCTCGAGGACGAGGGCTTTACCGTTTTCTCGGCCGCCAGCGCCGAAGAAGCCCTGGAACTGATCGATCAACAGAGAATTGACGTGGGCATTATTGATATGCGCCTTCCCGGTATGGACGGCAACGCGCTGATTCTAAAAGCCTATCATAAACAGCGGGCGATGAAATTTCTGATCCACACGGGCTCAACCAATTACTCTTTGCCCCAGTCCCTGATCGAACTCGGACTGGGCGAGGCGCAGGTTTTGCGAAAACCCGTGTCAGACCTGTCCATTTTGCCCCGAATGATATATGAAATGTTTTCTATGGATGATAACAAATGATCAAAGTGCTTACCATTGATGACGAAGACATTTTCCGGGAAAATATCTCCGCTTTTCTCGAAGACAACGATTATCACGTGATACAAAGCGATAACGGCGAGGACGGCTTGGAGAGGTTTAAGAAGACGGCGCCGGATATCGTATTATGCGATCTGAAAATGCCCAAGATGGATGGGTTTCAGGTGCTTGAGGCAATCGTGCGTCAGGCGCCGGAAACGCCGATTATTATGATCTCGGGCACCGGGGCCATCCATGACGTGATCGAGAGTCTTCGCCTGGGCGCCTGGGACTATATTTTAAAGCCCATATATGATATGGGCGCACTGGAGCATGCACTGGGCAAGGCGTTGGAGAGATCCCGGCTGATCCGGGAGAACCGGCGGCACCGGGAGCATCTGGAAGAAGAGGTCAAAAAACGGACACAGGAGATACAGGAGCGCACCAACGAACTCCAGATGGCGAACCGGCAGTTGAATTCGGAAATCAACGAACGAAAGGCGGCGGAAAGTCAGCTGAAGAACAGTTTAAACAGCCTGGAGAAAACCATTGCCGGCACCATCAGCACCATTTCGCTTATCGTGGAAATGCGCGACCCCTATACGGGCGGTCATCAGCGGCATGTCGCCCAATTGTCCCAAGCTATCGCCCAGGAAATGGGGTTTTCGGATGAGCAGCTAAAGGGTATCTATTATGCCGGTTTAATCCATGATATCGGTAAACTGGCGGTGCCCATCGAAATCCTGGTAAAGCCGGGGCCGATCAGCGAAATCGAGAATATGATGATTCGCACGCATCCTCAGGCCGGTTGGGAAATCCTGAAGGAAATTGAATTCCCCTGGCCGATCGCCGAAATTGCCCTTCAGCATCATGAACGCCTGGATGGATCGGGCTATCCCCACGGGCTCTCCGGTGATGATATTCTGCCCGAATCCCGGATTGTGGCTGTGGCTGATGTCGTGGAATCCATGATGTTTCATCGGCCCTATCGGGCATCATTGGGGCTGGAAGTCGCCATGGAGGAAATTTCAGCAAATCGCGGCCAACTATATGATGCTGGGGTGGTGGATACCTGCATTAGGCTGTTCCGGGAAAAAGATTTTCATTTTGATTCTGAAGAGCAAACGCTTGATGAAATTTTTTCCAGCTTTTCCGATCGCTGAAATTGGCCATTGCAGCAATTACCTGCGATCATTTGATTGATATCAGCCTCAGATGCTGTTATAGGCAGTGAAAATGTGAACTGATGGGGAGGATTCATCCCTGCGGTATAGAGTTAAATATGCCTCAATAGGTAAGCCACTGGATAAAAACCTGGACAGGAAACGGGTCCGGCAACCATGAGACGGAGTATGAATGACATTTGAGCGGCATCGGATAAACCGGCGGGTGATCGATGATCTTAAAACACGTTCCACCGTCGGCATGTATTTTTATGTGGCGGTCACCGCAGCGGTGCTGACGGTGGAGGGATTCTATAAGCGGCACCTGCTTTTTTCCATTGTATTTCTGTGTGTAATGGTTGTCATCGCCACTTTTCGGATTCTGCAGCATAAATTTTATGACCGCTTCGATCAGATAAACAAGAAGTTGAACTTTTGTGCGTTTTTTACAAGCGTATATGCCACGGCGTTAACCTGGGGGACGGGGTTTGCGTATTTCATGGTGATGCCGGAAGAATTGACCTCAAAGATGATCATGCTGGCAAGCACGGTCGGGCTTGATTCCGGCGGCGTTGTCGCCTTTATGCCGTCGCGGCGGACGTCTGTCATTTACAACCTGCTCATGCTGATGCCCGCGGCCCTGATAATGCTTTACCTCCAGATCCAACCCACCATTGTTTTTCTGGTCTTCCTGTTTACCGCCTACATGATACTGGTCGCCTTCAGGGGGAGCCGGGAATACTGGGATGCCCTTGAAAACGAGCATCTGCTCAAGCTCAAATCCGAAGAGATCGAAAAAATGAGCCGGGTTGACGTACTCACCGGATTATATAACCGGCGCTATTTTGATGAAATCTTTAATGTCCGGTGGAAGATGGCCGCCAGAAGCGCCATCCCGTTTTCAATTATCATCTGTGATATCGATCTGTTCAAGCCGGTCAACGATACCTACGGCCATCTGGCCGGGGACGCCTATTTGAAAAAAATGGCGCAGGTCCTGTTGGGCATATTCCAAAGGGATACGGATTTTATCGTCAGGTACGGGGGCGAAGAGTTTGTGATCCTTCTCTTAAACCATGAACGCGATGCGGCTATTGAGATGGCTGAAAAAGTCCGGTCGGAAGTTGAAAAAATGACGCTGTTTTATTATACCCATGAAATAAAAACCACCATTAGTCTAGGCGTTTCTACCTGTATCCCCCGTTTGGCAGAGAATAGGGACCGCCTTCTGGAAATGGCGGACAGGGCCTTGTACCGGGCAAAAAATAGTGGAAGAAATCGGGTGGTTTTTTGTGATGCATCGAGAAATGCGGCCCAGCTCTAGGATAGCAGCGACTTCTGACGAAGCATCCGGATCAGTTCTTCGGCCTTTTCCCGGGGCGTGCCCTCGATTACCCATCCGTCCCGTTTTTTTTCAGGCGGGCGATATCCGGCAACCGTAAAGGGCCTGTCCCGCGGCTCGGAGGAATCCCCGGGGATCGTCTGAATGCCGGTTTTATTGGCCCGAAGCATGTTGGAGAGGCTCGGGTAGCGGGGAATGTTGATCCCGGTTTGGATGGTGACCAGGGCGGGCAGGTCGAGTTCCAGCAAAGCCCTTGCACCGCCTTCAATCTCCTGCTCAACAGATATTCTGGCTTTTTCAGCATCCAGCGCCTGCCGAATGACGGCCGTTTTCCAAGGGATATTAAGATATTGGGCAAGCATGGGGCCGACCTGGAACTGCATCATATCCTCTGACATGACCCCGGTAAAAATAAGATCATAGGATTTGCGGCCGGCGAATTCCGCTATAGCGCGGGCGGTATGCATGGCATTACATGCCGCTTCGTAATTGGTTTGGATATGGGTGCCACTGTCGGCCCCCATGCCGATTGCCCGCTTGATCGCTTTTTGGGCCCCCTCCGGGCCTACGGAGACGATGTCGATAGTCGTCTCAGAAAGCGCCTCTTTGATCAACACCGCCTCTTCGACCGCAGGCTCGTCAAACCGGTTCATGTACAGTTCACTATCATCATCAACCGATTTCAGGGGGTCAAAATCATCGTCCCATAGACGGCCCGAAGGCGCTATCTGGTCAAAATCAGGGACCGCTTTGACGCAAACCAGGATATCCATTCATCCTCCTAAGCCCTCCCTTTCATGGGGAGGAATTCCTTTCCCTTTTTAATTTTCAATAAAATATTAAAAAGTTATCGTCAACAAAAAATAGAGCGATCGCTCGTTTTTTTTATTGACACCTCCGGCTGATACCGATAATAAGTTCTATAGATGGAGCCAATTTTAACAGTCTCGTAAAAAGTCGATTTTGGGATGGCAAAGTAAAAAGTTCAAGCCCCGTTTAAAATCAGGGGGCGCGCAAATCCCGAGAAATGCAGCGTACATAGGAGTACGTGAAATTTCGAGGGAAGCAGCGCAGCACAGATATTGGACTTCCAAGGAACTCGACAATATTTAATATTATTTTAGATGCTTTCGCTGCTGTCATTCCGAGGAGCAAAAGCGACGAGGAATCTTTATTGTTAAAGATTTCTCGCTGCCGCTCGAAATGACAATGCGGATGTTTTTTTGCGTTACTTTCTGCAAAAAATGGCGCGCCAGCGGAATAAACCGCTTTTTACGAAGCCATCAATTTTTGAGAACAGAAAGGGAGCCGCATGGATTTCTCGATATCAGAGAAGATGAAGACCATCCTCGAAATGGTCAACGAGTTTATCGAACGTGAACTTATTCCGCTGGAGCCGGAATTCAGCACCAAGGGATTCCGCGAGATGCTGCCGGTGGTCCGGGAGAAGCAGGAGAAAGTCCGACAGATGGAACTTTGGGCCCCCAACTTTCCTGAAGATTGCGGGGGTCTGGGGCTGTCTCTTTTGGAGCACGGGCTTTTATCCGAGGCCTTGGGCCGTACGCCGCTGGGTCACTATGTATTCTGGTGCCAGGCCCCGGATGCGGGCAATGTGGAAATTCTGCACATGCATGCCACTGAAAAGCAGCGGGAGAGATATCTCTATCCCTTGGTTGCCGGGGATATCCGGAGCTGTTTTGCCATGACCGAGGTCGATATGCCGGGATCGAATCCGGTGCTGCTTGATACCACGGCGGAAAAAGACGGCGGCGACTATGTGATCAACGGGCATAAGTGGTATACCACCGCCGCTGACGGCTCTGATTTCGCCATTACGATGGCGGTTACCAACCCGGAGGCCCCGGATTACCTTCAGGCCAGCATGATTATTGTCCCGACGGATACACCGGGGTTTAACTTGGTGCGAAACATCCCGGTAATGGGCCATGAAGGGGAGGACTATTTCAGCCACGGGGAAATTCTGTTCCAGTCCTGCCGGGTGCCGCAGGAAAATCTGCTGGGCCCGGAGGGCCAGGGATTTGTGATCGCCCAGGAGCGGCTGGGGCCGGGGCGGATTCATCACTGCATGCGGTGGCTGGGTATCTGTCAGCGGGCGTTTGAGTTGATGTGCCGTCGGGCCAACAGCCGGCGGATCACTAAAGACGGAAAACCCTTGGCTTCCAGGCAGATTATCCAGGCCTGGATTTCCGAGAGCGCCGCCGAGATCCAGGCGGCCCGGCTGATGACCCTTCATGCGGCCTGGAAAATTGATAATGAGGGCGCCAAAGCCGCCCGCCATGATATCTCAATGATCAAGTTCATGGTGGCCAATACCATGCAGCGGGTCGTGGATCGGGCGCTTCAGGTGCACGGCGGCCTGGGCATGACCGATGATACGATCCTGGCGTTTTTCTATCGCCATGAGCGCGCCGCCCGCATATATGACGGGGCGGACGAGGTGCACAAGGTGGCTTTGGCC
>JAGXLR010000248.1 GCA_018334555.1 Desulfobacterales bacterium
TTCGATTGTTGTTGAATTGGAGGATACAGGGCATAAAGATGTATGTCAATAATTTTTTACGTAAGTTTAAATCTTTTTAAAACCCTTTAAAATAAACAAAAATCAGAAAAATTTGAGTACGTATTATATAAAATACATAGCTCGAACATTTTTCAACTTTAAACAAAACTTTGGACTGTCAAGTTTCAAAATTCAGTTGGAATAATAAATATCAATAGATTATAGGTAAATATGTTGCTATACTTGATCAGATTTTGACAAATTTTTCATCGTAAAAAAAAGGTAACTGATCACAGGATGCCCATACCGTTTCAGGCGGGCATCGCTTTTAGCCAGGATACATCAGGCTTTTGCTCTTTGAAATAGCAATCCATGGCATCGGCGATAATATCGAATGTCGATTTCTTGTGCAAACGGCAGGTATGTCGTACTGACAGGATTCGTTCTACCCATCTACAACCCTTGTCGCTGTTGGAACCGTAGCTTCGTTTACGCCATATGACCCCGAAGCGAAGCATCCGTTCCGCATAGTTGTTGGTGGGATCCACGCCATTTTCTGAAAGGAACACGAACAGGTTGTCCATTTCTTTCTCTATACGACGGACGAACTTACCCGCTTCGCTCTCGCTGTCTTTGTAAAAGGCGATTAAACGGCATAGCCGGGCAAAAAAAGCATTCCATTCCCCCCGGGTCGGTGGGGCATTGGCCATTTTGCACAACCGTTGCAATTCTTTTCTGGCCCATTTGCCACAGGCGGCCAATTCCGGGTTTTTTCGTTCGGAAAGCCCCTTGGCGGTCCGGATCAGATGAGCGAGACATGTTTGGCGAAGGCCGACCCATTTTCGATAAAGACCGTAATCGTCGCTGATCAGGATGCCGTTCCACATATCAATCAATTGATTAAATGCCTCTTTTGAGCGATTGGCGTGGATCATGAAAAAGACAACCATGGTGTTGGCCATCACCCACAGCCAGTGAAGATCGCCGCCATTTTTCCATGAGGTTTCATCCACATGATTGATGTCATGGCTTCGGGCGGTATCCTTTATGGTTTCGTAATGCGGCGTGATGGCGTTTGAAGCCCGGTCAATCACTTTCTGGATTGCCCCGAGGCTGATGGGGACCCCCAGCACGGAGTCACAGAAAGATTTCACCATATCCCGACTGTTGCCCGCGATGCCGGCCAGTTCCACGATTAAGGCCGAAAAACGGGGACCGTAGCCGGCGGTAAATTCTTTGGGCGCATAGCCCTTGTTGATTTCGCCACACTCACTACATTTGCCCTGATAGAGGATAAAGTGGGTAATCTCCATCTGTATCGGCGGCAGCTCAATATGCTGGTGGGTATAATAGGGGTGTTGATCTTTAAACCGGCTGCATCCGCAACTGCATTGTTGAGGATGCACTTCCTGAACATTAGTGGGGTTGTGAAGAACTTGCCGGTAGCCTTTGTGCCCTTTGCGGCCACCGGGCTTGCCCTTTTTCTTTTTCGCCCCTGTTTTGGGCTTGGGTTTGTTAAAAGGAGCGTCGGATGAAGGGGGTTTATTGGAGTTGGAAGAATTTTGATTGAGCTTTGCTTCGAGCCCTTCAATGCGGCGGATAAGCGACAGGATCAGCACCCGGATGCTTTCCGGGGTGTTGTCCCAGTCTTGCTGGGTGATTGAGACATCTTTCGGTAAATATTTTTCCTCTATCACCGCAGCACCTCTTGGAAGTTTTTATGCATAGGATAGAGGAAAACCGCCTTAACCGGTTCGGTGCATTGGTTGTAGCGGTCATATTTGCCGCGGCCCTTTGTATGACCCACATGGATCCAGTTGGCAGCCTTGTAGCAGGTGCCCGCAAACCTGCCGTCAACAAAGGTTTCGGCAAGAACGATCGGATGCGCATAAAATTTTTGCCAATCCCGGGCAAGCAGGCTGATGTTGGCCGAAAGAAGTCTTGAGGCCAGGTTTTTGATACGAACCCATGGCAGGATCAGGAAACGGACATTATTTACGACCATATGAAGGTTCTTTTTCCGGGTTTCCGGGTCCCAGCCGATCATCGCATCCCGACAGGCGACTTTCCAGGCCGCCCCGCCCCAGCCCAGGCAGGCGACCGGACGATCATCGATATATGCGATGTATTTGAGATAGGCCCCGACAATAGACGGACGGCCCAGGTAATGATAGGTGCTAATCAGGTCTCCCCACATTTTTTCAAGAGGAGACCAACGAGCCATTTCCAGTTTCAAGTCTGTAAACCGGGAGAGCGAACCGGTCATCGGGGATTGATCATAAGAGAAAGCTGAGGGCGAAGGAGCTTTGCGCTTATTCCCTACCCGGCACTTTGTCAAAGGCGGCGGCAGCCGGATTTCGCCTTTTTGTTTAAGCTTGAGCAAAAGGGCCCGACATGCCTGATCCTTGATAAGGCCGTTGGGCTGGCGCCAATTCCAATGCTCACAAAGACGCCGGGATATAAATGTACGCCCCCTGGCCCAATGAGAATCGATGAACTGGCGGATGGTTTCTAAATCCGATGAATCGATTCTGCGGTTACGGATATGGTAAACAGTCTCTTGCAAGGTATCTCCCTTTTGGTTATGCTCGGGAAAAACCTTAGCAAAAAGAATCCGCTGACGCCAGGAAAAAATTTAGTTTTACGAAAAAAATTTAACCCTGTGATTGGTTACGATTTTTTAATTTGTTGCTGCACATTCGGCTATTCCCGGTCAGTATTCCGGATTCTGGGCTACTGAGGAATATCAGAATCAAGGTGCAGACTTGACGGGAGGCTGCACTTGAGAAAGTCCTGGCAAGCTTTCTGCACTCACCGAGATAAGCTCTCCGGCGAACTTAATAGGGAACCCACTCTCGCCCCGCCACCGGTCCGACCAGTGTGATTGAGGCATAGATCAGCTTTCTGGGAATTTCAGTTTATCCCGGCATCTACCGGATGACCCTTTTTTTCTTGACCAGTCTTTTAATGGGTCACCCCTCTTTTATGGACCGGGCCTGAGGAATTGATAT
>JAGXLR010000249.1 GCA_018334555.1 Desulfobacterales bacterium
GAGAGGAAGACCCTTGATTAATTTTTCTGATTATTCTGTATATGAGTCTACCTTGCCCGCTGAGGGGGAATATGTTTTTTATTTCGGGGTGGATGACAGGGTTAACGGTTCTCTTGACGACCCCGTATTCGATTCGGTCGCCTTGTTATGTGAGGGCACCCATCCGCCTTCAAATCCTTGTCCCGACCCGCCGGGAATAACCGCAACCGATGGTACGCATGCGGACAAGATCGTTGTCAACTGGAAGGCATCGGAATTCGCAACATCTTATGATTTATATCGGGCGGGTTCGAGCAAGGGGGAAAAAGAGCTAATCACATCAACGGCCTCGCTCAGCTATTCGGATTATTCCGCGGCGTGCAACACAGACTATTATTACTGGGTCCAGGCAAAAAATGCCACGGGCGGCAGCGGCTTCTTTTACTATGATATTGGCTATCGCCAATGCGCGGCTCCCAAGGCCCCGAGCAATCTTCGGGCATCCGATGGATCGCACCGCGACAGGATTCGGATTACCTGGGATCCGTCATCTAATGCGAGCACCTATGACCTATATCGCGCTGAATCAGAAAACGGCGAAAAAACAAAGATTCAATCAACCGCCGACAACAGTTTTGATGATACCGCCGTATCCTGTGATCTCGCCTATTACTATTGGGTTAAGGCAAAGAGCGGCGATATGGCAGAGAGCGGATTCAGCAACTGTGATCCGGGTTACAAGGCGTGTTCAGCCGGTTCCCCGTCATATGCCCTTAACGTGAATATGCCGGCGCCGACCGGGGTAACCGCCACTGACGGCCAATATGCCGGTAAAATTGTGGTTAGATGGGATTCTGTGCCAGGGGCCGCCTCTTATAACGTGTTTCGGGCAAAAGAGAACTGCGGCGTTAAAACCAAAATCGGGTCTACCGGAAATACAACCTATGAAGATACCACCGTCCCGGACCAATCAACCTATTACTATTGGGTTAAGGCGACCAATTGTGTGGAATACAGCGAATTTAGCATAAAGCATGACACGGGGTATTTGATGAACAGGCCGTCCGCACCGGCTTGGGTAAGCGCATCTGATGGCAAGTATATGAATAAAATCCATATCAAATGGAAGTCCGTGGCAAATGCGGCCTCATATAATATCTACCGTGTAAACTTTGGTAAATTTAACCTGAGCTTCTGGTTAAACAAAGAGAAGATTCGGACGACATCAAAGACAAGCTTTTATGACGCCTCTGTTCCCTCCAGTACTTCGCGTTCGGAGCGTTACTATTATTGGGTCGAGGCGAGCAATGCGGCCGGCACCAGCGATGTCAATGTGGGTGACAGCGGATATGCCTACCGCACGTTGAAAGATCCAAATGTCTATGCCACGGATGGCTCGCTTTCCTGTTGCGTGCGAATCGAATGGAACGCGGTAAACGGGGCGAAGAGATATGATATATACAGGGCCACGTTCGCTGAGGGCAGAAAGACAAAAATCGCCTCAGTCGGGGGCGACAGGAATACGTTTGAGGACGCGTCGGTGACTTGCCCGGTAAAATACTTTTATTGGGTCAAAGCCGTTGATCGCAGAGGATTTACCAGCAGCGAGTACGGCGGTTACGATTCGGGGTTCTGTCGGGGTCAATAAATCGGTGGGTCCGTTCGGCTTTGATCTATCGGGCGGCAGCGGGAAATCCTTAAAAGGCGATATGCCTTGCGCTATCGTTGCTTGCAATGACAGAATTTGACGGGCTGAGGCGCTCCGTTTTTTATTGATGCGTCAGAAAAACCCGCCCGCTCCGATATATCCGCATGAAAAGGCCTTGGAAGGCGATTAAGCGATTTCCATTAACTGGATTTCGAATGTCAGATCTTTTCCGGCCAGCGGATGATTGGCATCCAGGGTTACCTCATTGTCTGAGACATTTGTGACAATCACGAAAATGCTGTTTCCATCTTCCTGCTTGAGCTCCAGCTCAAGGCCGAGTTCCGGCTGGATATGCTCCGGGAATTTGGTTTTATCGACTTCAACCACCATATCGTCATGGTATTCCCCATAGGCTTTTTCCGGTGGGATGACGACGGTTTTGTCTTCTTCGGGATTCATTCCGATCACTGCCTCTTCAACACCGGGGATCACCTGTCCGTCTCCGATGACGAATTCCAAGGGCTCTTTTTCACTGGAGGAATCAAAAACCGTACCGTCATCAAATTTGCCGGTATAGTGAATTTTAACCGTGTCGCCTTCTTTTGCCTGGGTCATAGAACGCTCCTTTGTTCCTGATATTAAACATTATTGTGGATTGGCAGATTGTGCATCCGTGATAATGGATGCCTACTCTCCTGGCTCGATGGTTTTGCCTGATTTTCCCGAGAACGCGCGAATATGGGCCGAGAAAGAATGAGGTTGTCAAACGATGGCGAATAAACGGGGTCAGAAAATCGGGAAACTCTATTGATGAACGTATGCCATTTGTTAAACTAGACTAAAGCATGATTAAATATCATGCAACCATAGATATGCCAGTGTCAATAGCATTTAGATATGTCAGAAAAAATATAGCCCCCTGAATCGAACGTTTCAATCCCGGCCCCCACTCCCCCCCCCTTTTTTTTTGTGGCCAAACAGGGCAAGGAATGCGTTTTCCCGGCCGCTGGGTGGATTCGGCAGGGTTTGGTCTCCCGGATGGGGTCAGGCTATGTAGGTTTTTAGCTGGTTAAGCGCCGTGATGACCAGATCCGGAATGACGCCTGTGCACCGGCTGTCGCCTTCGCGCAGGCGCAGGGACTGCTTATCGCCCGCAAAAAGGGCGGTTTGGAATCCTTCGGTTTTGGCCGGCAGGATGTCGTTTAGCCTATCGTTTCCCACATAAAGGGCGTCCTCCTCCTCAATCCCCATTTTTTTAAGCTCGCCGGCGGCCAGTTGAAACAGCCGCCGCGATGGTTTGGCGACGCCGTACTGGTAGGAATAAAAAATCAGGCCGGGGCTAAAGCCCATCTTTTCCAGCGGGGCCCC
>JAGXLR010000250.1 GCA_018334555.1 Desulfobacterales bacterium
GTTCTGGATTATATACGGGAAGAGGACAAAAAGCACGGACGCCATTACAGGTATCGGGCGGCCGCGCCGATTGACCGGGAAGACGGATTCAGAAAACGATTTGACGAGGCGCTGAAAAAAATCCCACACGCCCGTGAAACGCTCATCGACTTATACGCCCGGGTTCTAAATGAAAAGGCGGTTCTGGAGGGATAGGGACCTCTTTCTAATCCAGATGGAAGGGATGATCACATGGCGGGGATGATTTGACGGCGCTTATCAGAAATTCGTTTGTCAAGAGCGCCGTTTCATCCGCATAACCCGACGCGACCATATCCGAAATAAACTTTTTCCCGTTCGGCGTGGGCTCGACCTGCTGCCGTTCAAACCGGTCTATGGTAAATCCGGTTTGATTTAATGCCTCACGGATAGAAGCCTCGGTAAACCACCGGATATGGGTGATGCATAAAAGCCCCCATGGAATATAGTCGAATCGGCCCTTCATTAAGTCCTGGACGATTGACCAGTGCCCGATATTGGGCAAACTCGTAACTAGTGTCCCGCCCGGAACCAACAGCCGGTTCAGCCGGCTTAAAGTGCCCCACGGGTTTTGCAGGTGCTCCAGGATATCCCCGCAGTTGACCGCGTCAAAAGCGCCCCCGGCCAACCGGGCCTTCTCAATGGGGCTGTTGATGACATCATCATAGTACAATGAGGCCCGCCGGGCAAGCCCGCTGTCTGCCTCAACCCCGGTCAATCTGACGCCCGGCCGCAGTTCCTTCAGCCGGCGCCCATACTCGCCCATGGCGCAGCCGATATCCAGAACGTTTACGGCGGTATCCGGCAGCAGCCGGATCAGGTCTTCGCGCTGGCCCTTGCTGTAATCGCCGAACCGGTGGACCAATGCGGTGTTGTCAACAGCCACCGGAACAGGGAGCCGGGAGACAAAATCGTGGGGGGTGAGCCGTGAGACGGCCTGCCGGTCAAATTTATCGGTTGAAAGGATATTTTTGTCAAACAGGAGGCATCCGGGGTCAATCGATCCTTCAGCTTCAAAGGGGTGGCGCTGGTCCGGGCCGAGTCGGGCCTCGATCTCAAGGAAGCTCGTTACATTCACATAGGGCGGGTTCACCGGGAACTGCTGCGCGGATGCAGACGATTCGTTGTAAACCGGGGCCGCGCCATTGGCATGCCGCTCCTTTAGGGTTTGGGCTAAACGGCGGATGGCCCTGGCGCTGACGATGATTTTAGGGTCGGTAACAAGCAGGCACAGGGCGGTCGGGCTTTTTTCCGGGATATCGGCCATCGTCTCAAAAGCCCGGTATTCCTGCCAGTGGACGGCCCCCGGCTCATGAAGGCACAGCTCGCGGGTCACTTTTCGGCAATAAAAATGGCAGAACCTTTCTTCTTCAGGGCCTTCCGGGGGTTTAATCGGCCACAGGATGGTGACTTCGTCTGACATCGACACAGGGCTTTCCTTAAAACGGTTGAATACGGATGATCGGCTAATCTTCCGATTTTTTATATGAGGTAAACGCCGGCGTTTCTGTGCGCTGAACAGACATTTCGCCCAGCCGCAGGCGTTCAGACGCAAGCGGGATATCCCCGGCCCAGACATCACAGTCCCGGCAGAGGGGCAGCCCATCTATGTCGTTGGTCTCATGTTTATGTCGGTATCTTTTGATCGCGTCGCTGTTGTATATTTCTTCAATCGGGCGGTGCAGGATGGATCCCAAATTGACGGTCGAGTTGATATCCTCGCAGCAAAGCCCCACCGTGCCGTCAAAACCAATGACGAACTGGTGGTATAGCAGCGGGCACGGCCGGAAATCGACGGGCGGCGCGTCCTGCCAAAGCCGCCTGGAGCCGATCGGCCGGAATGTGGCGATGCTGACAGCCGATGCATGGGGGAGCCATTTTTGCACGTAGGCCTCTGACTGGTCGATTATTTCGGGATAGGCCACCATGTTAAACGTCAACCGCGGCAGGAAAGAGTTCCTCTTTTCCTTTTCGTTTATAAGGTTGAGCACATGGCGCTCAATTTTTTCCAGATCAGCGCCCCGGCGGAAGTAGTCGTGCGTGGCCTTCTCGGTGCCGTCAATACTAAAAGCGATAAGATCAATCTGATGGTCGATCAAAAAATCGGCCCACCTGTCGTTGAGCAGCATGGCGTTTGTCATGAAGCCGACGTTGAGGCCCTCGATTTTTTTCGCTTCGGTTAGCAGCGCCTCGAGCTGCGGGTATAACAGCGGCTCCCCGGCCCCGTGGGTCAACAGGGTGACCGGTTTGGGCAGTGTGCCGATCGCCTCGAGCGCTCTTAGCCAGGTCTCTTTCTTCATCGCGCCCAGGGGCCTTTTTTTTACCGCCTCTTGTCCGTGGAAGTGGCAGTGACGGCAATTCAGGTTGCAATGGTTGGTTACCTCCAGGATGATTTCATTCGGATAATAAAGGCTCTGTTGCCGGTCTTCCATTCAGCAGGATCCTTTCCAGGTTTTTTGCCACGCGTTCAAACGTATAGTTTGAGGCGACTTGCAGGCCTCTTTGGATAAGATAGGCCTGTTTTTTCGGGTCTTGGATTAATGTGATGAGCCCTTCGGCCATAGCGTCCGGGTCCTCATGGCTGACAAACTGGGCATAGTCACACGGCGAAGCAAAAGAGGTGTAGCTGGGGATGTCGGTCAGCACGGTCGGAACCCCGCATGCCATGGCCTCCAGGGCCGGCAGGCCGAAGCCCTCCCCGGGGTTTGAGGGGGAGAGCAGTATGCCTTTTCTTTGGCGGAACGCTTCTCCCACGGATGCGGGAGGCACATGAACGTGATATTCAGATATGGGGCCGACCAGCGCCTCCTCCGTTTGGCGCGTATCAATCGTTGAAAACCGGATAAGCCGCATCTCCGGAAAAACCTGGCGGGCTTTTTTATAGGCCATAAGGCCCAGCCGGATCTGCTTGATCGAGACGCTCAGGGGCCCGACCAGGAACAGATACAGGCCCTTTTGATCCCG
>JAGXLR010000120.1 GCA_018334555.1 Desulfobacterales bacterium
CCCGCCAGCATGCCCGGGAAATGCTGAATAAACAGCAAAAGCCGCTGAACATCAATTGAAAATCACCGCCTTCTGCAGGTCTTGCGTAACCCCTTGACCATTAATCCAGGGTAAGCTATAAATATTTATTTTTAAATATAGGCCACTGAATGAGCGCATAAGGATGCCCAAAATGACTGAATATGCCACACTTACAATTGATGGAAAAACACTGGAGCTGCCGGTAATTACAGGCACTGAGGGCGAAAAAGCCGTTGATATCCGGATGCTGCGGCAAAAGACCGGATATGTCACGTTTGACCCCGGCTATGGCAATACCGGATGCTGCAAAAGCAAAATCACTTTCATGAACGGTGAGCAAGGCATCCTCCGCTACCGCGGCATTCCCATCGAGGAACTGGCAGAGAACTCAACCTTTGTTGAAACCTCATATCTTTTGATAAACGGCCGGCTGCCGACCCGCAAGGAACTGACCCGAACCAGCGTGATGTTAAATGATTTTTCCCTGGTCCACGAGGATATGCAGAATTTTTACCAAAACTTCCCTCGTGCCTCTCACCCCATGGGGATTCTCTCCGCCATGGTCAATGCGCTCAGAAGCTTCTATCCGGAACTGGTGGAAACCGATGAACAAACCGAAATGACGTTTTTACGCCTGCTGTCCAAGGTGCGCACCATGGCCGCCATGTCCTATAAAATATCCCGGGGGCACAAGGTGATCTATCCGCGGCCGGATTACACCTACTGCGCCAATTTTCTCCACATGATGTTTGACACCCCGGTCAAGCCTTATGTCATTGATCAGGACCTGGTGCATGCGCTCAATGTTTTCTGGATACTGCACGCCGATCATGAGCAGAACTGTTCCACCTCAGCGGTAAAAACCGTGGGCAGCGCCCAGGCCAACATCTACGCCACCCTGTCCGCCGGCATTGCAGCCCTGTGGGGTCCGCTTCATGGCGGGGCCAACCAGGCGGTTGTGGAAATGCTGTCAAAAATCTGGAAAGAAGGCCTGTCCATCGAAGAAGTGATTACCCGCGCCAAAGATAAAAGCGATCCGTTCCGGTTGATGGGATTCGGCCACCGGGTCTACAAAACCTACGATCCGCGCGCCAAAATCATGAAACGGGTTTGCGACCGGGTGCTGCCCAAATTAAACATTGATGATCCGCTGCTGGAAATCGCCAAAAGGCTTGAAGAAATTGCTCTGAGCGACGCATATTTCATCGACAACAACCTGTATCCCAACGTTGACTTCTACAGTGGTATTCTCCTTCGGGCAATGGGAATTCCCACCAACATGTTCACGGTGATGTTTGCCATCGGGCGGCTGCCGGGTTGGCTGGCCCAGTGGAAGGAGAACATGGATGACCCGGAGCAGAAGCTCTGCCGCCCCCGGCAGATTTATACGGGGCCCAACCAGAAGCCCTATATCCCGATAGACGACCGGGAATGATCTTGCAGATATCAGGCGATGACGCTTCTGCGCATATACCACAGAGCTGATCTCCCCATTGGCAAAACAAGTTTTACCTAAACTGAGCGATTTTCAAGTTTGCTGCAGATACGAGGAAAGCGTCGCTGTAGCGGTCACCTGGGTTTCACCGCGAGCAAACAGCGGCGACCCATGGGCATGGGGCAATATCGCCACTTCGCAGTCAAAGGGAGCATGCATCGTTTTTTTAATTTCCTTTACTGATGGCTTCGTAAAAAGTCCAATATCTGTGTTGCGCTGCATCCCTCGGAATTTCACGTACAGCTAAGTACGCTGCATTCCTCGGGATTTTGCGCGCCTTGATCTTGAACTTTTTACTTTGCCATCCTAAAATCGACTTTTTACGAGATTGTCTTTACTGCCATTTAATCATCTTTCCTTGTCTTTTTAAGACATTGTCCGAAAGGCTCGCCACCAGTTGAATCAGCCGAATCATCCAGGGGGAGACCGTAGTTTCGCTCTTATTGGCAAAAAAATACGTCGGGAAATTTGAAATTATATCAGCGGCGCGAGAATCTGGACGTATTTGTATAATCAAGTCTGTCAGATTTTCACTGGCACTCTATTGAAGTAAATCCAGTCTATGCGTGAAGATATTGACTTGCAGCATTTCAAAAACCGCCTCGAAGATCGCCTGGCTGACATAAAGAAACAGCAGGATTCCCGAAAACCCCACGCGGGTCCGGTTGAGCTGGACCAGGGGCGAGTGGGGCGACTGCGTTCCGATCCCAGCGTGTTGAGTCGTATTTCATGCGCCTAGAAATCAGAGGTGAAATAAACCTGCACTGCCTACTGGCATTCCCGGGTTTGATGGAACCTTATGCCTGGCCAGTCCTCGGCCATGAGCTTCAGCTGCCAGGGGCTGGATGCCAGATAGGTTAAATGCCCCGCCGAATCACTTGCCAACACCTTTTTATTGGCTTTTTCAAATTCTGCCAGATTTTTTTTATCATCGGCGCCAAGCCATCTGGCAGTAAAGTAATCCACCGGTTCATATTCTGCATCAACACCGTACTCGGCTTTGAGGCGGGCTTTGGTCACCTCGAACTGCAATTCACCCACCGCCCCGAGGATCAACTGGTTTCCGATGAGCGGCCGGAACAACTGTACCGCCCCTTCCTCAACAAGCTGATGCAGGCCTTTTTGAAGCTGCTTGGCTTTTAAGGGAGATTTTAGATGCACCCGGCGGAAACATTCAGGGGCAAAATTGGGAATGCCGGTGAAGGTAAGCGGCTCCCTTTCCGAAAAGGTGTCCCCGATTCGTATCGTGCCATGATTGTGAATACCGATTATGTCACCGGGCCAAGCCTCCTCCACAAATGATCGGTCACGGGCCATAAAAATAATCGGATTGGCAATCGTGACGTCCTTGCCGGTACGGTGGTTACGCACTCGCATTCCCCTTTTGAAGCAACCCGAGCAAACCCGCAGAAAGGCGATCCGATCACGGTGGGCAGCGTCCATATTTGCCTGGATCTTAAAAACAAATCCGGAAAAGGCATCCTCCTCAGGGTAAACCGTGCGGCTTGCCGTTGGCCGTGGCAATGGGGGCGGCGCAATTTCCACAAATGTATCAAGAAGTTCCCTTACACCGAAATTATTGATTGCACTGCCGAAAAAAACCGGCGTCTGACTTCCCTTTAGAAAGTCATGTAAGTCGAAAGGATTGGCTGCCCCTTCCAGTAATGCCACATCCTCCCGAAGATCATCGGCTTGGCTGCCCAAGAGATCGTCGAGCCTGGGATCTGACAGGTTGTCGATGGTAATGCCGTTATTTGCTATCCGTTCCTGCCCGGCCTCAAACAGGGTCAGTTTTTTGTGATAAAGATTGTAAGTGCCCTTAAAGCTTTTCCCCATTCCGATGGGCCAGGAGAGCGGAGCGCATTCAATCTGCAGGGTTTCTTCGATATCAGACAGGATGTCGAGCGGGGGCATGCCCTCCCGGTCAAGCTTGTTGATAAATGTTATAATGGGGGTGTTGCGCATCCGGCACACCTCCATCAGCTTGCGGGTCTGGGTTTCAACCCCCTTTACGCTGTCAAGAACCATAATTGAGCTGTCCACAGCGGTCAGCACCCGGTAGGTGTCTTCGGAAAAATCCTGATGACCGGGCGTGTCCAATAAATTTATCTCGCAGTCCCGATAATTGAATTTCATCACCGAGCTGGTAACCGAGATGCCACGCTCCTGCTCTACGGCCATCCAGTCGCTGGCGGCATGCAGCCTTGCCTTGCGGGCTTTCACGGAGCCTGCCATCTTGATGGCCCCGCCAAAAAGCAACAGTTTTTCGGAAAGCGTCGTCTTGCCCGCATCCGGATGGCTGATGATGCCAAAAGTCCTTCGTCTGTTTATTTGCGGATTGTCGGATTGATAATTGGGATTTTTCATATTCATCACTTTTCTGTAGTACAACTTATATTAAAGACAGCTTGGAGCCATCAATACAGGCTTTGCAAAAAGATATACTGCCTTGACCTGCCGCTGTGAGCAACCCGTCCCTGCTTAGGCAGTACAGTGTGTCCGCACCAATGGAATTTTGAACCTGCTCAATCAATTTATTGTGATCTGGAACTGTATTCCATAGTCACATTGATATCTGCTTGGCGGACAACCCACCAGCAAATGCACCTCCTTTGCGCCCGTTTTTCGCAGCGAGAAAATCATGTCTAAAAAGTCAATGCCGCCGATAACAGAATCGTCAATGACGCAGAATGGCTGTATCTTAAAATTCTCATGGATTTATACTCCAGACAGATAGTCGGCTGGGCAATGGACAAACATATGGAAGTTTAACTTATTTTGGATGCTTTATCAATGGCCTATTGGAAGCGTTTACCCTCAGAGGGTCTAATCCATCATTCTGATCGCGGCATTCAGTATGCCTGTGAGCAAATACCAGGGAAAGCTCAAAGCCTGTCAGATGGCTCCAAGCATGGGCAGGAAAGGTGATTATAATGCGCCGACGGAACGTTTTTTTCGGAGCCTGAAATCGGAATATTTAACGCATTGCCGCCTACCTTCCAGCGTGGCAGCGAGAAATCTTTCATGCAAGATTCCTCGCTGCTGGCGCGCCTCGACAAATGACGAGGGAGGATTATCCCGGCAGAACGGATGAGCCCAGCTCCAGGCGTTCTTGAATCGCTTTTTTTATGGCATCCAGGCCGGCGAGGCCGGAGGCGACGCTTTCTACCGCATCGTCGGTTTGCCGGGTAACAGCGCGCTTGATATCGCTTTTGAGTTCAGCCTGACGTTTTGCCAGAGTTTGTTTTAAACCGGCTTGTAAGGTATCGTCAATATTTGATGCGATTCTCACATCCGGTTTTCCAATGGTGCCGCCGAGCTCCGCGGACAGGTCAAAGGAGCGGATGTTCTGCAGCGTGTCAGTCAGGCCGCTGATAAGGAGGTTATCCGCTTGATCGGATTTTACCTTGAAACCGGCGGTGTCAAAGACCGCCTGAATATCAGCATCCAGATTTTCGCCGGCGACCCGGATACTGCCCTCTGCACTCCCTACCCTGGCGGACTCCAGAAGCACCGCCATGTCCTGGCGGTCCAGAAGCGTAAAATCCGAGAGGGGGTATTGTTTTAAGTTAAATTTTACTAAATCTTCGGGGCTTTCCGGATTGGTCCGGTCCAGGTGTCCCTCTGCCTCTATCGTCCCGGCGTCTTTCAGGCCGGAACCTGAAAAGGCGAATACAAGCGGCTGGCCGAGCACCTGCTGATTGGAAGAAAAATCCTGAAACTGCCCGACTGCAGTGCCGCCGCCCACTTCCATGGCCAGGTCCGCTGTTTTTATCCAGTATTCAGGAATCTGTCGGTGCGGGGCAAATTCCACATCAACTCCCTCGCCCCGGCGCCGTTTTTCCTCTTTTTCGCCGCCGCGCATCATCCCGGCGAGATAAGGCGAAAGCCGCTGGTACCAGATAAGGCTTGTTTCCACCCATTGCGCATACCTGGGTCCGAAAACAAGGGCGGACATATTGCTGATGCCCTTGGGCGAGAGCGCATATTTTTCCATAAGTCGTTCTGCGTCCCGGGCCGGTGCATTTTTAAGATCTTTCAGGCGGTTTTGAAACTCAGCCCGGCTCCGGGAGAGATCCTCTCTTGCGCTGCGAAGCACCTCAAGGTCTTTTTTAATATCTTTTCTGATTTCCCGGACCTCGTCCACTTTTCCAATAACGCCCATCACGCCCCCGGACAGCCCGGAATCCTCACGCAGATTTCTAATCCGCGCTTTGTATTCCTTAAAGGTTTCTTTATCCGGAAGCGCATCCAACCGCGCTTTGAAATTTTCTCTTGCAGCGGCAATATCCGTCCTGAGCGCTTCTGCTTCTTCAATGGTCGCCAGCTTTTCGTTTTCCAGGATTTCTTTTGCATTTTTTGCCGCCAAAGACGGAAACTCGCCCAGCTTGGAGCGGAGCCTTTCGCGGATTTCAGCGCCTTTTTCAGAGAGTTTTTTCGTCTCCGGAAGCGCGCCCGAAGTTGTCCGTTCTTTATTAAACGCAAGGCCTGACGCGGACATAGCCTCCACAACAGTTTTACCTTTGATGAGATGACCCGGGTTGAATGTCATCCGAATCCTTTCGGCCACAAGTGCATTTCGCATGGGTTGCTTCGGGTTGGTGACTTGAAGGCCGTTTAATTCAAGACCTAAAGGGAAAAGTGTCAGGTCTGCCGAGGCAAGCTCGACTTCTGCGCCCACCGCCTTTGTGCCAGTGCGTTCCACCATGTATTCTGCCGCATAGTCAACCACAAGGTACCAGACAGCCAAGCATAAGGCGGCAATCACAACAAAGGCAGCGAGTCCGGGCCATCGGATCAAGCGATTCATATGGGTTTCCTCCATCCGGATACGGTGCGATATGCCGAGTAGATGCGGCTTCCTTTGATCATCTGGACAAAACGCGTTTTCTCCAGCCAGGCCATGAAGTGCTGCCGGTAGCGTCGAATCAGGGCGTTGGACGTAAAATACAGGGGAAGGAAAAGCACCAGGGCCGCAATAAAGCCGCCCATGACCACCGTGTTGTTAAAACGGGTGAGGTGCCAGAATCCGGATTCATAAAGAAAGCGCCAAAAGCCCTCTAGGACGTCCGCAGATAAAACCGCCATGCCCAGCCAGTGAAATAGCGGATAAAGAAAAAAAGCGACTGCGGCAAATACAAGCCAGCCAAGGATAAAGCCGGTAAGATTGACACGCAGGACCAGCACCAGAAAAAGCAGCAGCACGTGCTGCAGGGTAAAAAACGGCATAAAGGCAAAAAACAGGGCCAGACAGAACGCAGCACTGACCTGGCCGGGGGCGGCTTCCGCGTTTAACACTTTTAAAAGCTTTGCCAGCAGAGTGATCATATCCGGCTTCCTTTCCGGTACTGCAGGGAAGTAGTCAACATCAGACGATTTTTTTCCTCAACTGAGCGTTTCAAATTTTTAAACTTTTTGTTTCTATATTATTTCAAAGGGCTTAAATCAATTTCCCATTTAAAAATTCGAAACCCTCCGGGATTTCCAATTTTGCCGCATCTACTTTGTCAGCGGATGTTTCGCATAGTTGAGATTTTTTTTATAGCTGCTCAAAAACCATATATCTCAATATAACAGGCTTTTTACTGGTTTCAAATAGCCACGGCGCGGTCGCCTTACTTCAACCCGATATCCTATCTCCACAATCCCTGGCGCTTTTTGATCTGGACTCCGATCTTTTTGAGCTGATCCAGGACAGCGGTCCAATCAATCGTTATGTGCGGTTGGTTGAGTATCAAT
This sequence comes from Desulfobacterales bacterium, assembly GCA_018334555.1. GTDB lineage: Bacteria > Desulfobacterota > Desulfobacteria > Desulfobacterales > Desulfosalsimonadaceae > M55B175. The sequence continues at coordinate 7,256 of JAGXLR010000120.1, forward strand.
TAAGCAACTCTTTTAATATTCTATAGCCATGATCCGATAGACTAAACTTGGCATGAAGCCTATTCAGCATTTCGCCCCGGCGGATCGAGGCCTATTTGTTCTTGTTCAAAACCGCCTTGCAGATCGCAGCCTTATCGAACGAAAGGAAAAATAAACAAAACTGCTTTTTTCAAAGAGCGAAATCCAAAATAAATAATTTTAACAATCTCGTAAAAAGTCGATTTTAGGATGGCAAAGTAAAAAGTTCAAGATCAAGGCGCGCAAAATCCCGAGGAATGCAGCGTACTTAGCTGTACGTGAAATTCCGAGGGATACAGCGCAACACAGATATTGGACTTTTTACGAAGCCATCAATTTTATTTTGTACCAAATACCCGCTTTAATAATTCGGTTGTCTGTTTTGCAGGATTTTCGCGAATAGCCGCTTCCTCTTCTGCCATATAATAAAAGATCCCCTCCATGCCCTTTTTTGTAACGTAATCGGTCAGGTTTGCCTTTGCCTCCGGCACAAGCGGGATAGAATCGTATTCATCCATCATCCTGTTATACGTCTGTACTGCACCTACCTGTGACAGGCTGTTTTTAATTATCGGGCGCATCTCCTCGGCCAAAGGTCCTGACATTCTGCTTTTAAAATACTTTGTAGCCGAATCTTTCGGGCCTTCGTATATCTTCATAACATCTTCAAACGACATGTTTTTGATGGCCTGTAAAAAAAGCTTTTTTGCCTCCGGCGTTGCTTTTTCTGCAGCACGGTTGAGTTTTAATTCAAGATTATCTGTAAGAAAGGATAATCCGGTTTTAGCCAGGACTGATTTTACAACATCGAGTTTTTCGGGCAGGGGGATATGAACGGCGGGATCTTCATTAAATCCGTCTTCTTGTCCCAATTGCTCGACCACGTTTTCAGATCCGATGCGAAGCGCCTGTTTGAAGGCCTCCTTGATTTCACCGGCTGTTGCCTCCTCCCGGCTCCCGTTTTCCCCGGCGCCGAAGAAGGTTTTTATGCCTTTTTCCAGCAGATTGTCTGCATTTGCCGTGTTTAAAATAAAAACAGAGATCACTATGGCAAATAAAGTATATAAACATTTGTGCTTTGCTGATTTGTGGAAAATAGCTTTCATATCAACACCTCATGTAAAATTTTTAAGGGGCTTCCGGTAAATGCTGGGATAAACCATGCTTCCCAAGGAGTTTGATCAAAGTTTTAAACACATCGTTCGTATCGGCGGCGCGGCAAGAACGGGCCCCATAGAGAAGCCCGCCGGAAGCGCGCCGCTACGTATAGTTAAACACAAAAAAGGCAGTATTTCAAGATTCTGCTCCTCTCTAAATCACCCCTACATTTTGTGCCTCTCTTTTAACCGGATAGCTGTTGGTCCTTTTTTACTGTCCTCAGTCCTTGGGGCTTCCTTGAAAGCAAAAAAACATAATAGCCCAATATGGAATTCTATTTTTGACATTTCATTATATTATTGTTTTAAGCTGTTAATATTTTTTTAAGGAACCAGCTTCACAACCAATAATCGATAGAAATTGAATAAGGCGCATATTACTTATTTTGACTCTCCAAGTTTGATGGCTTCGTAAAAAGCGAATTATACCGCTGGTGCGAGATTTTTGCCAAAAGTAATTTTTACTTCCGACTCGTAATCGGCCTTTTCCTTCCCCGAGGCCGAGAGCCGTCTCGCTTGCGTGGGACTGATTTACGATCAGTTTTTTGGAAATCGTCAATTATAAATAGAATCATAAGTTAAGGAGCCCTACGTGTTTGACTATACAGCCTACCTTAAAAAACTGGCCGCCGGCCAGCCTGTAGACAATCCTTTTTTGTCTTTTATGGGCATGACGCTTGAAAAGATCGGAAACGGGTATGCGCGGTTCAGCATGTTAATCCGCCCCGAATTCCTTCAGGGAGCCGGGATCATGCAGGGTGGTCTCGGCATTGCCTTTTCAAGCGAAACCGTAGCCCATGCCGTAATGACCACCCTTGAGCCCGGCGACAATATTACAACACTGGAGTTGAAGAACAATTTTATCTCACCGGCAGTCACCGGCCGGCTCACAGCGGAAGCCACTGTTTTTAAAAGAGGAAGCCGCATTATCATTGCAGACTGTATTGTCAAAGACGAAAAAGGGCAGGATATTTCACGAAGCACCTCAACATTGATGGTTCTTAAAAAAGGGGGCTGATAATTAATTTTGCAATTACTCTGGCCGTTGTTACGAAATGAAAAAACGCAGGTCCTGAACGATTTTGAACCCCACATTAACAATGCGCAATTACGAAAACGCTTGCGCCTGATTACTGACAGCGCGGAGGTGGTGGAAAGTACAGGCGCTTATAGAGCGGATCCAGCCGCTGATCAAACCTAAATGCGTTTAAAAAGCCATGATACAGGTTGCCT
>JAGXLR010000251.1 GCA_018334555.1 Desulfobacterales bacterium
CTTCCAAGGAACTCGACAATATTTAATATTATCTTAGAAGCTTCCGCTGCTGTCATTGCGAGAAACGAAAGTGACGAGGAATCTTGATTGTTAAAGATTTCTCGCTACCGCTCGAAATGACAATGCGGAGGCTTTTCAGAGTTATTTTCTGCAAAAATGGGGCGCCAGCGCAATAAATCGCTTTTTACGAAGCCATCAAGAGTAAAATTTTATCTATTGATAAACACTGTTTTTTTATATATACAATAATTATGATACTGAATCCTTACGAAGCCGTAAGACCTTAGAGAAACTGAAAAACGGGGGCTTTCCCAATGAAAAAATGGAAAATGATCCTACTGATGGTTTTGATTTCAGGCTTTTTAACGCTTCCGGCTTTTTCGGCTGAAGATACCGGGGTTTCTGATGAAAAAGTGCTGCCCGAAGCCTCGGCATCCGAAGAAGTACCAAAAACCTCGGCGTCTGAAAACATGCAGTCACCGGCTGTTCATCAGCAGGCGTTGATGGAGGAAGCCAATTCGCTGCTCAAGAGTCAGGAAGTGGACAAAATCAAGCAGGCGATTCCGATATACGAAAAAATCCTGAAAAATGATCCGGATAACTATGAAGCCACCTGGCGGTGCGCCAAAGCATACCGCGACTATGGCTATAGAAGCAGGCTGAAGGAACTCTCCGGCTGGGAGGACACTTGCGCCAAGTACGGGAAAAAAGGGATGAAGCGTGCCAAAAAGGCCATTAAACTGAATCCGGAAAGGGCCGAGGGGTACTACGTCTACGGTTTGAGTGTGGGCGTCTATTCAAACGGCGTCGGCATAATTACGGCCCTTAAGGAAGGGCTCAGGACCAAGACCAAGAACAACCTCGAAAAAGCCTATAAGATTGACAAAAGCTTTGACAAAGGCGGCCCCATCCTGGCCCTTGGCCGCTACTATCAAAAAGTGCCCTGGCCCTGGCATGATGAAGACAAGGCCATGCAATACTTCCGGGAATTGGAGGGCAAGCCGTACTACGGCGGGCATGTGGAACACTATATCTATCCGGCGGAAATCCTGATGGACCAATGGGGGGGCGAGCCCAAGAGAGAGGCCCGCTCATTGCTGAAAAAGGCGATTAAGAATACTGACAGCCCCTTTTGGAAAAAACATATCCGGCAATTGCTGGAGGATTTGTAGGATCATAGGCCCCTTTCAAATTTTAAAAAAACAAACAACCCCCAAATTCCAATGACCGAATTGAAAACAACGGGGCATTCGGCAAAAGAGGGGTTGTTTTAAAAACCGGGATTTGCCATCCTAAGTGCCTTTAACCTGTCGCAAAAGTTCCTTTCTGCAAAAATACCGCCCCTTTCCCCTTCCCCCTTTTTCGCCATATCAGAAACCATTTTTTCAAAAGACGTCTTGATCCCGGATTTCTTTTTACATATAGTATATTCAAGTTATTAGAGGGCGCCCCGCCGGGACGCCGGCGGCGTAAACCGCTTCCAAGGAACTCGACAATATTGTCTTAGAAGCTTCCGCTGCTGTCATTCCGAGAAACGAAAGTGACGAGGAATCTTGATTGTTAAAGATTTCTCGCTACCGCTCGAAATGACAATGCGGACGCTTTTCAGAGTTACTTTCTGCAAAAATGGTGCGCCAGCGGCGTAAATCGCTTTTTACGAAGCCATCAAATTTGAGCCTGACATAGAGATTGGGCAAATCAGCCCATTTATGGATGGGCACTTTTTTGACGTTTACATCCGTTAAGCCGGGTCGATCCGAGGAAAAAATATGGGAAAAAAGACTAAAGCCGGAATCGGTATACTCATTATTCTGCTGGCAGGCGCCTATTTTGGGTTAAAAGCCTATGCCGCCCATGTGGCGGAGAGAAATGTCAAGCGCACGGTAGACCGGGTCAACGGGCTTGTCGATATGGACTACCAGAGGGTCGACGTGGATCTCTTCAGACTGGACACCCACATCAAAAACGTCCGTGTCGGCCGGATAGACGGGCGGCAGGCGGTCAAAATAGACGATATCGTGATATGCCGGTTTGACCATCAAGGCCAGGCAAGGGTGCCAGCCGCACTTCATGTCAGGTTCGCGGGGGTTCATGTGGATCTTGAACACCTGGGAAAGGAAGCCGCCGTTTTAAGACGCCTGGGGTATTCGCATATCAAGGCTGATACGGAGCTGGACTATACCTATGATGCGGCGCAACAGACCCTGGCGGTCAATAAATTCCAAGCCGGTGCGGCCGAAATCGGGGATATCACAATGACCTGCCAAATGGCGAATATCGATTTAAATCCGGAAAACCTGGCCGTGCTTTTGTTTACATTTCCCCATATTCTGTTGGATCAGGCAAGGGTTACCTACCGGGACCATTCGCTTGTCAAACGGCTGCTGCAACTGGCGGCACAGAAAAAGGGGCAGACATACCAGGCGTTTATGAAGGATTTGAACGCGAGATTGAACCATGAGATCGCCGGGCAATCGGATCCGTTCCTAAAGAAGGTGATAGAATCGTTTAAACGGTTTTTAAACCACCCGGATGCCGTCACTATCGCCATTTCTCCGGAAAAACCGGTTTCAATCGGTCGTTTGCAGGAAGCCAATGGCAGGGAGGAACTGATCAAACTGTTGAATGTCAAGGCTTGCGTGAATTAAGCGGTGCTTCGCCCGAAAAACGCTCAATTTAGGTTGAAGACAAAACGATGGACTTGGACGAGCTTATCCGGATCGCCAACAATTTTTATTACACGCATACGTATGTGGCCATTGGCGTCATCGCCGCGCTTGCCATCATCACCTTCCTGAAGCCGAAACAGACGGTCAAGGCGGTATTGATCCTGATCGGAATTATAGCCGCTGGTTATATCCTTTTTCTCATCAGTGAGGCCTTATGGTCCGGCTTTTCAGATAAAAGCCAGATGCTGGATAAATATTGACAATCTCGTAAAAAGCGATTTATTGCGCCGCGGCGGAATAAACCGCTTC
>JAGXLR010000121.1 GCA_018334555.1 Desulfobacterales bacterium
GCGTCCGCATTGTCATTTCGAGCGGTAGCGAGAAATCTTTAACAATCAAGATTCCTCGTCACTTTCGTTTCTCGGAATGACAGCAGCGGAAGCTTCTAAGATAATATTAAATATTGTCGAGTTCCTTGGAAATCCAATATCTGTGTTGCGCTTCCGTCCCTCGGAATTTCACGTACAGCTAAGTACGCTGCATTCCTCGGAATTTGCGCGCCTTGATCTTGAACTTTTTTCTTTGCCATCCCAAAATCGACTTTTTACGAGATTGTCAATCGATGTAAAAACATCGAAACAGTGTTTAGCTTGTCGACAGTCAACTGTCGACTTATTGTATTAAACCCCCTTTTTTAGATAATGTCAAGTAAAAATCCTTGCTTTTGTCGATCCAAATGGTTCGGGCTTTAAAGATTTATCGTCGCTGGCGCTTCCCGAATGACAGGCATCTGGTGCTGAGTTGAGGCCATTGACAGCGCGTCCGATTGAGGTTTGGCTTAAAAGGATCGGCCGATAGGCTTGGGCGATGGGGGCTAGTAGGCAAGCAAGGTGGCCAGAAGCCCGGAGATCACGATTCCATCAAACGTCCCGGCGCCGCCGATACTGGCAACGCTGGTATTGATCGTTTTGATTTCTTTTAAATGCATGAGGTCCGCACCGATAAGGGGCCCGAGGGCGCCTGCGCAAAAAGCTATGATCGGTGCCAGCTCCTGGTGCAATAGGATGCCGCACAGCGCAGCCAGGAGTCCGGGCATCAGCGCGGGCATGGCGATACCGACTTTTGGAATCGGACGGGCCATATAGTAGCAGGCGGCAACGTTGATGGACACGGCAATCAGCGTTAGGATTAAATCGGTGATTCCGTAGAGGCTGATCCGAATGAATTCATAGGCCACGATCAGGACCGGAACCACGCAGCCGCCGAAGTTAATCGCGATGACCGTGTAGGGGGTGCGACGCACCCGGTCCGGAAACATCCGTTCAAAACCGAACATGCCGAATGTATGGGATTCCAGAATTTCTGTTCTGGGAATCTGCCTTACCGGTATGTTTATCATGCCGCCGATAAAAATTCCAAGCGCCGCCAACATGGAAACCCCCGGGCTCAGGCCCAGCCGGCCCAGGGCGGTTAACATGATATCGGCCAGGAATATGGGCAAAAGCACCAACAGGCTGAAAAAAGCCACGAGGGGCAGGCATCCGTATGGCATGAGATCACTCCCTCGTGCCCGTCCATAGCTAATTTGCCCAATTTCCGTCTCAGGCCCAAATTTTAACCCCCGAAAGGCTCCGCGTTTGCTTGGGGTTAAAATTTTCGCCTTCCTTGAACTTGAACAAGAACAAATTATCCCATTTATGGACGGCCACGTCCTAAGGGGGCGTCACAAAACAACTTGAACATTTGGCTTGCTCTTTTTCCCGTCTTCTTTGTTGCTGCATCGGTCAAATAGCCCTGCTATTCACCCTCCTCGCGCCTCAAAGACGGAAAAATTTTCCGCGCCAAATTTTTGCCCAACTTATTTTGTGACGAACCCTAAAGTTTTCATCGTCATATTTTCTTTTCGCATATCATGCCGGTCGGTTGCAACCCCATTGCTCAGCTGGGGGTAGCAGGCAAAATCTACGCCGTCTCCACGTATGTGCGGATAACCGGAGCATTGACGAATTATTTGCTGTTGATCTAGAAGGGGAATGGTTATATGTTGGGCTCAATCCGAAAGCATTACCCAAACAAAAAGGAACACCGAAACATGCGCCATACCGACCAGCGGATATGCGGAAAGACCAGGGACGAATTTTTTGAAGCGATCCGATCATTTCACGGATTCACGGCGCCCGGGCTCGTACTTGGGGCCTTTATGGTGGATCTTGCCCGATCTTTGATCGGCGAGGATATCGAGGCAGACGCCATTGTTGAGACCAGACATTGTCTGCCCGATGCGGTACAGATTTTCACGCCTTGTACCATCGGCAACGGCTGGATGAAAATAATGGACTGGGACAAATTCGCCCTGACCCTTTATGACCGTCATACAATGGACGGCTATCGGGTCTGGTTTGATCTTGAAAAAACGAAGGCCTTTCCGGATCTCTACAATTGGTATATGCGGCTTGTACCCAAAAAGGATCTGCCGATTTCCGTCCTTCTGGAGGTTTTGTTCGAGGCGGGCCATTCGGTTCTTTCATACCGGCCGGTCAGGGTAACCCGCTACTATCAGCGAGAGAAGAAAAAGACCATCAACATTTGCCCCGGCTGCGGTGAGGCCTATCCGGCGTGGCAGGGTTCCTTGTGCCGGGCCTGTCAGGGTGAAGGCTATTATGAGGCACGCTTTGAAGCCTCAGGTGCCGGGGAAGCTGCGGCGAGTAGCGTCAGTTCATGGGATGGCGGGCCGTCATTAAAAAAAGTGCCGGTGGAGAAAGCGATTGGAAAACGATTGACCCATGATGTTACCGAGATTCGCAAAGGCGAATTCAAAGGCCGGGCGTTTAAAAAGGGCCATGAAATTCAAGAAGCCGATATTGGCCATTTTCACCGCCTGGGCAAGCGACATGTTTATGTCGAGGCCATCGAGGCCGGATACCTCCATGAGGATGAGGCCGCTAAACAAATGGCCGGGGCCTTCTGCGGGCCGGGGGTTATGTGGAGCGGTGAGCCGGTTGAGGGCAAACTCAAACTGTGTGCCAAGGCAGACGGTCTTTTGAAAGTCTCAAAGGATGCCCTGGCTGATATCAATATGCTGGGCGAGGTCATGTGCGCCACTCGTCATACCGATACCATGGTCAAGGCCGGCGCTGTTGTTGCGGCCACGCGGGCTATCCCGCCGGTAATCCGGGATGAAGCCGTGGGCCGGGCCGTTGAAATGGCCCGGTCCGCTTTTCCCCTGATCGACGTAAAAACGCTGAAACAGGCGGCGGTCGGCATTATTATTACCGGCAACGAGGTCTATCACCAGATCATAGAGGATCAGTTTGAGGCCATCCTCCGTTCGAAGGTTACGGAGCTCGGCTCCAATGTGGCCAATGTGGCTTTTGCCCCGGATGACCCCGAAGCTATCGACGACACGATCAGGCGTTTTCTGGCATCCGGTGTCGATCTGATACTGACATCCGGGGGTATGTCGGTGGATCCTGATGATGTTACCCACAAAGGCATTGAAAAAGCCGGCGGAGAAGCGGCTGTCTATGGATCGCCGGTTTTGCCGGGGGCTATGTTTCTGATTGCCTATATCGGCGAGGTGCCTGTCCTTGGTATCCCGGCGTGCGGGATCTATCATAAGACCACCATGCTGGATCTGATCCTTCCTCGTATACTCGCCGGCGAGCGGTTGGAAAGATCCGATATTTCAGTGATGGGTCATGGCGGCCTTTGTCTGAACTGTGAAATCTGTCGGTTTCCGGATTGTCCCTTTGGAAAGTATTGACCCCGTATTGTTCCTATGAAATCAATCTTTAAACCGGTCATCGGTGTCATTATCATTCTTCTTCTTTTTTCCGGTCTCAGTCGGGCAGGGGATTGCCTGGTCTATGCCGGGGCCGGTTTAAAACGCCCCATGACGGAGATGATAGGCAGCTTCGAAGCAGACACCCCGCATCGGGTCGATATAAATTACGGCGGATCCGGGCATCTTTTCGGTATGATGGCCATGGGCCGGCCGTGCGATGTGTTTATCCCCGGCGCCCAGCGTTATGTGGATATCGCCGTGGAAAAGGGCTGGATAGATGAGGCAGATGTCGTCCGGCTGGTTAAACATATTCCCGCCATCGTTGTGCCGCAAAACAACCCCTCAAGGATTAATAGCCTTCAGGATCTGGTCAAGCCTGATGTGAGGCTCGCCCTGGGGGATCCCCGGGCATGCGCCATCGGCAATCTGGCAGAAAAAATTTTAAAGAAAAACGGTATCCATGAGCGGGCCAAAACGCGGACCCGGGTTTATGGCCCCACTGTCAACCAGTTGCTTCTCTATGTGATGACCGGCAGGGTCGAGGCTGCCATCGTCTGGAAGGATCTGGCCAGATGGCCGGAGAACAACGGGGACCTTCAGATGGTAGAAATATCAGAATGCCGGAATATAATTAAATATATACCCGTGGCCGTGACTCTCAAGGGGAGGAAAAATCCGGCAGCCGAGAGCTTCGCCGCCTACCTGGCTTCGACAGGGGGGTTGGACCTATGGCGGAAATGGGGGTTTGAACCGTGCAGCAGCTTAATATCTTCAAACTGATATTAATCGGCATCACAGGACTGGTGACCCTGTTGCTGGCTATCACCATCGGCAGCCTTTTGTTTGTTCCGTCCCTGGCGAGCATCCGGCAGAATTTGGGCTCGCCGGAGCTTTTGTATTCTTTGAAGCTTTCTTTGTGCACAGCCAGTGCGGCGACCCTGTTTGTCATGCTTCTCGCTCTGCCCGTCGGCTATACCATGTCGCGGTTTCAGTTTGCCGGACGACGGCTGGTGAAGACGGTGCTCGATCTCCCGATTGCTTTTCCCGAGCTTGTTCTCGGCTTGTGCCTCCTGCTTTTTTTCGGTAGTGATCATGTTGCCGCGGCCTTGAAAAAAGTCGGCATTGAACTGGTATTTACCCGGCAGGCGATTGTCGCCGCCCAGATTTTTACCGCACTTCCCTATACCATACGCATTATACGGACCACCTTTGATTATGTGAGCCCGCGCTATGAATTTATTTCGCGAAGCCTGGGGTACACGCACTTTGAAACCTTCATGCGCGTGGCGCTGCCCATGGCCAAAAAAGGGATCCTGGCCGCGGCCGTTATTGCCTTCGCCCGCAGCATCGGTGCATTTGGCGCCGTATTGATTCTGGCCGGCGGCACCTATATGAAAACAGACGTACTGCCGATTACCTTGTTTTTAAACATCTCCTACGGTAACCTTGATTTGGCTGTGACGGCCGGCCTGGTAATGCTGGCCGTCTCATTTCTCGCTATCTATATTTTTGAAAAGACCGAGGCCGACCTATGACCCTACTCCGGATAGAGAATTTACAGATTCAGGCGGGCGAATTCCAGCTTTGCGATATCTCCTTTTCCATCAGCACGGGGGATTATTGTATCATGGCCGGTGAGACCGGCGCCGGTAAAACCTTTCTTCTTGAAAGCATCATCGGGGTCCATCGCTGCCTCAATGGGCGGATATACCTGGATGAAAAAGACATTACATGCATGCTGCCTGAGTATCGGGGTATCGGGATTGTATATCAGGATCACGCACTGTTTCCGCATTTAAATGTTTTTAACAATATCGCCTTTGGCCTTAAAAAGCAGTTTCCGAAAAAAAAGCGTCAGGAGAAGGTTCATGCAGTGGCCGAGGCCTTAAAGATCGACCATATACTTAAACGGCCAATCGATAACCTCTCCGGCGGTGAGAAGCAGCGCGTGGCAATCGCCAGGGCAATTGTCGTCCGCCCCCGGCTGCTGCTCATGGATGAGCCGTTTTCCGCCCTCGATCCTTTAACCCGCCAGAAAATGCGCCGTTTGTTGAGGCGGGTCATCCGGCAGCATCGGATGACGGTTCTACATATCAGTCATGATCCGGCGGACATGTGGCTGCTGGCCAATAAGGTGGCCTATATGCATGAGGGACGGCTCCTCCAGTTTGATACACTGGAGACGATGCTCAACAACCCGGCCCATGAAAAGGTTTCCGAATTCTTCGGCAGGCCATCCAACCGGGGCAAACGGATTCGGTTCTTTCCCCCGCGCCCTGCGGCAACCCGCGAGGCCTATTGAATGATGCGCTGTCCCGTCAGAAAACGGTTTAAAACCGCCCGCCGCTCAATCCTGATGTTGATGGCGGTTTTGCTGGTGGGTGCGTTATGCTTTTGCGGCTGCGCCCTGTTGCAGCCCGAAAGAACGGCGGTCGATACGGCGCTAAGGAATAGAATCGTTGGGATTGCCAAGGATTATAAAGGGGTGCCGTATCAATGGGGAGGCGCCACGCCGGAGGGATTCGACTGTTCGGGATATGTCCGATACGTGTATGGGCAGGCGGGCATTGACGTCTCGCGCACCTGCGGACGACAGTATGACGCCGGCCGCAGGGTGGCCAGGTCCGATTTGAAAAAGGGGGATCTGGTATTTTTCACCCGATGGAAGTTTTTGAATTTTATCCTCCCGCCCCATCATGTCGGCATATACATAGGCGGCGGCCGGTTTATCCATGCCCCGTCATCCGGGGGCTCCGTTAGAATAGACAGCCTGCATAACTGCTATTGGCAGTCCCATTACAAGGGAGCCAGGGATCCACTCTAACCGGATCAAACGGTTTCAGCGTTCTAGGGTTTCAGTGACTTTTTTCAGCATTTTACCCAAGGGGTAGGGCTTTTGGAGAAAATGGAAATGGTTCTTCTCGATGATATCGATCCGGGCTTTTTCTTCGGTATAGCCGCTGCTTAACAGGACTTTTATTTTTGAATCTTTAGATGTGATCTCTTTTGCCAGATCGATGCCGTTTCCATCCGGAAGGACCACGTCGCTGAATAGGAGATCGAAATTTTCTTTTTCCCTGGCGACCATCTCATTGGCTTCGGCAACAGAGGCAACCGTCTCGACCTCATATCCGTTCGTTTGAAGTGCCGAATGGATCATTTCACGGACTTCCTGCTGGTCCTCAACCAGAAGGATCCTTTCGCCGCTACCCTGGTATTCGGTTTGGATGCTCTGGTAATCTGTCACCTCTTTTCTCTGGGGTCGGATGGTTTTATCGGTTAACGCGGGTAGAAATATTTTAAAGCGGGTTCCGTGGGAGGGTTCGCTGTAAACGTTAATCCAGCCGTCATGCTGCTTGACCACGCCGTAAACCACGGAGAGGCCGAGCCCTGTTCCCTGGGTGGAAACCTTGGTGGTAAAAAACGGCTCAAAAATGTTTCCTACCACCTCGGGCGCCATTCCGCAACCGCTGTCTTCAAAGGTCAAACAGACGAATTCACCGGGCCGGGCATAGGTAAACTGTCGGCTGTAGAATTCATCAATCTCTGTATTTTCGGTTATTATACGCAGTCTTCCGCCCTCCGGCATGGCGTCCCGGGCGTTGACCACGAGGTTTAGAATAATCTGCTCCATCTGGGCGGGATCCGCATGGACCTGTTTTAAGTCCGCAGCCAACTCCGTTTTGAGTTCGATATTTTCACCGATCAGTCGCTGGAGCATTTTTTCCATGTTTCTGACCCCCTCGTTGATATTCATCGGTGTTTTTTCAAGGATCTGCCGGCGGCTGAAGGCTAGCAGCTGCCGGGTCAGGGCCGCCGAGTGGTCGGCGGCGTTTTTGATTTCCTGAAGGTATTTCTCCTGTTTTTCCGGCTCGTTTTTTTTAAGCGCCATCAGGTCGGCACAGCCCAGAATTGTGGTCAGGTAGTTGTTGAAATCGTGGGCCACACCCCCGGCAAGGGTCCCGATGGCCTCCATTTTCTGGGAATGATAAAGCTGTTCCTGAAACTGCTCTTTCTCCATGCGGGCTTTTTTAAGATCGCTGATATCCGTGACAATGCCCATGAAACCGGCGAATTCGCCTTCATCATTAAAAATCGGGTTGGGCGATACGATGCTGGAGAGGGCCCGCTCATCCTTACCGATCCAGTCGATTTCGAAAACATGCGTATCGGATTGCGGCCAGTTGGCGACTTCGGCCTCGAGGCGCTGCTGGTTGTCCGCATCCAGAAACTCGATTGCCGGCCTGCCGATAATTTCGTCTGCGTTGTAGCCGGACATCCTGCAAAGGGCGTTGTTGACGTAGCTAATATGAAGCTGCCCATCCACGATGGCCACACCGTCATTCATGGTTTCCACAAGCGTCCGGTAGTTTCTCAAAACCGCTTCGGCTTCTTTTCTCCGGGTAATGTCGCGAACAAGTCCCTGAACGACCTTTTCTCCGTTTATTTCAAAAATACTCGAGGAGACTTCCGCCGGAAACCGTTCCCCATTTTTTCTTATAAAATCGAGTTCGAAATCGACAAAACCGTCTTCGGTGATCTTTTCAAACATTTTGCGGCTATTATCCCGCTGCTCTTCCGGATGAAGGCTGAAGATATCCAAGGCGAGCATTTCTTCTTTTGAATACTCGAAAAGCTCCAGCGCCTTGTTGTTCACATCAAGAATACGCCCGTCCAGATCATGGATGAAGATGCCTTCGTTGGAGTAAAGAAAAAGATTGCTGTATTTTTCCTCGCTCTCGCGGATTTTGAGCTCATTCTCCCGCCTTGCGGCGGACATGGCATCGAGCTCATCCTTGATGATCCTAACGGAATTAAAAACGCTGGCAAACGGGTGGTTTGGGTCAATCCCGTCGCAATCGGTGTCAAGTCCCTCCTTTTCCCAGTTAATACTGCCGATAAACAAAAGCAGTTCATCTACATATCGCTGGATCAGGCTGTCCTGTTGTTCGTCCCCGGTTGGCGGCGACGATTTTTTTTTCTCTTGATCCTTACGGATGGTTTCAAACGCCTGGTTGATATCCCCGGTGACCATAACGGAAAACGGCGTAAAGGGTTTGGCCATTTTTACGGCGGTCGAAACCAGTGTATTGGCACCGAAGATCACATACATACGGAAAGGGATGTCGCGATGCCAGTTAAGCACGTATTTCATAAACAGCTGCCGGCTTCTGCGGCTGAACCCCCGAATCCGCGAAGCATCCACAACGATATAGTCAAACGTCCCCTGCTGTTTTATAGCGTTATGGAGTTTATTGAGGCGGGGGATATGTTCGGCCCCGAGCTGGCCTTCCGGCATGGAAAACAGGATGTTTCGATCGATAATAACGCTCTGGCTGCAGTAATCAGGGGTCTTGAACTCCCATTGCGGGCTCATGACGAGTTCCACGGGATAGAGGGTTTTGTTGCCATCTGAATATTTAAACGGCTGGTTGAATACAAAATTCCCCTTGGGCAGGTTATTGGCCTCACAGAGCTCAAGCGCTTTTTCAATGGCATGCGGATATTGCCCGCCGGTAAAGACATTTTTACCGGGAAAGGTAAAGCGCTTTCCGATTCTGGCCGCAAGCGCCAGGATCTGGGATAGATTGCATAGGACCAGCCCCGCCAGCCGTTCATTTTGATTGAAATAGTCGATAAAATGTTTTCTGGCGTCAATGGTTACATTTTTCAGACGGGAATAATCTTCAACCTGGACATACCGGCCGGTGCCGCCGCCAATAGAGGCGGCCACGGCCTCATCGATCTGCAGGGAGGCTTTAATGGTCTTGAAATTGACATTGCCGACCGGTCGGGTATAGAGGATGGAATCCCCGATGATCCAAAAATCAACCGAATAATCGTTTCCGATCTTTTGACTTTGCCATTCAGGTCGTGTATATATTTCAAGTCCGGTAACCGGACAGAAATATCTTACTATGCAGTTATTATAATTCTCGTCATTTTTGACGGCCATCGGCGTTTACACCATTTTAAAATATGATGGTTTCGTAAAAAGCGATTTATTGCGCTGGCGCACCATTTTTGCCGAAAGTAACTCTGAAAAGCGTCCGCATTGTCATTTCGAGCGGTAGCGAGAAATCTTTAACAATCAAGATTCCTCGTCACTTTCGTTTCTCGCAATGACAGCAGCGGAAGCTTCTAAGATAATATTAAATATTGTCG
>JAGXLR010000122.1 GCA_018334555.1 Desulfobacterales bacterium
AAAGTCAGTTTAGAGATGGCAAAGTAAAAAGTTCAAGATCAAGGCGCGCAAAATCCCGAGGAATGCAGCGTACTTAGCTGTACGTGAAATTCCGAGGGATGGAAGCGCAACACAGATATTGGACTTCCAAGGAACTCGACAATATTTAATATTATCTTAGAAGCTTTCGCTGCTGTCATTCCGAGAAACGAAAGTGACGAGGAATCTTGATTGTTAAAGATTTCTCGCTACCGCTCGAAATGACAATGCGGACGCTTTTCAGAGTTACTTTTTGCAAAAATGGGGCGCCAGCGCAATAAATCGCTTTTTACGAAGCCATCAAAAATACGGGGAGAGAATAACATGGATATCTTGAATTATCCCTCTGCTGAAGCCGATAAACGGATTGATGCCATTGCCCGGCGCGGGCTCTCATTTGACTCCGATGATATCCGGGCGGTATCGGAGATACTCGATGATGTGCGC
Source organism: Desulfobacterales bacterium (assembly GCA_018334555.1). Lineage (GTDB taxonomy): Bacteria > Desulfobacterota > Desulfobacteria > Desulfobacterales > Desulfosalsimonadaceae > M55B175. The sequence goes on from JAGXLR010000122.1 coordinate 466, forward strand.
AGCCGGGGGGATGCGGCCCTGCTTGATTACACCCGCAGGTTCGACGCCCCTGAAATGAGCCAGGCCGAATTGGCGGTTGACGCAAAGGCTTTTGATGAGGCGGAAGAACAGGTGGACGAAAGCTTTTTAAACGCGTTGGACCGGGCCGCCGGCCAGATTGAAAATTTTCACCGCAGACAACTCAAAAATTCCTGGTTTCATGCCGCCCGACCGGGTGTCTTCCTCGGCCAACTGGTGAATCCGGTAAATGCCGCGGCCGTCTATGTGCCGGGGGCGAAGGGGGGGATGACGCCGCTGGTTTCATCCGTTTTAATGGGCGCCATCCCCGCGCAAATCGCCGGCGTCAGGGATCTTGTGATGGCGACGCCGCCGCGCAGGGATAAGACTGTGAGTCCCCACCTGTTGGTTGCGGCCAGGCGCGTGGGGGTGGATACGGTATACAAGGTCGGCAGCGCATGGGCTATTGCCGGGCTGACCTTTGGGACAGAAACCCTGCCGCGCTCGGATGTCATTGTGGGGCCGGGCAATATCTACGTGACCATTGCCAAAAAGCTGGTGGCGGGCACGGTAGGGATCGACATGGTCGCCGGGCCGAGCGAGATCCTGGTTATTGCCGATGATTCGGCGAATCCGGAATTTATTGCCGCCGATCTGTTGTCCCAGGCCGAACATGATCCCATGTCATCCGCATTGCTGATCACGAATTCACGGGCCCTTGCCGAACAAGCGGCCCGTGAGCTGGAGCGCCAGCTTGAGCCGCTGGCCCGCAAAGATATCGCCGGCCAGTCCCTGGCGGACTATGGCGGCATCATGGTGGTTTCTGATATAGACACGGCCATTTCCCTGGGTAACCGAATTGCGCCCGAGCACTTGGAGCTTCTGGTGGCCAGTCCCTTTGAATATCTCAGTTTGATTCAAAATGCGGGCGCGGTTTTCATGGGGCATTTTACTCCGGAGCCCATGGGCGACTATGTGGCCGGGCCGAACCACGTGCTGCCCACCGGCGGGACCGCCCGTTTTTCATCCGCCCTGTCGGTGGACACGTTCATGAAGCAGAGCAGCCTGATTTGCTATTCGGAAGACGCTATGGGCCGGGAGGCAGAAGATGTTATCCGGTTGGCGGCGGTCGAGGGGCTGGGCGCCCATGCGGAATCGGTTCGGGTGCGAAAGAAAAGCAGGCCGTAAATTCTTTTTTTATGGCCTTGACAACTCTGTATAGGCGATTTATTTTTTTATTATATTTTTGAGAATATGCTCAAAAAGGAAAACCATGGGAAGACCGCACAAAAAACGTTTCGTTGCGTATAATCCCGGGGTTAGTTATTTTAAACCGCGGGGAATACCAATGCTTGAGCTGGAAGAAACGCATTTGACGATTGATGAACGGGAGGCTTTGCGGCTTGCCGACCTGGAAGGGTTCTCCCATCAGGAGGCGGGCCGACAGATGCAGGTCTCAAGGGCAACATTCGGGCGTATTATCGAGAGAGCCCGTAAAAACGTTGCGGATGCGCTGATCAAAGGCAAGGCAATCAGTATCGAAGGCGGTAATTACCGGATCGGCAGTACTGAACGCCTTTTTCGCTGCGATAAATGCAACTATGAATGGAATGAGGCCTGTGGCACCGGCCCGCCGGTAAAGTGCCCGGCGTGTTCGCATAAAAAAGTGTACCGGGTGCCGGCTGATGAGACAGACGAGTCGCCCAATCCGGTCGATGATCAATAGCCGTCGGCATGGGTACGCCGTCCGATAATTTTTTATTATAGTATTAAACAGAGGAGAAAAAAATGGCTCAGAGCTCAGGTGGATCCTCCAAAAGTGCGCAGGATCAACAAAAATCCAGAGAAATACAGCAGGCGCAGATAAAAGAGGCGCTTGGTCGGATCAAGCACAAGTTTTTGGTTATGAGCGGTAAAGGCGGGGTCGGAAAGACCAGCGTTTCGGTCAATATCGCCATCGCCATGGCAGATAAGGGCTACAAGGTCGGCATTATGGATGTCGACCTGCATGGGCCGGATGTTCCCCGGATGCTGGGATTGGAGGGGATGATCGGCGCCAGCGAGAACCAAAAGCTGGAACCGATTGCGTATTCGGATACCCTCAAGGCAATCTCTATTGAATCCCTGATGCCCAATAAGGATGACGCGGTGATCTGGCGGGGGCCGTTGAAGCATTCGGCCATCAGCCAGTTCATTTCGGATGTGGAATGGGGGGATCTGGACTTCCTGATCGTTGACTCCCCGCCCGGCACCGGCGATGAACCCCTAAGCGTCGCCCAGACGATCGAGGACTGCCGGCCGATTATCGTGACCACCCCGCAGGAGGTCGCGCTTTGGGATATCCGTAAATCCATTAATTTCTGTAAAAAAATCGAACGGGACCTTTTCGGGCTGGTGGAAAACATGAGCGGCTATGTCTGCCCCCATTGCGGAAACAAAGTGGAGCTTTTCGGAAGCGGCGGCGGAGAAAAGACCGCCAAGGAATTCGGAATCAATTTCCTTGGGCGGATTCCGTTTGATCCCAACCTGGTCAAGGCAGGCGACAGCGGCTCCTCTTTCCAGGATGCTTACAGGGATTCAGAAGCGGCCAAAGCCTTTGATGGGATTGCCGGTCATCTGGCGAAGCTGATGGGGGAATAGAAAGCTGTTAGGTATGGATCCGTGATTCATTGTCCTCCCAGATGGTTTAGAATAAGGGTCAGGGGCTGGTCATCCTCGCCTGTGCCGGCATAACGGACCGGCCCCGGCCGCCGGTAATCATCCGGCCCCGGCTCGGCAGCCAGCCACGTTTCCCGTAAGGATTTGATGATCTGGAATGCCGGGGAATCAATATCAACGGTGGTCCGTTGCAGGACGAGCGCCAGCTTTCCCTTCCTCTCTTCAAGATGCATCATCGGCGCGATCGGAATCCCAATGGGCGTCCAATCCGTAAAATCCTTTTCCAGATGTCTAATGGCCGCCATCTGTCCGGTCGCCCCCGAAGTAATCAATGAGAATACGGCCCATCCCAAATTGTATGCATAGGTGCAGTCAAACCAAGTCGGATCATTGCCCCGGCCATCGTAGCCGTAAAAATGATCCTGGGTTTTGAACTGGGGAACCGAGGCCATGAATATTTTCTGCACGGAGGCCGGCACCTCATCCTCTTCGTCGAGCGTTTTGTTTTTGACAAGCTCCTGCTTCAACGTTTTGAGGGATACGATCGGCTGACGCATCAGTAGATATTGATCGGCGGTATTGTAATTTTTGAAAAGCAGCGGTCCATATGCATCGGCATAGAGTCCGCTTTTTTCAAGCGTTCGCTGATACCATTGCCGCTCAATGCCCACCCGGTATTCCCCTTTTTCCTTGAGTATCTTCAAATAGTCCTTGACAAGCCCCATGATTACCTTTTCCGTCTGTACCTGGGAAAACTGGAAATTGCCGTGGTTGTCACGCTCCGTCAGCAGGCCTTCCTGGAAGAATTCCGGAATATCATTAAAAAGGTCGTCGTCCCGGGTATTCCAGATGCTGAATGTATTCTCCTCACGAGAGAGCCGCGCCAGGCGCCGCAGATAGTTCAGCTTATCTTCGAGCGTGGGGAAATCCGTATGAAAATCCGTATCATGGGTGGCGTTATAGTCGGCGATGATCGTGTTCAGTTTGATGATAAAGATCTGGATTTCATTGATGAACTCGAGCACGCCTTCGGGGATGATGATGATCCCGTAGTTTTTTCCCACTGCCGCCCGGCGTACGATCCCGTCGCAGATAACCCGGGAGAGGTGCCGAAGGGTCATGCCGTAGGCGGTGTAATCGGTGGTGCCTTGTTTTTTGGCCCTTTCCAGCCGTTCGGTATCGACAAACTCGGCCAGTTCTTCACCGATCACCAGAATATTGGGATGGACCTGAAGACCCACTTCCAGTCCGAGGTGGCTCGCCGACCGGCCCATGACCTTGCAGATATGCCAATATTTGGCGTCTGAGCTGCAGTCTGTGGAAAGATTGCTGATGTCATTGGCAAACGCCCTCGCCGCGGTGTGAAATCCAAAGGAGATGGCGCACAGCGTATTTCCATCTTCGTCCCGCGCCTGAAGATCCCCGTCGATCGTCTTGGGGACGCCCATGACCTGAATACCGTCATTATGGAGTTCCTGGGCAAGAAACGCCGCGTTGGTATTTGAATCGTCGCCGCCGACAATTACAAGGGCATCCAGCTCAAGCGCCTTACAGGTTTGCCGGGCCAGTGCGATCTTGGCCTTGGTGTCGATTTTCATCCGGCCGGTCCGGATCATGGCAAAGCCGCCAAGATTCCGATAATTTTCGATTAATTCATTTGTCAGCTCGATATAATTGCCTTCCAAAAGGCCATCCGGGCCCATGAGAAAACCGAATAAGCGGTTTTCCGGGTTGGCCGCGTTCATGGCATCAAAAACCCCGGCAATCACGTTATGTCCTCCCGGGGCCGGACCTCCGGAGAAAACAATGCCGATATGGCGTTTTTTCTGGTAGGCCTGCCGAAGCGGCTCATCCGGGGTGGCCGTTCCAAGGACCGTTTGCACTGGGTTGTCAATAATATCAGGAAGTTTATCTCGACAGGCGGGGTGGACCTTGAACCGGTAGCCGGTCTCGGATTCGAGGCGGGTGTAAGGGTTCTTAAAAACCGGACAGAGTTCCGGGATGAAGCTCAAACGTTTTCGCAGTACCGTGTTATTGGAGCTGATCGCCTGGGCTACCTCCGATTTGGCCAGAAGTTCCTCCGAATTCACGAATGCCATTTTCCCCTCCAACGCATCGCCATTGACGGTTAGGGTTCGTCACAAAATAAGTTGGGCAAAATTTGGCGCCGGAATTTTTTCCGTCTTCGAGGCGCGAGGAGGGAAAATAGCAGGCTATTTGACCGACGCAGCAACAAAGAAGACGGGAAAAAGAACAAGCCAAATGTTCAAGTTGTTTTGTGACGAACCCTTAAGTGGATAACTATGTAAATATCTTTAACCTCAGTTGTGTGATCAGTCAAGTAAACAATGGCGTTTAAACGGCCTGATAATTTGCCAGGCCCCGTCTGTATTGGGCAAATTAGCCATTTATGGACGGACGCCGGTTTATCATCCCCATTGACAATAGAAATATTTCGGGTTATAAAATAATCGATAGCTAAAAATAGCGTGTATAGGATCTAATAGGATAAATTTTAAATGGTTAAAACATATCATCAATGGTTTTGGTATGGATGGCGTAAGCGTGATACCCAGGGGTGTGCCCTACGGCCGGTGCCGATTTAACCGTTGACAAGATATGTAGCCGATTGAAACCGCGGGGCTTCTCCAGAAGAAGATCCCGCGGTTTTTTTTTGTGATGGCTTCATAAAAAAATTATCAAGGAGATAGAACCATGTTAATCGTGATGCGCCGGGACGCCGGGGAAGAACAGATCGGGGGGGTCATTCGTGAACTGGAGGCGAAGGGCTATGAAGCCCGTCCGATCCCAGGCGGCGATAGGGTTTCGATCGCCGTATTATTCAATAAGGAGCCCGTAGATGCCACCTGGGCCCAGGAATTGCCGGGGGTAAAAGAGGCCATTACGGTTACCCGGCCATTCAAGCTGGTCAGCCGGGAAACCAAACCCGAAGATACGGTGGTTTCGGTCGGTGACGTAAAGATCGGCGCCCAGGGCATGGTCACTATTGCCGGCCCATGCGCCATAGAGAGTGAAGACCAGGCAATGGTGATCGCCGAGCGGGTCAAGGCCGCCGGCGCGGCAATATTTCGCGGCGGTGCGTTCAAGCCGCGGACCTCGCCCTATTCCTTTCAGGGGTTGGGAGAGGCGGGTCTGAAGATTCTCGAAAGAGTAAGGCAAACGACCGGTATGCCGGTGGTCACCGAAGTGATGGACCTCGTATGTTTTGATATGGTTGAGGTATATGCGGATATCGTGCAGATCGGGACCCGGAATATGCAGAATTTCAGTCTGCTTCGGCGTGCCGGTCAATCGAAGCGGCCCGTGCTGTTAAAGCGGGGTATGTCCGCAACAGTCGAGGAATGGCTCATGGCTGCCGAATATATCATGGCTGAGGGCAACCCCAATGTTATCCTTTGTGAGCGGGGGGTTCGCACATTTGTCAGGCACAGCCGGAACACCCTGGACTTTTCGGCGGTGCCCGTCGTCCAGCGGGAGAGCCATCTGCCCATTATCGTGGATCCAAGCCATGCCGCCGGGTTTCGGGACCAGGTCATGCCTCTGGCGCGGGCGGCGGCAGCGGTCAGCGCGCATGGCGTGATGGTGGAAGTCCATAATGAGCCGGAAAAAGCCAAAAGCGACGGCGTGCAGTCGCTTTACCCCGACCAGTTCGAAGTGCTTTGCAGGCAGATGCGGGCCATATATGATGTGTTTCAGGCCGCAGACGGGTTGAAATAGGCAGCAGGAGCGCAGGAGGTTCTCGATGAAAACGCTTTCCATATCAGGGGCGACCGGGCACTCGGAGATTTTTGTGGGCGAGTCCTTTGAGCACCTTTCGGATCATCTCCCAGCGGACCGGGCAATAGCTATAACCGATGAGAATGTCGGTCGTTTTTACGGCGATCTGTTTCCAGTTCGCGAGGTGATCACCATCGGGCAGGGGGAGACAATTAAAACCCTTGAAACGGTTGCCGGAATCTATGATCAGTTGATCGAACGCGAAGCCGACCGTTCGGTTTTTATGGTTGGCATCGGCGGCGGCATTGTATGCGATATTGCCGGTTTTGTGGCCTCGACCTATCTAAGGGGCGTGCGATTCGGATATGTGCCCACTACCCTCCTTGCCCAGGTGGATGCCAGCGTGGGCGGAAAAACCGGCGTGAATTTCAAAGGCTATAAAAACATGGTCGGCGTCTTTAATCAGCCCGAATTCGTCATCTGTGATCCCCGGATGCTCGAAACCCTTCCGGAACGTGAACTGGCCTGCGGATTCGCCGAGGTGGTCAAGCATGCCGCCATCGCGGATGCGGATTATTTCGAATTCCTCGAACGCGAGAGCCCCCGCGCCTTTTCTCTGGATGCCGCGGTTATGGAGCGTGTGGTATATGATTCGATAGCCATAAAAGCCGGCGTCGTCAATCGGGATGAACGGGAAAAAGGCGAGCGCCGCAAGCTAAACTTCGGTCACACCTTCGGCCATGCGGTGGAAAAAACCGAGGGCCGCCGCCACGGTGAAGCGGTGAGCATCGGTATGATGATGGCCGCCCGACTGTCCCAAAATCTAAATATGCTGGATAAAAAATCTGTTAACCGGCTGGCCGACCTGTTGGCAAGTTTTCAACTGCCTTTGCAAGGCCAATCAAACAAAACACAGGTTATGGATGCTATCGCCCGGGACAAGAAGCGCGACGGCGACGCCTTGCATTTCGTACTGCTGGAAGCCCTGGGGCAAGCCGTGGTTAAGGAAATCCCCATCAACGAATTGCAGATGATGGCGGGCTCAGAGAAATGAGCGCAATAACTGGATTAGCGCCTAAAGGAGAAAAGACTCATGGTAAAATCTTATGACGTGGTGGTCGTGGGCTCCGGAACAGGCGGGCAGACAGCCGCTTCCGTCCTGAATGGATATGATCTTTCCGTCGCCCTCGTGGAGAACAGCCCGACGCCAGGCGGCGTTTGCGCATTGGCCGGCTGTCAGGCAAAAAAATGGTACGACGAAGCCGCTGAGACCATAGCCCGGGCCCGCCACTTGACGGGCAAGGGCGTTACCCGGCTGCCGGAAATGGACTGGACCCGGATTCGGGATGAAAAACGGGGCTTTACCCGGGCCATTCCGAATGCCACCCGAAAAGGGCTCAAAGGCGCCGGCATCGATTTTATCGCCGGCACTGCCGCATTTCAGGATGAGAGTACCCTGGTGGTCGACGAGGAAGTGATCCAGGGACGCCGTATCGTTCTTGCTACGGGCGCCCATCCGACCCCCCTGCCGTTTTCCGGGGCCGAACACATGGCCGCCAGCAGCGACTTCCTGGAACTTGACCGCCTGCCGCCCCGGATCGCGTTTGTGGGCGGCGGCTTTATATCCTTTGAATTCGCCCATTTTGCCGCCCGTCTGGGGCCGGCCGCGAAGATCCATATCCTGGAGGCCGGGTCCCGGCCATTGAGTCCATTCGACGGGGAAATGGTGGAGCAGCTCATGGCGGCCTCCCGGGCCGAAGGTATACAAATACAAACGGAGGTGAAGATAACTGCCATTGAAAAATCAGGGGATGGCTATGGGGTTCATACCGGAGACGGAGGAATTCTCCCCGTGGATTTAGTGGTGCACGGGGCCGGACGATCCCCGGCCATCGAAGGCCTTGGCCTGGAGAAAGGGCATGTGGGCTATGGCCGCCAGGGGATCACGGTGGACAGAAAAATGCGGACAACCAATCCGATGGTATATGCCGTGGGCGACTGCGCGGCCACCGTTCAACTGGCCCGCGTGGCGGATTATGAGGCCTGTGTGGCCGCCAAGAACATCCTGGCAGATATTCGGGGCGGCCAAGGCGCGGTGGTGGATTATGGGGCGGTTCCCGCCATCCTGTTCACCTATCCCCGGTATGCCAGGGTCGGGGCCACGGAAGAGGAGCTTAAAACAAAGAAAGTTCATTATTATAAAAGCGTGGATACCAATCTTTCCTGGCCCACCTACCGGCGGATAGGCATGACGCATGCCGCCTACAAAGTGCTGGTGGATGAAAACAGCCGGGTTCTGGGCGCGCATATTATCTCCGACAACGCCTCCGGCCTGATTAATATCTTCAAGCAGGCCATCCAGAGCGGCCAAAGTGTGGAGTCCCTCTACTGGGAGAACGTCATGACCCCCTACCCAACCCGGGAAAGCGACATTATCTATATGCTCAGGCCCTTTATCGCGGATGATCCGCTGGCCGGCCTGTAAGCCGGAAGGTGGATAAAAAAGCCGGCAAGGACCGCTTGCCGGCTTTAAAAACTTTTTGTAAAATTTTAATTTGTTTTATTGATGGCTTCGTAAAAAGCGATTTATTGCGCTGGCGCACCATTTTTGCAGAAAGTAACTCTGAAAAGCGTCCGCATTGTCATTTCGAGCGGTAGCGAGAAATCTTTAACAATCAAGATTCCTCGTC
>JAGXLR010000007.1 GCA_018334555.1 Desulfobacterales bacterium
TTTAATTTTGACGATCTCGTAAAAAGTCTATTTTAGATGGCAAAGAAAAAAGTTCAAGATCAAGGCGACGCAAATTTCGAGGAATGCAGCGTACATAGGAGTACGTGAAATTCCGAGAAATGCAGCGCAACGCAGATATTGGACTTTTTACGAAGCCATCAAGGTTTAATTTTTATTTTAGACGCTTTCGCTGCTGTCATTCCGAGGAGCAAAAGCGACGAGGAATCTTGATTGCTAAAGATTTCTCGCTGCCGCTCGAAATGACAATGCGGATGTTTTTTAGAGTTACTTTCTGTAAAAATACCGCACCAGCGGAATAAATCGCTTTTTACGAAGCCATCAATAAAATAAATCGCAAAGACGGCGGTAAAACTTCGAATACGGGGTTTGCGTGATGTTTAGAATATTTATTGCAGACGACCATGCAGTGGTGCGTGAGGGGCTGAAACAGATCATCTCCGAGGTATCGGATATGCGGGTGGTCGAGGAGTCGGATAATGGATTTGATGTGGTCTCCTATGTCGAGATGAATCCTTATGATGTCATCGTTTTGGACATCACGATGCCCGGACCAAATATTCTCGATCTTATCAAAGAATTACGTCAAAAAAAGCCCAGGCTCCCCATTCTGGTGCTTAGCATCCATCCAGAGGAGCAATATGCAGTCCGTGTTTTACGGGCAGGCGCTTCCGGCTACCTGACCAAGGAAAGCGCCCCGGATGAGCTGGTCAGCGCCATCCGAAAAGTGGCCAATGGCGGTAAGTATGTGAGTGCTGCCTTGGCGGAGAAAATTTTGTTCACCCTGGGGACGAACGAGGAGCAAATGCCCCATGACAACCTCTCCGACAGGGAATACCAGGCGCTTTGCATGATCGCTTCAGGCAAAACCGTCAAGAGTATCGCGGAGGAACTGAACCTGAGCGAAAAAACCGTAAGCACCTATCGCACGCGTGTGCTGCAGAAGATGGGGATGAAAAGCAATGCGGAGATCACCCACTATGCTTTCAAGTATGGATTGGTAAATTAATCGGCGCGAGCCTTTTAATTCGCCTGGTTCTCTCTATTCAGGGTTTGACAACCTTCTGAAAGGCTGTTTATGATATATGGATCTTTATTTTAACATTTACCAAACAGAGGAGCAAGTTACATGGCAAACATTGGTATTATTCGATGTGAAAAGAATGAGCAGCGATGCCCTTTAACCAACTGCATCAAAAGCCTGCGCAATACCCAGCAGGCGTTTTCCGATTATGAAGACGCGGAACTAATTGGCGTGTTTACCTGCCGCTGCCCCGGTGATAATGTGGCCAATCTCGGTAAAATTCTGCAGAGCAAGGGGGCGGAAGCCATTCATGTGTGTACCTGCACCTTTGCCAACAAGGGCGATGACGGCTGGGTCATGGGGGATGGATTCTGCGAAAACATTGATGAGCTGATGCAGCGATTATCCGATGCGGTGGATGTTCCTTGTGTGAAAGGCACCGCCCATCTGCCGGAGGGATATGAACCGAAGGTTTTTAAATAGACGGATAGCAAACAATGGCGGATACGTTTGATGATTTTGTCGAGGCGCTTCAGTCTCAAATAGATGAGGATACCCGGCAAACTTATGGCGAAAAATTCTTTCAGCGCTGGAAAAATCCCCGTTATCTGCAGACCCTGATGAGTCCGGACGGCTATGCGAAGGAAACCGGCAGTTGCGGGGATACCATCGAGGTGTATTTAAAGTTCGAAAAAGGCAGGGTTAGTGAAGCCGGCTTTCAGACGGACGGGTGTGGCACAAGCCTGGTTTGCGGCTCCTATGCCGCCCAGATGGCCATGGAAAAAACGCCCGAGGGGCTGAGCGAAATAAGCGGTGAAGATATTCTGGCCGAGCTTGGGGGGCTGCCGGCTGAAGACGAACATTGCGCTTTTTTGTCGGTAGCCGCCCTTCAGTCGGCATTGGAGGATTATATGAGCCGCAAGGGGCGATGCCGATAAAATAATTCTGCTGCCTTCCCCATAGCCTTCCTGACAAACCCAGCCGGGCAAGCCTTGATGGCCCCGTAAAAAAAACCGCCTATGCCGCCTGGGCGGAATCTTTAAAAAACGGTCGGTATTTTTATGTCTGGCACCAATCGCCCATTTGAAGCCCGCTAATGTCGTGTGTATATTAATTGATAGGGATTCTGTGGTTATGGAGACCGATGATGGGAATTAATGAAGGGGATATGGTTGTCTGTTACTTCAAGGATAAAGGGCCAAAGCTGGTTCGGGCGACAGCGGACGGGGAGGTCAACACGGCTCACGGGAAACTGTCTTTTTCAAGAATGCTTGGCAGGCCATATGGCGACACCATTACAACCAGCATGGGCCATCATGTGTATTTGCTGAGGCCCACGGCTGAGGATCTGGCCATGGGGGTGCGCCGGATTTCGAATATCAACTATCCCAAGGATATTTCACGAATTCTTTACAGAATCGGCATTAGGCCGGGCGCCCGCGTGGTTGAACTCGGTGCCGGCTCCGGGGCCATGGCCATCAGCCTGGCTTTTGCAGTGGGCGAGGAAGGCCTGATATATGCCTATGATATCCGGGAGGACATGCTTACATGTACCGGCAAAAACTTGCGTCGGGTGGGGCTGGACCGCCGTGTAGAGCTGAAATTTCGGGAAAAAATGGAGCCGCTGGCAGAGAAGGAGGTGGATGCGGTTCTGATGGATATTCCGACACCCTGGCAGGAGCTCGATGTCGCCTGGGAGGCCCTTTGCTGGGGAGGGTACCTGGCATGCACGGTGCCTACCTATGACCAGCTGGGCGAGCTCGCCGTTTGTCTGGCCAAAAAATCCTTTCTTCCCCTCGAGGCCATGGAAATCATGTGCCGCCCCCTAAGGGCGGAGAGGGGGCGGACACGCCCGGAATTCAAAATGATCCCCCATACGCAGATGATTCAGTTTGCCGCTAAAGTGGCGCCGGTCGATGTCGATGAGGGGGAGGAGGCGGCTGATTGAAGACCGGATAAGGGCTCCTGATTTTTTCGCCTGTGAGAGGATTGATGATGCATAGACTCGTTCTTTTAAGGCACGGTGAAAGCCTCTGGAACAAGGAGAATCGGTTTACCGGGTGGGCCGATGTGGATCTAACCGATGCCGGCATCCGAGAGGCCAGATCCGCGGGCCGGATACTCAAAGAAAAAGGCTTTGTCTTTGACATTGCCTTTACCTCTGTTTTAAAGCGCGCCATTCGCACCCTCTGGATCATAATGGAGGAGATGGATCGGGTATGGATTCCGGTAGAAAAATCCTGGCGGTTGAATGAGCGGATGTACGGTGGACTCCAGGGCCTTGATAAGGCTGAAACGGCAAAAAAGTATGGCGATGAACAGGTTCAAATCTGGCGGCGCAGCTATGATACGGCGCCCATGGCCTTGGACGCAAACGATCCCCGGTATCCCGGTTTTGATCCGAAGTATGCGGGGCTGGATAAAAGCCGGATGCCAAGGACGGAGAGCCTGAAAGATACGATTGAACGGTTTCTGCCCTATTGGCATGAGACTATCGTGCCGAAAATAAAAGACGGCAAGCGCGTTATCATCGTTGCCCATGGGAACAGCCTGAGGGGGCTTGTCAAACACCTGGACGATATATCGGAACAGGAAATCGTCAAGCTCAATATACCCACCGGCATCCCGCTGGTTTATGAGCTAGACGATGCGTTAAAGCCTCAAAAAAAATACTACCTGGGCGAGCCTGATGCCGTTGCACGCGCCGAATCAACAGCAGCGAACCCGGGCAAATCAAAATAAATAATGTCCGCACGGGCAGCGTTATTTTGATTTTTTCTTCAGGCGGGAGGATAGAGCGTTATGAAATTAACCGATTACCTGGATCAAGAGTTGATCTATATGGATTTTAATGCGGATAATAAGTCCGCCCTGCTGAGAAAAATTGCCGACCGCGTATCTGAGCGCTTTCCTGAGGTCAACCGCAAGGAATTGTATGAGAAGCTGAACCGGCGCGAACAAGCCGGCAGTACCGGGATCGGCCGCGGTGTAGCGATTCCGCATGCCACGGTTGATGGCCTGCCCAAAACCGTTTGCATGCTGATATGCATTTCAAAAGGGATATCTTTTGACGCCGTGGATCAGCTTCCCGTTCGCCTCGTCTTTTTTCTGGTCAGTCCGCCCGGAGAAACCGGGTTGCATATCAAATTGCTTGCAAGGATCGCCCGCCTTGTCAAAAAGGCGGAGTTTTTAGACACGGTGGCCACATCCTGCAACTCTGAGGAAATCTACAGGCAGGTTGCAAAAGAGGATAATCGCCATGTCGAATAAGGAAGAAGCGGATATGCAGCTCCTGTTCGTGGTGGTAAAGGATCACCATCAGGTGGAAGACATCCTGACCGGTTTTCTTGAGCTCGGTTTAAGGGGGGCGACGGTTATTGATGTGAGGGGCATGGGACAGATTATCTCGTCTGAGATACCCATATTCACGGGGTTTAAATCTCTATTTCCCGGATGGGGGGCGGATACCTATATGATTATGTCCGTGGTCGATCGACAGTCCCGGGAAAAAGCCTTTCAACTGGCACGGGAGGTTTGCAGTAATTTTGAATCTCCGGGCTCCGGAATTATGTTTACTTTGCCTGTCTCCCATGTGGAGGGGTTGGCAGAGGAGATACGCTAGGTGCTCCAGACCATTGTCGGCCTTTTTATTCTGTTATTTATATCCCTGTTGGGATATCGCAAAACTTTTGTAAGGGTGCCGCTTCCCGCCGGGGCAAAATTTTTCTTTCTCACCGGAACGGAGTTTATTTTTATCGGGCTCGCCCTGGGCGATCAGTTCATCGGCGTACTTGACCGAACAACGATTGGGCATCTGGGGCCGCTGTTTAGTTTGGGGCTGGGCTATTTCGGCCTGGTTTTCGGACTGCAGTTCGAAATCGGAAAAATTCGACGGTTTCCGCGTGCGTTTGTTTCCGCTACCGCTATCCAGGCGGCAGTAACATTTGTATGGGTTTTCGCCCCGTTTCTCTGGCTGCTTTATCAAATTGATCCCGCCGCTTCCACGGTTGGCTCAGCCTTGGCCATAGGCGCCGTCGCATGCTGCACATCCCCCACCATGATCGCCCTGATCGTAAAGGAATCCGCTTGCCGTCCAACCGGTGCCGTTGACTTGATTCGCTATATCGGCGGATTTGACACGATTATTGGTTTTACGCTTTTCGGAGCGGCCGTCTGCATGATGCATCATGCGCCCCCGCCGCTGGGCATCGATTATTTGCCGGTTCTGCAATGGATCGGCGCATCGATAGTGGTCGGCATCGGTATGGGGGTCCTCCTGCATTTGCTTACCCAGGTGCATTGCGCTGAAGATGAGCTCTGGGTATTTATCATCGGTATTATCACCTTTGCCGGTGGGGTCTCCCTGTTTTTCGGCCTCTCCCCGCTTTTCGTGAATATGGTCGCCGGTATCACGGCGGCCAACCTTCCCGGCTCCAAAGACCGGGTATTTGTTGCGCTGGCCCGCCAGGAAAAACCTTTCTACATTGTATTCCTCATCCTGGCAGGGGCGGTTTGGCGGCCCGGGACCCTATTGGGCCTCGTGCTGGCCTTCGCCTACCTGGTTTTTCGAATTGTCGGCAAGGTTTTGGGCGGCTATGTGGCTGTCCGCGCTATCGCCGGAGAATTCAGTGTTTCCCCCTGGGTTGGGTTCGGGCTTTTATCCCAAGGCGGCGTCGCCATTGCCATGGCCATGGATTTTTATCTCTCAGGCGGCAGCCCCCTTATCGACGTGATTGTCGCCATGTTGGTGCTCGCCGTTATTGTAAATGAACTGATCAGTCCTGAATTGACCCAGCGCCTTTTGACGGGAGCGGGAAAAGGGGTCGCGTGAGACGGGTCGCCGGGCTATTGGTCATCGTCATTTTTATGGGCCTTGTGTCTGCCGGCGTCGGCGGCTGGTGTCACCTGGAAGGCGCCCGCCAGTCCCTTTCTTTTGGGTTCTTACTGATCGCCGCCTATTTATTGGGCGATATTCTTTCATGGTTTCGGTTCCCAAAGATTACGGGCTATATCGTTGCCGGTGTGTTCGCGGGCCCCTATGTGTCCAATTTTATTCCCATGGATACGGTTGTCGGCTTAAAGCTTCTGGATAGCCTGGCACTTGCGGTTATCGCGCTTTCAGCCGGGGGCGAACTGGAACTGGCCGGAATTAAAAGGCGCTGCCGGCGTATCTGTTGGGGCGTGGCGTTTCAGGTAATCGGCGTCTTTACCGGGATATTTCTTCTTATCCTTGCTGGCAGCCAATTTATTCCCTTTTTAAAAAACGCTCCGGCGCCGGTGGTCCTCTCAGCCGCAGGGATTATCGGCGTGCTTTCAATCGCCCGCTCCCCTTCTTCGGCAATGGCCATTATCAGTGAAAGTAAGGCGAAAGGGCCGTTTACGGAAACGATGCTTGGCGTCACTTTGATTATCGATGTCCTGGTTATCGCGTTGTTTGCCGTAGCCGTTTCTGTGGCGCTTGCGGTGGCCCAGCCGGATGTCCGTGTGGATGCCGTTTTTCTGATCAGTGTCGGTATTGAGCTAATTGGATCGATCCTCATTGGCATCGCGCTCGGTTGGGCTGTCGATTATTATATAACGCGGTTTGGCGCAGAACTGCCGGTATTCATTCTGGGTACGGCGTTTCTGGTGACATTTTTTTCCGATCAATTCGCCCGGTTTTTGGACACCTTTTATGCGATCCGTTTTCACTTGGAACCCCTGCTTACCTGTATGACGGCGGGATTTTTTATACGCAATTTCACGAAAAACGGGGATTTTTTCATTAAACGGCTTGATCGCCTGTCGCTTCCGGTCTACATTTTGTTTTTTTCGCTTGTCGGCGCCTCCCTGAATCTGGCCGCACTCCGGCAGACCTGGATGCCGGCCCTATTGCTAGTCATCGGGCGCTCTTTTTTTATATGGACGAGCGCCTGGTTATCCGGCCGATTGGGGGGTGACCCGCCGGTATTTGCTCAGATGGCCGGTTTTTCCTATATCGCACAGGCCGGCGTCAGCCTCGGCCTTTGCGGTATTCTCGGCAGAAGCTTTCCCGATTGGGGGGCGGCTGCGGCGGTGATGGTGGTGGCCATGATTTCCATCAACCAGTTGATAGGCCCGGTAACATTCAAATACGCCCTTGATAGGGTGGGGGAAGCTCGGGGCAAACGGCACGCCACAGACAGCTAGCGGATTACCGGGTTACTTTTAAGGAACTTCGGGTATTAGGTATTGATGGCTTCGTAAAAAGTCCAATATCTGTGTTGCGCTGCATCCCTCGGAATTTCACGTACAGCTAAGTACGCTGCATTCCTCGGGATTTTGCGCGCCTTGATCTTGAACTTTTTACTTTGCCATCCTAAAATCGACTTTTTACGAGATTGTCAGGTATTAGGTTAAAAAAAATCAAAAGCTCCGTGCCTTTGTCATTCCGAGGAACGAAAGTGACGAGGAATCTTGATTGTTCAAGATTCCTCGCTGCCGCTCGAAATGACAATGCGGATGTTTTTAGGGTTACTTTCTGCAAAAATACCGCCGCGGCGGAATAAACCGCTTTTTACGAGGCGGAATGCAGGTTTGTAATGCGTTCATCCAAAGTCTGCTAGAAAGTGTACTCCATGCTTATGTAGAACAGTCGGTCATCCTCGTCGGCATCTTCGGGCGTCCCATACAAGCCGGAAAGTAAAGATTCCGTATAATCGCGGTCGATCCATTGATAGCCGGTTCTCATTTGGAGCATATGCTCCACGAGGGGCTGGTTCCAGTAAACCTCCCAGACACTGCCGCGGGTATTTAGCTTTCGGTAAGGATCCACAGAGGCAATATTCAAACCGACCCAGTGTTCCGAGCCGTCGAAATATTCCAGTCCGATTTTCGGGTTAAGCAGTTTTTCGGATGGCACGTGGTATCTGATGCCCGCATAAACCGCCCATGCATCTTCGGAATCATCGTTGTCCTCACATCCCAGATAGGGGCCAATGGATTGGATGCCATTATTAATTTTTTTTATGGAGGCAAGGTCCTTGGGGTTCTCGGGGTCCAGGGCAAGGGATGTGATAATTTCAGGCGACAGCGCCTCACTTTCCAGGGGGATGCCGTTTATCAGGATTTGATCGTCATTGGGGTCCGTTTCGCTGTATGCCACACTGGCAAATAAATCCAGCGGCAGGTCAAAAATCCTGTCATTTGACAGCTGGAACGTATACTTGTCCACATGGCCGAGTTCGTCGGGAAAGTCAACCGTCGCCGGATTCTTATCCCGGAGCAGAAGAAGCTGATTCAGGCTCTCCTTGAATTCATTGTCGCCGGTGGGACGAAGGTTGTCCACACGAAACCATTGCAGGACGCATACGGAGTTGTCCAGAAACGGAATCCGGGCGTTGAACTGGGCTGTATAGAAATCTATGTCCTCAAGGCCCTCCGCATCCCCTATAAACGGATAGGCGTCGGTGTCATCCTCACTTCTGGCGTAGATCAGGTTTAATGATTTGGCAAAAGAATGGTTGAAATAAAAGGTCAGTGCGGCGCCGTCGGACTCCGCATTAAAGGTAAGGTCCGGATAGGTACTCATGGAGGGCCGATTGTATCGGTATTTGGTTAAATATCCGCCGGAAGTGGGCAAACGGCCGAATGTCAGATTGACTTTTCTATCCAGCCATAAAGGCCGGTAATCCACGTAGGCCCTTTTTACTTTGATCGCACTGTCTGAAGGCTCATTTGAATATTGAAAATCCGGAATACTGACGTCTTCCGGATCATTCCATGACCCCCAGAGTTTGTACATGGTCAGCGTCGCATGGAACTGGACCTCCTCAGCGGGCTGGGCCATAAACTTGAGATCCAAATAGTTGACGAATGCGTTGTCGTATTCATCCTCGATCCTATCGTCATCATCATCCCGGACCAGGTCGAAATAGGAAGAACGCAGATACGCTTCGTTTCCCAGCCGGTATTTTTCGATCACTCCGGTATCCCGGATGGTTTGCTTGTAGACATGGGAGATATGATCCTTAAGCGTATTGATTTGCTCCTGCTGTCTTGTGATTCGATCCTCTAATTCCCCGGCTTCCTTTTTCTGCTCGTCTAGCTTCCGGTTAAGATCCTGCACCTGCTGCTGCCAATTTTCGTTTTCGCCTTTGTCATTTTTGGCCGCAGAGGGCGAAGCTGCAAACATGAACAGACATAATAAAAACCCAATAAACGCTACCCGTCTTAAAAACTGCATTGCAAACCTCCGAATTTAAGTTGTCTATTTCGTTCCGGCGCTATTAAATGGGGAACTACCTCTGGTTGATCATGTTGCGGAAGTTAGGCGCGGCCGATAAGCCCCTAATCCCAGACCCCGATACCTTCTTTTGAGGTATTTTTATCCTTGGCATGTTTGAGCAGGTAAATCAGAATCTGTTCCTTTTGTTCAGGGCTTTCCCATGGAATTTTCTGAAAAATGGCGTGCCCATTCTTTTCAATCAGGAGAATCCATTGCCTTTGGGTTTTCCGGGATGGCGAAAAATCATTCTTTGTATGGCAGCGTTTAAAGCATATGGAATTTTCGAACTGATTTTGTGGAAAAGGCGGCATGGGCTTTTTCCTGAGCTTTTTTATCAAGGCGGGGGATAAATCAATCAGTGCCTCTTCATCCATTGGGGTAAGGGCATTAGTCGGATGGGGTAGGAAGACATACAAACAAATCAGGATCAAACAGGTGCAAATTAAAAACGCTTTTAAGATGAATGGCCTTACGATACGGCAGTCTCGCATGAATAACCCAACAGAATGCTTCAGGATTAGTAAAATATGGAACCCATTCAGTCCTTAATCTATTTTTGAAATTAGGTACAATTACCAAAAAAATAACTGTATTTCAAAACTAAAATGACGAAAAATCTAGATTTTTTTGGCCCTGAATGCCCTCGTCTGCCTGTCCGGAATCGGCGCCATACTAGCGGATCAATCGGATAGAAGCCGGGTTTATCCATTACTCAGGGGTATTTATGGCAAAACGCGCCTGAAAAAATGGTTTACAATGAGCTGGCGGACAGATAGACCTGAAATCGTCCATTGACCAACTGTTTTATCGGAAAGGAAAGTATTGATGTCCGCTATTTTTGACGAATTAAAAAGGCGGGTGCGCCCCCTGTTGGCGAACAACCAACTGCTCGAGCAAAAAGTCCGGATCAAAGCCCGGCCCCTTAGCACGGAGGAAGCCATCGGCAACCCGGAAGCCAATGACTTCCCCTTGCAGAAGGGCAAGGAGCGGCTGATGCAGGCGGAGTTCCAAGGCGCCCTGGGGCAGGCCTATACCGACCAGTTTGGCGATTACGAGGGCACCATGGGCGAGATCCTTGCGATGCCGCTTTCCAATAATTTTCGCCGGGCCATTTTTGTTGCCGCCATCAATGCCGCCCTTCGGTATTTGGGAAAAATCGAGAGAACCATTCACTGCCGGGATGAGGGGCCGGCCATGTGCGGTAGGCAGCTGCCCGCATTTATTCAGGAGCGCTATGGAAAGCCCAGGGTCGCCTTAATCGGATTTCAGCCCCGGATGGCCGAAAACCTGGCGGCGCATTTCCCCCTCCGGATTGTGGATATGGATCCAGAAAATATCGGGACCTCTCCCAATCGGGTCGAGATTGAGTCTCCGGAGGCAACCCGGGCGGTCGTCGAATGGGCGGAGCTTTTATGCGTTACCGGAACCACCGTTGTCAACGATACCGTCGGGCCTTTTTTGGGCGATAAACCGGTAGTTTTTTATGGTACCACCGTTGCCGGTGCCGCCTATCTGATGCATTGGCAGCGATTCTGCCAAGAGAGCAAATAGGCCAGGTTATCGCAGCCGCAGGTTGACTTTTTTTACAAACCCTTTGAACTGCCGCATGCCTCCGGCGGAGCTGACCACTTGAAGGACTGCGGACGGATCGGAGACAACCACGCCGGAAAGGCAGGTTACCGGCATGTCTTTGAAAACTTCCGGCACCAGCGGGGTGGATGCGCCAAGGACGACCACCTCCCGGCAGTTGGAAGCGCAATGGAGGAACTGATCCATCGTGTGGTTAATGATTGATGTGGCAGTGATTAGAGCGATTTGGCAATCCGGGAGCCGTTCGGGGATTTGTGTGTCCGGCTGAAGCGATTCGGCCGGGCGGTCCTCTTTCTCAAATATAATGAGCTCACCGGCTGTTTTCCGGAGGGGACCGATTAACGGTCCGAACATGCCCACCATGCCGACCCGGTCCGTGGCGCGGATTTTGATAAAATCCAGTATATCACCGTCTTTGAAGCGGCCACTGTCGACATTGGCCAGGGCGTTGGCGGTCGCCATGCCGACGGCGGTTTCTATCTTTTTCGAGGAGCCGATAAGGTTTAGCAGTGCCAATGCCGACCGGCCTTCAAGCGGCAGCGAACCGCTGAAAAGGCTGCATCGTTCCGGCATATCCCGATGAAAGGTAAAGGCAAGACCGGTTTGACCGTTGTCCAGCACGACCGCCGTGTATCCCAGCCCGATCCGCACACTGGTGACGGTTCTCGCTTGAGCCGCTGTCCGCAGCCGATCCCTGATTCTATTCCGGATATCCATAGGATTGCGCATTTCTTAGTTCCATCGATTGCCTCTGGCGCCGGGGGCGTTCTTTATGTTGCCCCCGACATATCCGACATCGGCTGTCGCTGCATATCTGGCAGGAAAAACAGTCCGGGCAGTCATGCTTTTTCGGTGCATCGGGATCCTGCTCCGGTATGTAGAGTTTTCCGGGAAGCCCCGGGATTTTTTTAAATGGCATTTGACAAGCCCTCCCTTATGGAACGATTCGATTGCCGCCGCAAAAGATCATCAGTTTATCGTGCTTCGTGCATCCCAGCGTCATATCGACCGAACGGGCGAGATCAACGGCCAGGGCCGTAGGCCTGGATATGCCGAATAACATTTTGATCTTTGCACGGGCGGCTTTTTGGACCAGTTCGTAGCTAAGCCGCGATGACATAACCCCTAAAACGACCGACGGCATTTTGTCGTCCAGCACCACGCGCCCGATCGCCTTGTCCAGGGCATTGTGCCGGCCGACGTCTTCGGCAAAGGAGATGGGGGCCAATGCTTGGTCAAATATCATGGCCGCATGCGCGCTGTGGGTTTTTGGGTGGAGTACTTGGTATTTAGGCAGCCTATGGATGCAGCCAAGGACCTCTTCGATAGTAAACTGGTGATGGCTGATGACCGGCGTCAGGGGCCGGCAGGTGGCTCCAGCCGGTTGATCCTTGCAGATCCCGCATCCGGTCGGGATGCCGGTTTGCTTTTTATTGCACATGTCGCCGGTTTTTTGCCGTCGTCCGGGGGATAGGGTAACCGTCGCCGTATTGACGCCGGCCGCCGCGCTGAAGTCCACGGACAACAGGTCATCCAGATGTTCAATGACCCCCTCGGAAAGGCAGAATCCGGCGATAAGGGCCTCTTCATCACCGGGGCTGCACATAACCAAAGAATACGGATTGCCATCAATAACTATGGATAATGGCTTTTCAAGAATTATGGCTTCTTTTACGCTCTTTTCCCTGCCATCCTCGTAGACCGTAATCTGCTCTTCCCTGTAGTTTTTTGTCTCTTTCGGTTTATCGGCAGAGTTCACAGGAATCATCACATTCTCTTTCAGTCAGGATGTCCATGACGTACAGGATCCGCCCGGCCTTTTCCCGCCGTTTTTCAGAAACCGGTGCCGGCGGATGCGCCCTCAGCGAAGCGACGGCGGACTCTCTTGGGGCCATGGCGGCCAGGCCTTCCCCGATGACTTTGCCGGTATCCGTATCGAGGACGTGCGCATCAATACCGTTTGTCACGACGGTTACGGGAACAGTGTATGCCTCGATCAGGCAGGCAGCCGCAATCGCCGGTTTATGACGCGATACCAGGGACCCCGGCCCGTAGACGACAATCGCATAGGCGGTGCCCTCGAGCCGGACAACAAAATCAATACGGGCATGGCCGGTTTTGCCGTCAACGGTGACGGGCAGCATGATACGGCTGGCAATTTCATTTTTTTGGTAGCCTTTTTCTTCCACAATATAGCGGACGATTTGCTGTCGTGCCTGTTCATCGTGGGTCAGGGTGATGGTTTCACCGGTCAGAAAATCGGTGGTTTCGCCGAGTATGACGTATCCTTTTCCCATATGCCTCCTTTAACAGATGTTGGCGATGCTTACGGCGCCGGCAGTCGGCTGATCAGGTAGATACCGTAGGTTGCCCGTAAATTGGGCATAAATGCCACATAATTGCCGGTTTTATCCTCGCGGTCCGTGTTGATGGTTGCCACCTTTAATATATGAAAGCCCACTTCATGGGCGAATGTCGTGAAGTCCTTGATGGACAGCACCCGAATATTGGGCGTATCATACCATTGGTACGGCAGTTGGGCCGTTATCGGGGCACGACCCGTGAACAACAGTTGCAGACGGGCATACCAGTGCCCGAAATTCGGAAAACTGACCACCACTTTTCGTCCGATCCGGAGCATGGAACGGATCAGCGTCAGCGGATCATAGACCTGCTGCAGGGTCTGGCTCAGAACCACATAGTCAAAGGTATCATCCGCATAATCCTCGATTTCTTCGTTTATATCACCCTGGATCACCGTGAGTCCTTTATTGATGCATTCCGCAACCCGGGATTCGATAATCTCCACGCCGGTTTCCATCGCCTGCTTATGGTGCTTGAGATGGTATAGCAGCTCGCCTTCCCCACAGCCGAGGCCGAGTACTTTTGATTCGGGCTTAATCCATGAGGCGATGATCTGCAGATCATAGCGCACGGCAGCATTATTCCATCCGCTCGTAGACACTGTCGATAAATCCTTTGATAAGATTCGCAAGGCGCTCGTTTGGAAGCAGGAAGGCGTCATGGCCCCACTCGGCTTCGATTTCACAAAAACTGACGTCCAGCCCCCTTTTTTTCATGGCCTTGACCATGTCGCGGGATTGGTACGTCGGATAGAGCCAGTCCGAGGTAAATGAGATCACCAGAAAGCGGGCCGAAGCCTTGAGGAATACATCCACCGCAGATGATTGCCCGCTTTGCTGGGTCAGATCGAAGTAGTCGGCGGCTTTGGTGATATAGAGGAACGAATTGGCGTCAAAGCGTTCGACGAACTTGGCGCCTTGATGGCGCAGATAGCTTTCCACCTGGAAGTCGCTGTCAAAATTAAAGGAAAAATTATCCCTGTCCTGTAGCCGGCGGCCGAATTTTTGCCGCAGGGCATCATCGGAGAGATAGGTGACATGGCCGATCATACGGGCGACAGAAAGCCCCACATTCGGCCTTGGGCCGTCATAGTAGTCGCCGTTGTTCCAGTTCGGATCCGCGATAATCGCCTGCCTGGCCACCTCGTTGAAGGCAATGGCCAGGGCCGAATGCCGCATGGTGGTTGCCAGGGGGATGGCGGAGAGAACCATTTCCGGGTACTGGATACACCATTGAAGCACCTGCATGCCCCCCATGGAGCCGCCGGTCATGGAAAGTATCCGCTTGATGCCGAGATAGTCGAGAAGCGCTTTCTGCGCCCTTACCATGTCCCCGATGGTAACCATGGGGAAGCTCAGTCCATAGGGGGCACCGGTGGCGGGATGGGTCGAGGCCGGGCCGGTAGAGCCCATGCACCCGCCAAGCACATTCGAGCAGACGACAAAATACTTATCCGTGTCAATGCCTTTGCCCGGTCCTACCATATTATCCCACCAGCCCGGCTTGTCATCGGTCTCAGAGTAATGGCCGGCCACGTGGGAGTCGCCGGTCAGGGCATGGAGCACCAGGACCACATTGCTTTTATCCGCGTTCAGGCGGCCCATGGTTTCATAGGCAATCGTGATGGGCCCCAGCCGGCGACCGCTGTCGAGCGCCATCTCATTGGGCGGCTCGGCAAAGGTAAAATACTTTTTCTCGACCCGGCCGACGGAACGACCGGATCTGTCGTGGGTAATATATTCGCTCATATTTTTGGTTATAAACAAAATAAGGGGGGATATCAATCCCCCCTTTTAGTGGCCCCGGATTGTTTAAAAACAGAATCAGGCGGACTTTTGACGCGCCGGGGCATCCTCCAGAAAATGTTGCCTCGCCTTGTCAATACCCAGTTCTTTCCGCTTTTTATCAATATGGGCGATCATCATCCGGGCCATTTCCTTCGGCTCGGGTGAAAATCCCCATTTTCCGAGCCCCTGTTGCTCCAGTCCGTTGAAAAGCAGCTCATGGAATCGGGTCCCCGCGACAATGGGGAAGGTGACCCCGAATACCGTGTACACCCCTGAAGCCACGAAGTAGTGGCCGATGGAAATCGCCTTCTCGCTCATCCATTCAGGAGCGGCTCCGGCAGCCGGAAGATCCGCCATACTTTCACCGAGGCCGCCTTCCTTTACCATTTCAGCAGCAGCGATAAGTATACGACTGTTGTCGACACAGGAGCCCATGCCAAGTACCGGCGGCATCCCTACGGTTTCGCATACTTCACGGAGCCCGGGCCCCGCCAGGTATGAAGCTTCAGGCGTCAGCAGTCCGGCTTTTGCCAGAGATATCTGTGAACAGCCGGTCTGGAGCACGAGCACATCGTTTTTTATCAGCTCCTTTACGAGCTCGACATGCACATAGTCATGTTTTACCCGGGGGTTGGTGCAGCCGACGACGCCGGCAACGCCCCGGATCCGTCCGTTGATAATATTCTCGTTAAGGGGGGTATAGCTGCCCCGGAACGAGCCGCCGAGCATATAGTCGATGTATTCATGGGAGAATCCGTGAACCCCCGTGTTTGTTATCTGCGGGATTTCAATCGGCATCCTCCGGTTTTTGAACCGGGCAATCGATTGAATCACGATTTCATCCGTGGTTTCCTTCGGGCTGTGCTCATGAAACGCCAGATGCTGAACCCCCTCGATATGGCAGCGGGGATTGGTCGTAAACAGGCGGGTCCCGTAGCATTCGGCCACTTTGCCAAGTCCCTGCTTGATGCACTGGACATCTACCGCCATGGCGTCAACAGCGCCGGTGACCAGGACCGCCTCCGTTGACATGAAATTGCCGGCATGCGGTATCCCGTGTCTGGACATCATTTCCGTCCCTGAACAGCACATCCCGACAAGGTTAATCCCCTCTGCGCCGGCTGTCTTTGCCGCCTCCACAAGGGTGGGCTCATTGACCGATTCGAGCATGGATTCGAACAGGTTGGGCTCATGACCATGAACGATGATGTTGACCATGTTCTCTTTCAGGACGCCCATGTTGACATCCGCTGCGACCGGTACCGGCGTCCCGTAGAGAATGTCGGAAATTTCTGTGGCCACCATGGAGCCGCCCCAGCCGTCTGATAGAGCGGTACGGCTGCTTTGGCGGGTGATGTTCTCATAATGCTGGTCAACGCCCATGTGGGTGCGATGCATCAGCTCCATGATCTCCCGCATGGCGCCTCGGGGAACGATACCCTGCCTTCGCCAGGTTTCCAGCGTTTTTTCAGGCACCCGCTTCATGAACGGGATCTCGCCGTCGACCTGCGTATACGTGCGTTCGAGCTCCTTGTAGAGTTCCCTGGCGACATCCTCGGGGGTTCTTCCCTCTACCTCGATGCCGACCGAGCGGGCGACGGCCTCAAGCTTTATGACATCCTTGATCCTGTAGTCCGGAATTTTGCCCTCAACCACGTCGCGGAAAACATCCAGCATGGACATCCCATGATCCGTGTGGGCGGAAGCCCCTGAAGCGACCATCCTGGCAAAGTTTCTTGCCATAATGGTATCAATGGTTGCCCCGCATACGCCGACCTTCCCATAGGGATCCTTGGCGTTTAACCGGCAGGGGCCCATCGAACAGTGCTTACAGCATGCTGAATCCGCTCCGATGGGGCATGCTTTCATTGTTGATGCCCGGTCAAATGCGATTTCCACGCCGTCCCTTCTCGCCTTTTCGAGCATTTGCGCTGTCGTATCACAAATGGTGGCATCCTTTGGATCAAGGAGCCTTTTCTCTTTTTTATCTTTGTCTGTGGTTTTTGCTTTGTCTGGCATATATCCCCCCTGTCCTTTGAGGTTTGGAATTAGCACACGGGTCGGCCCCCATACGTGCGCATGCTTCCTTTTAATAAAAGAGTATACAATTAGCGTGCCACAAAGCCTGTATCTAAAATATTTGATTATATTTCAGAAAGTTGGTTTTATAAAAGCAGGATAAAGGTTAAAATGGGACGAAAGTTTCCATGCTTGAAACAGGTGTTTGATACAAAAATGTCTCAAATTAGGAGGGGGCGTATCAAGTTTTCCGGTTGGAAAGACAGGGCATCTAATCGCCCCGATTTTCGTAAGGTTGTTTTTATGAAACCTTAGCCCGTTCGATACGGCTCATTCGGGGTAAGACCATCGGGGAAATCCGCGCTTTTTCCCGCACAGCAGGATTTCTGTAATCTTTGGCATGATAAGTGCATTATCTATCCATGCGGTTTGCAGAATATCTTTGAAGGCTTAACATAGGAGAAGCGAAATGATGCATCTACACGAGTTAAAGCAGCAGAAGGATCTGATCGGCTCAATTGATTGGGACATGACCCCGGAGGAGGCGGTAACCCTTTACCTGGAGTGGGGAAACAACTGGGCGCACGGCCATGTTATCAGATCAAAGGCGGATTTTTCCAACTATTTCGTAGTCTACGCATGGGATGCGGAGCCGGTGATCTACCTGATCCGTCGAAACTCCGAGGACGCCGAGGAAATGGCAAAAATCTGGATGCCGGCGGACATCAAAGATTGGTTTTTGGATTCGATAGGCCACAACAAGGGGGTCTATGCCGTGGCCGGCCGGGTCCGGGAGTGGCTTGAAAAAGAGTTGTATGAGGGCTAGGCGGGGTGTGTCCGATATGAGCGGTCAAACAGAAAAAACAGGCATGAATCGCCTCATCAATGAAAAGAGTCCCTACCTGATTCAGCACGCGTATCAGCCGGTGGACTGGTATGCCTGGGGTGAGGCGGCCTTCAAACGGGCCAAAAGCGAAGATCGACCGGTGCTGGTATCCATAGGGTATTCTACCTGCCATTGGTGCCACGTTATGGCAGGGGAATCCTTTGATGATCCGAAGATCGCGGAATTGATGAACAGATACTTTGTGAATATCAAAGTGGATCGCGAGGAACGGCCGGATGTCGACTCGTTCTATATGACGGCGGTGTCCTCACTGACCGGATCGGCCGGTTGGCCGTTGAACGTTTTTTTAACCCCTGACGGCAAACCATTTTTCGGAGGGACGTATTTCCCGCCGCAGGCCCGCCATGGCATGCTCGGCTGGGCGGATGTGTTAAATCGGATCTATCAAGCCTGGAAGGATCCGGGCCAAAGGGCAAAGATCGAATCCTCGGCCGCTGAGATCGGCCAAAAGCTGGAACAGCATTTCTCCGGGGCGTCTTACCATGGGGACGATACGCCGCTTTCTTTGGACCTCGTGCGGGATGCGGTCCAGGCCTTTGCCGAGGATTATGATACAAAAAACGGGGGCTTCGGCAGTGCGCCGAAATTCCCGATGCCGCCCATCTTAAATTTTTTGCTCACTTTTTATCGGTTCTCCAGGGAAACCGGCCAGGAAAGCCCGCTCGGGGAGAAAGCATTCGGAATGGTAAAGGACGCCCTCGACGCCATGGCAAAAGGCGGCATATACGATCATATCGGCGGAGGGTTCCACCGCTATTCAACCGATGCCATTTGGCATGTGCCGCATTTTGAAAAAATGCTCTATGACAATGCCCAGCTGATAGAAGTCTATACGGATGCCTATCAAATAACGGCCGATCCCTATTATGCCGATGTGGCAGGGCGGACGATAGACTACGTGCTGCGGGAGATGACGCATCCGGAGGGCGGCTTTTATTCAGCAGAGGATGCGGACAGCGCGCCGCCGGATCCGTCAGGCGGGCAGCCGGGCAAGCGGGAAGGGGCGTTCTATGTGTGGTCTTTTGAGGAGCTGGAATCGCTTTTGGCAGTCGAACCCGCTGGTACGGCGGCAGAGGTCTTCTACTATATTTTCGATGTCCGGGAAGACGGCAATGTGGCCCAGGATCCGTTCGGCGAATTCAAGGGCCGCAATATCCTGCATCAGGTCCATTCCATCGATGAGGCGGCCGCGCATTTCGGTTTGCCTGAAAGAAAGATCAGGGAGTCGCTTGCTCGGGTAAAAAAAAGGCTGTTCGTTTCCCGGCAAACCAGGCTGCGCCCCCACCTGGACGATAAGATATTGACCGCCTGGAACGGCCTGATGATCTCTGCGCTGGCCCGGGCGTCAGTGGTTTTTGATTCTCCAGGCTATCTCGCTGCGGCAGAGGGGGCGGTTGGTTTTATTTACAACGCGCTATATGACCCGGATACGCGCAGGCTCTATCGTCGATGGCGGGACAAAGCGGCCGGGGTCGCCGGACTCGCCGACGATTATACGTTTCTGATAAACGGACTGATCCACCTATACGAGGCAAACTTCAAGCCCTGGCTGCTCGAATGGGCCCTTGAGTTAATGCATAGATTTATTGACGATTTTGTCGATCCCCATTCGGGGATGGTCTATATGAACCCGAAGTCGCACGACCCATACCTGGCGTTTCAGATGAAAGATGCTGTTGACAACGTCACCCCTTCCGCCGCATCCGCCGCCGTGCGGGGCCTGGTGAAACTGTATCGAATCAGCGGGGACAGGGATTTTGGTGCGGCGGCCGAGGCTATTTTCCGATACGCCGGCGGGGAGATGGGCCGTTTTCCGAAAATGGCGCCTTATCTTATGACGGCTGCCCTGATTTCATCTGCCAAACATGTCCATATGGTGATTGCCGGCAGTCCCAAGCGTGCGGAAACCAAAAAAATGATCGATGCGGGCCGTCGTGCCGGCGGGGTGGGGCAAAGCATGGTGGTGGTCGGGGACGATGCGGATAGGGCGAAGCTGTCCCGCGTGCTACCGGATGCCGAAAACACAGGAATACCGGCCAGCGGGGCGGTGGCGCAAGTCTGTTTTGAACGGGCATGTCGGCCGCCTATAGATTCGCCAGAAAAATTGACCGAGCAGCTTGAACGTGGGTTTAAATAAGTTATTTTAAGTAAAGGAGGTTTTTTAATAGGGCGGAGGAAGAACGATTTAGATGGCAAACGATGTGTCTCCTCCATGTGGGTGCCGTGCGGTGTCTCGTTTGAGCCATGGGGAAATGAGGGTGCGGTAGGCGCAATAAGACAGGCCATGTCGACGAAGCCCGCATAAAGGGTGTCTATTTGCCTGGGGCGGTTTTTGCCCCTATCGGCAGTTTTTTAAACGGAAACAAAAAAAAGGAGGTTGTCGGATGGATGTCAGAGATTTTTGTAACGGTCTGGAAAGTGAGTTGACGGCATGGAAGGCCAAACTGTTTGATGTCGTCTCCCGGGCGGATCAGTTGGGTACGGCCGAGAAGGAAAAAGTATGGGCCAATTTTAACGACATGAAAATGATCATTCAGGACCTGGAGGATAAGATCGGCCAGTTGAAATACGAGTGTCCGTCCGAATGGAGCCCGCAGAAAAAGGAAATCGAAGATGCCCACGTCGATATGCGGGGCAAATACGAAGAAACACTGGATTATATAGGCAACGCGGCCCCGTACTCCGTGCCGGGTTAAGGACATAGGGGGCAGGGCGGTTTTCATTTTAAAAAAGAGCGGCGTCGCTAGCCGCTCTTTTCTTTCAAAGGGGTGATCCATATGGAATTCCGTGATGTTATCTATGGCCGACGGGCGGTGAACTTTTTTGATCCGGAGAAGGACGTTTCCGAAGATCTTTTGCGCGAGATGGTCGAGATGGCGAGCCATACGCCTTCGGGGTTTAACCTTCAGCCATGGAGCCTGATGGTTTTAAGGGACAAGTCGGATAAGCTGCGTTTGCAGCAGCACGCGTGGAACCAGCCGAAGGTCAGCGAGGCTCCGGTAACCATGCTCGTGCTGGCGGATACCGACGGCTGGAAACCCGGGCATCCGTTTGTTGAGAAGAATTTTAGAGAGATGGTAAGAACGGGAGCGATGAAAGAGGCGCAGCGCGACTGGTTTGACGGCGTCTGCCAGTCCCTTTACGGCACCTCGGAGGCCCGGCGCGTCGCCTATGCGTGCAAAAATACCGGATTTTTTGCCATGGCATTAATGCTTGCCGCAAAAAGTTTAGGACTTGACACCCACCCGATGGATGGTTTTGATATGGAAGGGGTTCATAAGGAATTCAATATTCCTGATAATTACTGGATTCCTCTATTGATGGCGGTCGGATATTTCAGATCGGATAAAACCCTTTTGCCGCCAAAATGGCGAAAATCTTACGATGAAATCGTCGTTTCATTTGTATAAATCGTTCCGTTAAAAGGAGTTGACCCCTATGGCGACACCGGAAGTGATGATGTATACGTTAAGCACCTGCAGCCACTGTAAATCGACCAAGAAGCTGCTGGATGCGTGCAATGTGGCCTATGATTTCGTTGACGTGGATTTGTTGGATGCCGAAGAGAGGAAGACCATCCTTGAAGACGTTAAAAAACTAAACCCCAAGTGTTCTTTTCCGACGATTAAAATCGCCGACCAGGTGATCGTGGGATACAAGGAACAGGAGATAAAGGAGGCGCTCGGCATATCATGACGGCAGAAGAGCTATATGAAAAGTTAAGGAAGGCCCAGGCGCCCAAGGGATACCTTTTCAACAGGGACAAGGAATTCGTCATGGAGCTACTGAACGCTCTCTTGGTTAACAAGCAGAGATACGGGTACATGTCCTGCCCCTGCCGGCTGGCATCCGGGGACAAGGAAAAGGACAGGGACATCATCTGCCCCTGTGTTTATCGCGCCAAAGATGTCGAGGCATACGGCAGCTGCTACTGCGGCCTGTATGTGTCAGAGGAATGGAACGCGGATAAAATTCCGCATGTCTATGTGCCTGAGCGCCGCCCGCCGGAAAAGATTGATTTTTAGAAATCCTGAATCGAGCCTAGGATAGGAAAAGAGAAACGCCAATGGCTGATACCGAGCCTTTACAGTCAACGGTAGACATCGGGGACAGTAATATCAGTTATTTGCACTACAAGGGCGAAGGCGAGCCCTTGATCATGCTTCATGCCACGGGGTTTAACCCCTGGCTCTGGCATCCCATCGCCCGGGGGCTAAGTGATACCTATCAAATTTTTTGCCCGTATTTCTGCGATTACCGGGAGATGGATCCGGAAGCCGGCGGTTTCCATTGGATGCTTTTGGCCGAAGACCTGGTGAAATTTTGTGACGCATTGAATTTGGCGTCCCCCTGCATGGTTGGCCACTCCATGGGCGGCGCGGTAATCACCCTGAGTGCCGGAAAATTCGCTTTCAGCGCGGAAAAAATAGTTCTCATCGAACCGATTTTCCTGCCGCAGGATTTTTATAACATTGAAATGGGGGTGCAAGACCATCCATTGGCGAGCAAATCCATTAAACGGCGAAATCAGTGGCAGGATCAAAACGAGGCCCGGACATATCTCAGATCAAGACCGCTCTTTAAGAATTGGGATGATGAAATGCTGGAATTATACATCCGGTACGGGATGGTCGGTTCGGATGACGGCGGACTGGCGTTGGCCTGCCATCCTTACAGGGAGGCGGCGCTGTTTATGGGCGGGATGGGCCATAATCCATGGCCCACCATTCCGGCGGTTAAATGTCCGGTGCTCGTATTGGAGGGGGAGCATACGGAAAACAAGGGGCTTATCGATTTCAGGGCGGCGGCTGACAGGTTCCCGAACGGGGCCTATCAGCAGGTAAAAGACGTTGGCCACCTGATCCCGATGGAAGCGCCGGAGCTGACCGGATCGATTATCCGGTCCTTTTTTGCCCATCATTAGATTCCTTTTGGCTATTATGCGCTCTATCGATGGTATAAAAAATTTGGATGTGCCGTTTAGCGGATCCTACTGGGTGATTGCGGAGTGGTTTCTGGCCGGATGCCACCCCTGTTTCTACGCCCCTTACGAATGCCCGGAGATCCTTTCAAGGATAGTCCATGCGGGGATTCGCAATTTTATCGATTTGACCCAGGCTGATGAACGGATTCCGGGAGGGATGCAACCGGCGGATTACTCCGCGGGCCTTAATCGGATTGCCGATGCCAAAAATATTGCGCTCCGGCATCGGCGCCAGCCGATCATCGATCGAAATGTGCCGGGGCGGGCCGTGATGTCTCAAATTCTGGACGGGATCGATGAATCCATTTCGAATCATTTGCCGGTTTATGTTCATTGTATGGGCGGCATTGGCAGGACCGGAACCGTCGTCGGGTGCTACCTGGCCCGCCACGGCTATGCTTCGGGCAACGAGGTCATCCGGTATATCGCGGATCTGAGAAGGCATGTCGATTTTATTGACTGGCCGTCGCCGGAGAGCCGTAAGCAGGTGGAGATGGTCGTATCCTGGGTGAAAGGCGAGTGAAAAAGGCTCAGGGTTCAAGGGGTAAGGCCTGCGTGCCAAAAGCCTTATCCGCCAGTTCCTGTCCGGTTTGTCCAAATTTGTCCAATCAGCAGGGCCTCCTTTCTTAATAGACGATTAAAATTAATCTTGCCAAACCGGAGGGAAAATTTTATATTAAAAATTTTGAGTCTATGCTTATATCTTTTTTGCATTTCACGCGAGAGCACATGAAATGATGGGAGATCATTGAGCTTTGATTTTTTATGATCCCGAACGATGGCGGGGTCGGTAGGTATATGAAAGGAGGCCTATAGATGTCTATGAACGTAGTGGTCATTGGTGCCGTTGCCGTCGGTTCCAAGGCGGCGTGCCGATTCAAGCGGCTGCAGCAGGATGCCCGTGTGACCCTGATTGATGCGGATGAATACATTTCCTATGGGGGCTGCGGCATACCCTACTATATTTCCGGTGATGTCAGCGAGGAATCCCAGCTTCGCTCCACAAGTTTCCATATGGTCAGGGATGAACGTTTTTTCAAGGAGGACAAGGGCATTGACGCCATGCCCGGCACCCGGGCCTTAAAAATTGACCGGGAAAAAAAGACCGTCAGAATACGGAAAAATGATGGATCGGAGGAAGATTTGCCCTATGACAGGCTGGTGCTTGGCACGGGTACGCGGCCAAAGGAGCTCAACATCCCCGGCCTGGAACTGGACAATATATACCGGGTCGGCAACCTCCACGACGCCATGCGAATCAAGGAGATGATCGTCTCGGGTCAGGCTGAGCGGGCAGTCGTTATCGGCGGCGGCTTTATCGGCCTTGAGATGGCCGAAGCGCTTTCCGATATGTGGGAAATCGAAACTTCGGTGGTGGAGTATTGCGATCAGATTATGCCGGGTTTTGTCAGCCGGAATCTTGCCGGAATGGCTCAGAATCGTATGGAAGCGAACGGGGTCGCCTTTTATCTGTCTGAATCCGTCGAGGCGATCGAAGGCCGGGAAAAGGTTGAGGCCGTAAAAACCAGCCAGCGAACGATTGAGGCGGACCTTGTAATTATGGCCGTGGGCGTCGAGCCCAACACCGAACTGGCTAAAGATGCGGGGCTTGAGGTTTCGCCCGCCGGCTTCCTGGTGGTCAACGACCATATGCAGACCACGGATCCGGATATTTATGCCGGCGGCGACTGCGTTCAGATACCCCATCTGGTTACCGGCAAACCCGGGTTCTTCCCCTTGGGCTCCATGGCCAATCGCGAGGGACGCGTCATAGGCACCAATTTAGCCGGAGGCGACGCCCGGTTCCCGGGTGGTGTCGGCAGTTTTGTCGTCAAAATCTTTGACGGTGCCTTAGCGGGCGCCGGGCTTACCATTGAAACCGCCCTCAAAGAAGGATACGATGCCGCCAGCGTCCAGGTGGCGCAATTCGATCGGGCGCATTTTTACCCGGAAAAAGAAATCATCTATCTCGAACTCGTATTTGACAAATCAAATCGCCGCGTTTTGGGAATTCAGGGTTTCGGGCCCGTTGAAAGCGGGATGTTCGCACGGGTCAATGCTGTGGCGACGGTGCTTCAGTACAATCCCACGGTAGATGTCGTCAGCAACCTCGAGTTGGCCTATTCACCGCCGTTTGCCTCGGCCATGGATATCGTCAACGCCCTTGGCAACGCCGCTGAAAATTTTATTGAAGGCAGATTCAAGCTGCTTAAGCCTGAGGAATTCCAAGAATGCTGGATGGAAGGCAACAAAAACGGCTGCTATTTCCTTGACTGCCGTGCCAGTGCCGATGCCAAGCCGTTTGAGGAAAAATATCCGGATATTTGGAAGAGCATCCCCCATGATGAGCTCTATAGGCGCATGGACGAAGTGCCGAGGGACAAGAAGCTGATCCTGCTCTGCAATACCGGCGTGCGCTCCTATGAAGCCCAGCTCGATTTGGCGGCTGAAGGCATCGAGGATACCGTCAGCGTTGCGCCGGGGATGGCGGGATTAAAGGAATGTGGATTAAAATTCTAAGGTTCATACCGTCTTAATCTTACTCTCTAAAGATAAGCTCTCTTCCGCTCCAATTTGAAAAGTGCGGGGTGGGGGAGAGCCCTTCCGATATTGTCACCTAAACTGAGGTCCCTGCTCCTTTAGGCGCTCGGCTTTTTAGCCAGCAGACATGCCCATCCGTGAAAATGGGGCCGGCCATGGGAATGATCGGGCTCCACATTTTCATAGTAGTTAATAATGGAAAAATCCGCGAAAACGGATTTTAGCTCATCTTTGGCAAAATAATGGGCGATACCGGCCGCCGTGTCGCTCACGTGGGCTGCGGAGATGCGCCCGGGGTTTCCTTTTTTCAGTTTGTAACCGGGATCGGCCACTGTAAAAACATTGGCATACAATATACCGCCCGGCTTGAGGGCGGTTTTGATCCCTTTTACGGTCCGTCGGCGGACGGCATCCCTCAGATGGTCAAGGACCGTCGCCGCCACTATTATGTCAAAAGATGCCGTCGGAAAATCAAATTCAGAAAGATCCGTCCGCCGTGTCTCAATCGGCACGCCCTTTTTCGAAGCCAGCTTTTCGAGCTTCTCCAGGCCGACACCGGAACGATCGACCCCGACCACCCGGCATCCCTTTTCCGCCAGATACAGGCCGTAGCGGCCCTCTCCGCAGCCGAGATCGAGTGCTGACATCCCCTCGAGGTCTTTGTCTTTGAAGTGATCGGAAAATTCGGGCCGTACCTCGATGCCGTAATAACAATCATTGCCGCTGTAGACGGTGTTGAATGTCTGTGTCCGAGTAGAATCCATCTTTGATTTCCTTCAATACTATGTTAAACCTAAATTGAGCGTTTCAATTTTTTGAAGGTTTAATTTTTATTTTATTTTTAGGATATTAGGATATTGAATCATTTTTTAAATCAAAAAATTTGAAACCCTCCGGGATTTTCAATTTCACCGCATCTACTGCGTCAAATGATGTCTCGCATAGGCGCCTATCGCTCGACATCATTTTCCTTGTATCTGCGGCAAACTTGAAAATCGCTCAATTTAGGTTATAAAATTCAGATTAACTTAACATAACACAGGTTCATCGCCACATCCACCGTTACCTGTGGCTATCGATTGTTGTTGACTTGAAAGGGGCGATCGGTTACTAAAATTTATTTAAACCTAAATTGAGCGTTTCAATTTTTTGGAGGTTTAATTTTTATCTTATTTTTAGGATATTGAATCATTTTTTGATCAAAAAATTTGAAACCCTCCGGGATTTCCAATTTCACCGCATCTACTGCGTCAAATGATGACTCGCATAGACAACTATCGCTCGACATCATTTTCCTTGTATCTGCGGTAAACTTGAGAATCGCTCAATTTAGGTTAAAATATTCATTTATTTAAGGTGAAGCCTGATGATTCAATTTCTGCCGAGCATCATCAAAGCCGCGGTCTTGGCCGGCAATGCGGCGCTGGAGGTCTACCAACAGAATTTCTCAGTTACTGAAAAACCGGATCACTCGCCTTTGACGCTGGCCGATACCCGGTCTCAAGCCATTATCAGCGAGGCGCTTAAATCCACCGACATCCCGGTTCTAAGCGAAGAAGGCGGGGATATTGCATTCAAGGAGCGGAAAGACTGGGAGAGGCTCTGGATCGTCGACCCCCTGGATGGTACCAAGGAGTTCGTCAAAAAAAATGGCGAGTTTACGATCAATATTGCGTTGGTGGAAAACCATGTGCCGGTTATGGGGGTTATCTACCTGCCGGTTTTTTCCAGGCTCTACTACGGGATTTATGACAAGGGCGCGTATCGTGCGGAGATTGTTGCCCCTGAGAACATCGAGAATATTGCGCCGGAGCAGATAATGGAAACCGCCAACCCGCTGTCAATCAAAATCGACGCCTCAAGGATTTATACGATTGTGGCCAGCCGCTCCCATCTCACGCCGGCGGTCGAGGCGTTTGTGGAAGATAAAAAGCGGGATTACGGCCATGTGGAGTTTATCTCAGCCGGCAGCTCCTTAAAATTCTGTGAGGTGGCTGAAGGCAACGCGGATATTTATCCCCGGCTTGGGCCCACCATGGAATGGGATACGGCGGCCGGTCAGGTCATCGCCCAGGCGGCGGGCGCCCGCGTCTATCGCTATGATACGGGCGGGGATTTGCTATACAACAAGGAGGATTTGAAGAATCCATGGTTTGTTGTGACCAACGGACGCGATGATGGGTAATTGGAAGGCGCTATGAGTGACCCGATATTAGAGGCGCACGGCGGGCATCTCGTCGATTTGATGGTTGATGAAAAGCGGGCCGAACTGCTCAAGGAGATCGCCAATGATCTTCCGGATGTCATTTTAAACGACCGACAGCTTTGCGACCTTGAACTTCTGGCCACTGGCGGATTCTCACCGCTGGAAGGGTTCATGGTGCGGGCCGATTATGAGGCGGTTCTTGACCGGATGCGCCTTCAGAGCCAGATTTTGTGGCCGATTCCCATCTGTCTGGATGTCAATGACTCCGTGGCGTCCAATCTAGAGGCGGGCCAGTCGGTCGCCCTGCGGGATCCTGAGGGCTTTATGCTGGCCGTGATGCATGTTGAAGATATATGGCCCGTGGACCGTGAAAAGGAGGCGGACCGGGCCTATGAGACCCGTGATACAACCCATCCGGGCGTTGCCTACCTGTTTAATAAATCCGGCGACTACTATATCGGCGGGCGTCTGGAGGTAGTAAGCGTTCCGCTTCACTTCGATTTCAAGCAGCTCCGGATGACGCCGACGGAAGTCAGAAATATCTATGGCAAGCTTGGTTGGCAGCGGGTTGTGGGTTTTAAAACCCGGCATCCCCTTCATCGTCCGATGTTCGAGATGACCACGAAGGCCATGCGGCAGGCCCGGGCCAATCTATTGCTGCTGCCGGTGGTGGGCATGACCCGGCCCGGAGACTTCGACCACTATACCCGGGTGCGCTGCTATCGATCCGTTGCCAAACACTACCCACCGGAAACCCATGTACTCTCTTTACTGCCACATGCGATGCGCCTTTCAGGACCAAGGGATGCGGTTTTAGACAGTATTATTGCCAGAAACTACGGGTGTAGCCACTTTATCGTCGGTCATGATCATGCCAGTCCTGGTCCTGATAGAAACGGCACGCCGTTTTACGAACATGATCGGGCAAGACGCGTTGCCGCCGAATTTTGCAGTGAAATCGGGGTCGAAATCATGCCGTTCGAAGAAATGGTTTATCTGCCGTTTGAGGATGAGTATCGATCCGTTGACCAGGTGGCCGAAGGAACAGAAACAATTTCTCTCACCGCCTCGGATATCCGTCAGCGGATCCGTGAGGGGCGACGGATCCCGGAATGGGCCACATTCCCGGAAGTCGTCGAAGAACTGCAGAAGGCCTATCCACCCCCGCGGCGTCAGGGATTTACGGTGTTTTTAACCGGCCTGTCCGGTGCCGGCAAATCGACCATCGCCAAGGTTATTTACTCTAAATTTCTTGAAATCGGCGACCGTCCGGTGACCCTTCTTGACGGGGACATCGTCCGCCGCAATCTCTCCAGTGAGCTCTCCTTTAGCAAAGAGCATCGGGATATCAATGTGCTGCGGATCGGATTCGTGGCCAGCGAGATCACAAAAAATCGGGGCATCGCTATATGTGCGCCGATTGCCCCCTATCAGTATACCCGTGATGAAATCCGGCGGGTGATCGAGGAATACGGCGGCTTCATCGAGGTCCACGTATCCACCCCGCTCGAGGAATGTGAAAAGCGGGATCGCAAGGGGATGTATGCCAAGGCCCGGGCCGGCCTGATCAAAGGATTTACCGGTGTCGATGACCCCTATGAATCCCCCGCATCCCCGGAGATACGGCTTGATACGACCGATATGTCCCCGGTCGAGGCGGCCCAGGAAATTTTACTGTTTTTGGGCAAGAAAGGCTTTATTTGAAAATGGACAAACAGGCGACGCAGATTGCGGTAATCGGGCTCGGCTATGTCGGGCTGCCGGTGGCCGTGACATTCGGCCGGCAGTATCGCACCATCGGATATGATTTGAAGGAAAAACTGATTGAGCGTTATAAAGAATATGTCGATCCGGCTGGTGAGCTTACGGGCGAGGAGATGAAGGCAGCGGTGCGGCTGGAATATACGGCCGACCCGCGGCGAATTCATGAAGCGGACGTGATTATTGTGGCCGTTCCGACACCGATTGATGAGGCCCGCCAACCGGATCTCAAACCGCTGATGGGGGCGTCTGAAACCACCGGCCGTTACATGAAAAAGGGGGCCGTGGTGGTTTTCGAGTCTACCGTTTACCCAGGAACCACCGAAGATGTCTGCGTCCCCATACTTGAACGGATGTCCGGGTTCGCCTGGAAGACGGATTTTCACGTCGGTTATTCCCCGGAGCGGATCAATCC
Source organism: Desulfobacterales bacterium (assembly GCA_018334555.1). Classification (GTDB taxonomy): domain Bacteria; phylum Desulfobacterota; class Desulfobacteria; order Desulfobacterales; family Desulfosalsimonadaceae; genus M55B175. The sequence continues at coordinate 29,862 of JAGXLR010000007.1, forward strand.
CGGCGATAAAGGTCATAGGCTCGAGAATATACTTAAAATCGTCTCCGGTGATGATGAGGCCACCCTGAATTTGCTGGCAGAGCTTTACGGATCCATCATTACGGCCGGTATATACCCTGTCGCCTGCATCAAAGAGGCGGAAGCCGCCAAGGTGATCGAGAACACCCAGCGGGATTTGAATATCGCCTTGATGAATGAACTGGCGGTGATATTTGATAAATTGGGGATTGATACCACGAATGTGCTGCAGGCGGCATCGACCAAGTGGAATTTTCTTCCGTTTCGTCCCGGCCTGGTCGGCGGCCACTGCATCGGCGTAGATCCGTACTACCTGACCTTCAAGGCGGAAACCTCCGGGTATCATCCCGAAGTCATCCTTGCCGGCCGCCGGATCAACGATAATATGGGAAAATATATCGCCGAGAAAACTGTAAAGCTGATGACGCGGATTCGCGGCAATATAAAAAAATCGAAAGTGGCCATACTGGGGCTTACATTTAAGGAAGACTGTGCTGATTTGAGAAATACAGGCGTAACCGGCATTATTGAAGAACTTTTGGCCTACGGCATTACGCCTTTGGTCCATGATCCGCTTGCGGATGCAAAAGAGGCCCTGTCTGTGTACGGGATCAGTCTTGCGCCATGGGAATCCTTGAAAGATATGGACGCGGTGATCCTGGCGGTGGGCCATCAATTCTACAAGGAAATGCCCATCCAGGAATACGTGAACCTATTGAATTCCGAAGGCTGCATCATCGATGTCAAATCCATTTTCGACCCCAACGCGGCGGCCAAAACCGGCGTCCAGTTCTGGCGGCTATGAAGCGGATGGTATGGGGGATCCCGGGACTTTTTATAAAGCCATCATGGTGGCCTTCTTGAATTCAGCCGTCATTACCCCCATCATAGCAGGCAAATCCGGGCTGTCGAGGTTTTCTTCGATCATTCGTTCAAACGCGCTGCCAATGACGACCCCGTCTGCAAATTGAGAGATGGCACTCACATGTTCAGGGCTCGAGATTCCGAATCCAACGCAGATGGGAAGGGCGGTAACGGATCGCAGAAGCTCGGTGTGCCGGCGGATATCCGTGGTATCCAGGCCCTCGCTGCCGGTAACGCCCGTTTTTGAGACCAGATATAGAAATCCGGAGGCATTGGCGGTTATGCTTGCCATGCGTTTTTTGGGTGTGGTGGGAGCCACCAGGCGAATAAAGGAGAATCTATCGGAATCCCATTTACCAATCAATTCGTCGGCCTCTTCAGACGGCAGATCCACGACCAGAAGCCCATCGGCACCGGCATTCAGGGCATCCTTGTAGAACTCAGTCGCCCCGTAGGCCATTATAGGGTTGTAGTAGCTGAAAAGGATCACCGGCACTTGGCTGTTTTTTCGCAGTTTCCGTGTCATTTCCAGAACATCTTTCATATATACCCCATGTTGTAAAGACCGTGTGGATGAGCGTTGAATAACCGGTCCATCTGCCGTTGGGTCTGAAAAGGGTACGCCCAGTTCAAGAATATCCACCCCGTTATCACACATGGTTTCTATGATTTTCTGGGAGGTTTCGATATCCGGATCCCCGGCGGTGACAAAACCTACAAGTGCTGCTTGATGGTTTGCTTTTAATTCTTGGAATTTATTATCTATCCTATTCATATAGCTTGCCGCTCCTTATGATTTTATACCATTCCAAAATCGTTCTAAGTAACTTAACGGTCTAAGGTTTAAGGTATAGGGTATAGGGTTAAAAAAATCTCAAGCGGATGTGACAATCCCCAGATCCTTGTCCCCCCGACCGGAGAGGTTTACCACGATAATCTCCTCCGGCCCCCGCTTTTTGGCTTCAAGCATGGCTGCAGCGACGGCGTGGGAACTCTCCAGCGCCGGAATAATGCCCTCCTTTTTGCACAAAAGGTGAAAAGCTTCAAGGGCCTCATCGTCATCTATGGCGACGTAGCTGACCCGTTTGAAATCCTTCAGCAGGGCGTGCTCGGGCCCGACGCCGGGATAGTCAAGGCCTGCGGAGACGGAATGGGCCTCCTTGATCTGTCCGTATTCATCCTGCAGGAGGTAGGACTTGGACCCGTGCAGCACGCCTAAATTGCCGGCGCATAAAGTGGCCGCATGTTTACCGGAGGCAATTCCGAATCCGGCGGCTTCCGCCCCGAGCATATCCACCGGTTCATTTAAAAATGGATAAAAAAGCCCCATGGCGTTGCTGCCGCCGCCCACACAGGCGACCAGAAGCTCCGGCAGGCGTCCGGTGCAATCGAGTACCTGACGATAGACCTCCTCCCCGATAATTTTCTGGAATTCCCGGACCATGTGAGGGTAGGGGTGCGGTCCGGCCACCGACCCGATAACATAATAGGTGTCCCGCACTTGTGCGACCCAGTACCTGATCGCCTCATTCATGGCGTCCTTCAATGTGCCCGTGCCTGAATCTACGGGCACCACCTCAGCGCCGAGAAGCTCCATGCGATGGACATTGGGCGCTTGACGGCGGATGTCCTCCACGCCCATGAAGATTTTGCACGCCATTCCGAAAAATGCTGCGGTTGTCGCCGTGGCCACGCCGTGCTGGCCGGCGCCGGTCTCGGCGATGATTTTCTTTTTCCCCATCCAGCGCGCCAAAAGTGTTTGGCCGAGCGTGTTGTTGATTTTGTGGGCGCCGGTGTGGACAAGGTCTTCCCGCTTGAGATATATTCGGGCGCCCTGTAAATATCTACTCAGACGCTCGGCATAAAAAAGCGGGGTGGGGCGGCCCGTGTAATTTTTCGAAAGCTCCTTGAACTCGGTTTGGAATGCCGGATCCGGAAAAAATTTGTGGAACGCCTCCTCCAGTTCAATCAGGGCGGGCATCAGGGTCTCCGCCACGTATCTGCCGCCGTATGGTCCGAAGTGGCCGTTTTCATTCGGGAACCGGCTGACATCATATGGGTTTTCGTATTTATTCTCCGCCTGCATTGAAGATCCTCCTTAACGCGTGTTGGCATTTATATTGTTCCACGGCACTTACAAACGCCATGGTTTTTTTTATGTCTTTTCTGCCGGGGGCGGCCTCGACCCCGGAGCTCACATCCACGCCGTGCGGCTTGGCGCTTTCAATGGCCGTTACAACATTTTCCGGTTTCAGGCCGCCGGCAAGGAGAAACGGATGTCGCTCTCCGAATCCGGCGGCCGCCTGCCAGTTCCAGGCCATGGCGTTTCCGCCCGGAAGAAATCCCTGGGCGCATTCGAGAAGGTAGGCGTCCGCCCCATAACTCTCGGCCGCCGCAATCGACGGTTCGCCCTCTAAATATAAAGCTTTTATCACGGTCAGGCCGTTGCTTTTGAGTTTTCGGGCGACTTTCGGCGGCTCCTGGCCGTGTAGCTGAATGCCGGTAAGCCCGCTTTTTTCAGCCACCTCGAGCATCGCATCCGCGGTTTCGTTGACAAATACACCGATGGTCTGCACCGTTTCAGGCAAAGCCCGGCATATTCGGAGTGCTTGGCCGGTGCTGACGCATCGCCGGCTTTTGGGAAAAAACACGAGCCCGATGGCCTGGATTTTCATCTCCGCGCATGCGAGCGCTTCATCCGGATCGGTGAGCCCGCATATCTTGATTTCGCATGTTTGGCTGGTTTCTTTCATCTTACCTTCTGTTGTTATTTTATTAGTGTTCGTAAAAATTCTTCCGGATCGTTTGCCAAAACCAGGTGCTCCCCGATCAGGAAGTCGTATATCCCCGAATTTCGATTTTTTTCAATATCTGAGCGCGTTCGGATGCCGCTTGCCGCCACCGGCGTCTGGCCGGGGGGCAAATCCTTTGCCATGTCGATGGCGATTCGGATGTCGGTTTCCAGCGTCCGCAGATTCCGGTTGTTGATGCCGATCAGGCGCGCCCTGCTTTTTTTGACGGTCTCCATATCCGCCGGGCTGTGTACTTCCACCAGGGCATCCAGGCCGATTGATTCGCATATCGCCAGGTATTCTTCCAGTTGCTTTGGACTCAATAGGGCGACGATCAACAGCACGGCATCAGCAGAAATCACTGCGGATTCATAGATCTGATAGGCGTCAAAGATAAAATCCTTCCGCAGAACCGGCAAACCAATGGCACTTCTGGCGGCCTGCAGATCCCCAACGCCGCCATTGAACCAGTGCGTCTCGGTCAGAACCGACACAGCCGACGCCCCGCCCCGTTCATAGGCGGCCGCAAGTTCAGCCGGGTCCAGATGGCGGCGGATATTACCTTTTGAGGGCGAGGCACGCTTAATTTCTGCAATAATGTGGGTATCCCTCGTATCGCCTGGCGTTAACCGGTCGATAAACGGCCGCCGATCCCGCCGGTATTCAGCATCCCGCCTGAGGCTTTGCTCCGACCGGCGCCTTCGCGCCAATCGAATGTCGGACTTTTTTTGTTCCGTGACCTTTTTCAAAAAATCCTCCCGCATCAGGCATTCTCCCGGGTAAATGCGATCAACTCGTCAAGCTTTTTTCTCGCGCTCCCGCTGTCAATGGCTTCTTCGGCCATCCGGATGCCGTCCGGCAGTTTTTCCGTCTTGCCGGCGGCTACCAGGGCGGCCGCCGAGTTGATCAGGACCACATTTCGGCGCGGCCCTTTCTCACCGTCCAAAATTTTCAATGTGATATCCGCGTTTTCACCGGGGCTCCCGCCGGCAAGAGTTCTCGGATCCGCCGGCTCTTCGAAAAATTGTTCCGGTGAGATATCATAGGTTTGGATGCAGCCGTCCTTTAGCTCTGATATCCGGGTCGGCGCGCAGACTGTGATTTCATCCAATCCATCATGGCCGTGAACCACAAAGACTCTTCGGGATCCAAGTTTTTGCAGCGTCCGGGCAAACATTTCCGTCAGCTCAGGGGCATATACGCCAAGAACCTGACAGTTGGCTGCCGCCGGGTTGGTGAGCGGGCCCAGCATATTAAAAATGCTCCGGATGGCAACATCCTTTCTGGCGGTGGCGGCAAAACGCATGGCCCCGTGATATTTGGGCGCAAAAAGAAAACCGATCCCAATGTCGGTCACTGCCTCTTCAACAAGCTCCGGATCAAGGTCCAGGTTCATGCCTAACGTCTCCAGCACGTCGGCGCTGCCGCACTGGCTGGAGACGGACCGGTTGCCGTGTTTGGCCACCGTGACTCCGCAGCCGGCGACGACAAATGCGGTGGTAGTTGAAATATTAAAGGTCATGGCCTCATCCCCTCCAGTTCCCACAATGTCGACAATGGTTGAAGCCGGGGTTTCAATCCTTCGGGCTTTTCGCCGCATAGCGTTGGCCGCGCCGGCCAGCTCTTCATAGGTTTCCCCCTTGGTGGCCAGGGCCGCCATAAAAGCGCCGATCTGTGCGTCCGTGAGGTTGCCGGAAAATATTTCTTCAATCATTTGCGCCATTTCAGAGCTATCCAGGTCTTCGCGCCGGGTGATCCTCCTTAGCTTTTCAGTGAACATAACGGACTTCCTCCTCTTTCGCCAAATTAACAAAGTTCCGCAGGATGCGTTTGCCAATGGTCGTCATGATGGATTCCGGATGGAATTGGATGCCTTCGGTCGGGTGGACGCGATGCCTGATGCCCATGATCTCACCGTCGTCGGATTCTGCCGTTATCTCCAGGCAGTCCGGAAGCCCGGTCCTGGAAACCGCCAGTGAATGATAACGCATGGCGGTAAAGGGCCTATTGATGTTTGTAAACAGCCGCTTGCCATCGGCCGTTATGGTTGAGATCTTACCGTGCATGATTTTGCCGGCGGAAACAATTTTACCACCAAAGGCGGCGGCGATGGCCTGGTGACCCAGGCAGACCCCCAGAATGGGAATGCATCCGGAAAATTCCCTTATAACCGACATGGAAAGGCCTGCCGCTTCCGGCATCCCCGGGCCGGGGGAGATTACGAGACCGTCAATCCAATCCGCCGATAGATCCTCTATGGAAAACTTGTCATTGCGAAGCACCCGGACTTCCGCATCCAGTTGGCGCAGGTACTGCACCAGGTTATAGGTAAACGAGTCATAGTTGTCGATCACAGCGATCATTGGTTGTCTCCTGTTTGGTTTTGCCGATTGATGAGTTCAAGGGCCCGTTGGATGGCCATGGCCTTGTTCACGGTTTCAACGCGCTCTTTTTCCGGGTCTGAATCGTATACAATACCGGCGCCGGCGTTTACGGTGAGCCTGCCGTCTTCAATGCAGGCGGTCCGGATAGTAATCGCCAGATCCATGTTGCCGGAAAAGGAAATATAGCCGACCGCACCGCCGTACGGGCCGCGCGGGAAGTCCTCCATTTCGGAAATAATCTCCATCGCACGGACCTTTGGCGCCCCCGAAAGGGTGCCGGCCGGGAAACTGGCGGCCAGCAGATCCCATGCATCGTATTGCGGATGCAGGTCGCAGCAGATGTTGGATACCATGTGCATGACATGCGAATACCGCTCTATAAACATGAGGTCCGTCACCTGGACGGTGCCCGTCTGCGCCACCCGCCCCAAATCATTGCGTCCCAGGTCTACCAGCATCAAATGCTCGGCACGTTCTTTCTCGTCCTTTAACAGTTCATCGGCCATTGCCCGGTCCCTCGGTTCGGATTTCCCCCGGGGGCGGGTGCCGGCTATTGGCCGAAGCGTTGCAACGCCGTTCTCCAGTCGTACCAGGGTTTCCGGTGACGAACCGACAAGGGCCATATTATCGAGTTTTAGGAAAAACATGTAGGGCGAGGGGTTGATGTAGCGCTGGACGCGATAAAGGGAGATTAAATTCGTCGGCGCCGGTGAGACAAACGGTTGTGAGACGACCGTCTGGATAACCTCACCGGCCGTAATATAGGAGATGATTTTTTCTACCCGGGATCGGAAATCGGCTTCCCCATAGGTCGGTTTCAAGTCCATCGGCGGCTGCATTACCTGCGGCGGGTCGGCATAGGGTTTCATAATATCGCGATGCAGCTCGTCGAGCCGTCCGATGGCGCGGACAAAGGCGCTGTCCGGATTCGGGTCATCCGAGGTATAGGCAATCGCGATTATCTGCAGGGTATTGCGGACGTTGTCAAAAATCAGCACTTCATCGGGCATTACAAAATGCGCCAAAGGTTTTTCGGACGGCCATTGATTGGGGATGTCCTCAAAAAAGGAGACCGCCTCATAAGAAATGTAGCCCACCAGTCCGCCCCAGAACCGTGGCAGCCCTTTAACTCCCGCCGGTTCGTAGCGTTTCATAAATTCCCTGACAATGGCAAACGGGTCGTTGTTGTGGGCCATTTCCTCTGCATCGCCGTTCTCCCGGATTTGCACGGTATCCCTGAAAATTTTGACGTGCGTTCGGGCGGAGACGCTCAAAAAACTAAACCGCCCCCATCGCTCCCCGCCTTCAACACTTTCCAGCAGCAGGGCAGGGCCCTTTTTGTCATCGATTTTCTCCAGAACCGATACCGGGGTATCCCTGTCAGCAAGGATTTCCCTGCATATGGGCACGACGTTATATGTCTGGTAAAGCTGCTTGAAGCTTTTTTTGTCCGGAAACTGCTGCAGTTGCATTTAACGCTCCTTTAAACGAATCGCTTTTTTACGGCCTTTGGCCTGCCCATAAAAAAAGCCGTGAGATTCATCCCACGGCTTTTTGAACTAAAAAAACCGTGGGCTTGGGCCTTGGGCCCCCACGGTTTTAATGGTTTGTCTTTTTGGTATGTTAACTTGTCTTAAAGACAGCCGCCGGAGGACCCACCTATCTGGGGCCACCACCACCAGCAGCTGTTGTTTGTTTGTGCTATGTCACCATATGGGTTTATCATTGTCTTAACTCGTGCCCATCCATCACATACTTCGCGTATGCCTGTGGTTTAAATTTTCGCCTTCCCTATACTTATACATATTATCCCATTTATGGATGAACACTAACTATTTCGTCTATTTTCTGATTTTGTAATGAATACCGATACTGTTTGTCAAGCAGTTTTTTTTATTATGCCGAGCGCCAAAAAAGTTGAGGATGTCCCGCATGGTTTGCCCCATTAGACATAATTTGGGCGACATGGTATTGGATTTATTGCAAAGCCGTTATGCTAACCATTGACAAAGATGGGCATAACGCTACAATCAATTTAGGAAGGAGATAGGGTCAAATGTTATCCTTGGTTTGGCCGGTGGGGGCTGGAAGTATTGATTGGGTCCATATATAGGCATTGGGGTGAGGCGTGAAACGGAGAAATGCATTTTCGATAGGGATGTTAATCGGTCTGACAGCCTTTTTGGGGCTGCTGTCCGGCTGTGGCGGATTTTTTGAGCAGTATGACGTATACGCCACGGGCGAACATGTCTCGGAAAAATATGCCCTCAAAACTTTCGAGGGCAGGGTCTGTGTATTGGGAGCGCAGGTTCCGACAGGGGGGGAGGGCTACCGAAATACCGCCTCGCGTTTGCTGAGCGGGGTGTTAAAGGAGCACGCCTGTCAAGCGACAATTATTTTTGAAGTCTGACGACAATTAAAATTGCGGTCCGACGACAATTATAATTGAGGTCTGGCGACAATTACAAAACCCCCAATTATTACCTAAAATTCTCAGTTTTCAGCCTCTCTGTTTGGTTCCGTCTTCTACTTTTTATAATCTGCTTTGCAACTTTATCGATGTATATGCTATGTCGTTACCGCCTGTTCCGGAGGATAGGGCAATGCTGGGAAGCAACCCGAGCGCCGGAGCAGGTGACCGAAGCATGGGGCCGTGCGCTTTTTGCACGGCCCTTTCCTCTGTCATCATGCTTTGGTCCATAAAGCGATAAATCCTGGGGGTTTGGGGGCAAAGCCCCCATTATAATAGATGTTATTCCCCTTCATAATAGCCTGTCCGTCTGTGCGTTAAATGATGTTTTACCAATATACGGGCAATGGTCCTTTCCGATGGGATTGGTTCCACACAAAGCGCATCGAGTCGGTGTCGGATCTTTGCCGGCCCACAAGGCAAAGCGCGATTATATAACTCCAGGCGTACGATTTTAACGATCTCTTCAATTTCCTGCTTGGTCCGTAGCAATTCAGGTGGTATTGGCGTTGCTTGACTCATTTGTATTTTTCCTTTTTTCGGCTTGTTCCATCCGGTAGCTCGGCAGGTTCAATTCCAGGATCACACTGTGATGAACCACCCGATCGATTGCGGCGGCTGTGGTCATCGGATCCTTGAATATCTTTTCCCACTGCGAAAACGGCAGATTGCTGGTGATCATAACGCTGCCCTGTTCATAGCGTTCGGCAAAAAATGTAAAAAGCACTTCCATTTCTTCCCGGTTTTGCTGAACATAGCCGATATCATCGATAAAAACCGCATGATATTTTTTCATCTTCTTGAAAAACCCGGCCAGCTTCAGCTCTTTTTTGGCCGCAAGCAACTGTTGCACC
>JAGXLR010000252.1 GCA_018334555.1 Desulfobacterales bacterium
CGCGAATGGCACTCAAAACAAATGCTTTTTACGATTTTTGATTCCATTGTTTAACCGGATTTTTCTTTTCTGATTTTTTCTTTTAAAAATGAAAAGCCCGGGGTGATGGATTCATCCAGGCTCATGGGCAGCAGGGTTTTTATGGGTTGGCCGATGTTCATGTCCCCGCCGGTCTTGAAAAGGTTTTCGGAAACCACGAACAGTTGGGAAGCCGGAAGGCCTATGGCGAGTTCGTCCGGCGTGATGCCGGCAAAGGCGCGGTCACCCATGCCGGGGATGACTACCTGGGCGCGGCCGGTGATAAAGGGGATGAACGCGCCCTTGAAGCAGGTTTCCCCGAACCCTTCAAATGTTGACATCACCGGGGTTGTATAGTCATAGCACAGGGCCTGGATGATATGATGCAAGTGGGTGCCGTCGCCAAAAATGCTGACCGCATCCGGGGCCATGAGGGCCTGGTGCAGGGGGGAGCAGACGAACCCCTTATATTCCTTCATTTTCTGTAGCCGTTCTTCACCCTCCGGCCCGGTAAACAGCCCTTTTAAAAAATTGATTCGGTTCTGCTCGGCGGCCCGGTCCTTGTGCCATCCCTGCCTGACCTGGCTTTCAAGAAGGTCTTCATCGGAGATGTCCACCCATTTGTGGAAGGCGGATGACGGGACGCAGAAGTTATCAGCCGCTGTCATGGCCACATGCCAGCCGTGCCGCCGCGCATAGGTAATGGCCTGGCACAGGCTCCACTTCTGCCCCATGGCTGATGGCCGGATCGCCTGTTCCGGAATGTCCGCTTCCCGCTTGATATAGGTGATCCCGACCGGCCATGTGGGAAGGTGAAGGCTGTGGTAGAGTGCTTCGCCGGCTTTTTTAAATTGTTCCAAATCCATGACCCCTCCCTGCCGTCTTACTCTTAATCTTATCCTTACTTCTCCGCGATTATTGACCTTTACCGACTGTTAAAAATTTACGCGGAAAAACTGTCAGGGTCAAGCAAATTTTAACGACCGGTAAAATTTGCTTGACAGGATGACGCGGGGCAAGCAGAATATTTAATTATGACGACGCATTCAAAATTAACCGCCGCAAAGAAGACAGCATCTTTTGAGCGTCAAAAGGCGGCGCAGCAGAATCAGACCCGTGATAAAATCATTGCCGCGGCGACCCGGGTATTTGCCGATTACCCCTACCATTCGGCCAGCATCCGGATGATCGGAAAAGCCGCCGCGGTTGATCACCCGTTGATCAACTACTATTTCCCCACCAAGGCGGCGCTGTTTGAAGAGGTGCTGAAAAATGAGACCGAAAAATATTACCTGGCCAACATTTCATGGTTTGACGGGCTGGCCGGATTAAGCCCGGCAAAGGGGCTTTCCCTGTATATTGATCGCTTTTTCGGGTTCGCGCTGAAAAACCGCGCGGCCCTGCGGATCATCACACTCAACCTGGTCCAGGCGCAAAACGCCATGATTATTCCCGGATACGAAAGAATCCAGGATTTTTTTGCCAGAACCGCCCATACGTTTATGCAGGCGATTCCGCTGCAGGGCGCTGATACCGAAATCAAAATGTTTACCACCAATTTCAACACGCTGGCCATTAACTACCTGGGTGCTGACACATACTATGCCGGCATTATGGGGATGGCACCCGGAAGCCGCCGGTATTTGGAGTGGGTAAAGGAGAACCTGATGTATGTGTTTCTGCCCCAGCTCAAACAGATCGTTGGCGGACAGGATGCCGGGTAATTGTAATTGATTTTTTGGGGTCATTTTTTGGAGTAAGATTAAGAAGAAGAGGAAGAGGAGGAATCGTTTATGATTGCTGTTATTGCAAAGCTTCCCGTGCAAGCGGAAAAAAAGGAGGACGCCCTGGCGGCCGCCAAAGAACTCATGGCTGAAGTGGCAAAAGAGGCGGGCACCATCAGCTATACCCTCAATATTGATAAAAAAGATCCAAATACGCTGGTCTTTATGGAGCGTTACAAGGACAAGGCGGCGCTCAGCGCCCACAGTGCCACTCCGCATTTCAAGGAATTTATGGAAAAAGCGATGGCGTTTGCCGCCGGGGAGCCGGAAATCAACGTATTAAATGAGGTTGAGTCAATCTCAGGGTGAAAAACATGTCTGAAAAACCCATCTCGCGACGCGACGTTTTAAAGTTGATGGCAGGGGCATCCCTGGCGGGTGCCACGGGCCTGTTTCCGGGCCCCCTTTTTGCCGCCCGGCAGAAAAATGCCCTGCCGAATATCGTCTTTATCCTTACTGACGATCACCGAGCGGATCACCTGGGCTGCACCGGCCACCCCTTTTTAAAGACGCCCCATCTGGACCGGCTGGCCGGCGAAGGCGTGCTGTTTGAAAACGCCTTTGTCACCACCTCGCTTTGCAGTCCCAGCCGGGCCAGTTTTTTAACCGGCCAGTATGCCCATACCCATGGGGTTAGAAACAATTTAACCCCCTGGCAGAACGAAAATGTCACGTTTCTGGAGCGGCTCAAGCGGGTTGGTTATGATACCGGCTTTATCGGCAAATGGCACATGCCGGGGCGCCTGCCGCAGCTCCGGGGTGTGGATGAATTCGTGACCTTCACGGCAAGAGGCGGCCAGGGCCAATACTGGGACTGCCCCCTGATCGTCAACGGAAAGCAAACCCCTTCGAATAAGCGCTATATCACCGATGAACTGACCGACCGGGCCATGGCATTTGCCGGACGGGACCGGCAGAATCCGTTTTGCCTGTATCTTTCATTAAAAGCCGCCCATCATGACTGGCTTCCGCCGGAGGAGCTGAAGGGCCTTTACGCGGATGCAGCGCTTCCCCTGGCGCCCGAGGCCGATACCTGGGTCACCATGACCAACGGCGCCATGTTTGCCGGTACTGCCGGGCCGCTTCAATACCACTACCGAAACTATTGCCGCGTGCTGACCGCAGTCGATCATTATTTTCCTC
>JAGXLR010000123.1 GCA_018334555.1 Desulfobacterales bacterium
GGAATTTGTCCTATTATAAGCATGGGCTACGGCATCTGCAACATCCGGGATGATTTCTATTCGTTCGATCATTGACCGGCCCGTTTTAAAAAGGGTCTCCGCCGGCAGGCTGCGATCAATTTGGGGGCGGGTTAAAATCGCCCGGTGGCAATGCGGCAGAATCGACTGAAGCATCGACCGGTACGGCTTGTCATCAAGGATTCCGATAACCAGGGTGACTTTTCGATCCGCCATCTGCTCTTTGAGAAATCTGCCTAAATGCCGGGCCGCCATCAGGTTGTGCGCCCCGTCGATCAAAATCGGCGGGGCGGTGTCCCACATTTCAAGCCGGCCCGGCCATTGATGGGTCTTCAATCCATCGCGGATGGCGGAAAAATCGATCGGGTCGGTTTGCGAAAGGATCTCACAGGCCGCGAGCACGATGGCGGCGTTGTCGACCTGGTGGTCGCCGGTCAGCCGGGTGTGCATGTCCGACCATGAATTGGCCACGCCATAATAGGTAAAGCCCCCGGAGCGGGTGTTGCGCCGCACCCGGAAGTGTTCACCCAACCGGAAAAACGGGGCGGATTGGTCTTTGGCCGCCCGCCGGATCGTCTCCACCGCCGTCTTTTGCCTGGCACCGGTGATAACCGGCGTGCCGGCCTTGATGATGCCGGCCTTTTCGCCGGCAATCTGCGCGATCGTATGGCCGAGATAGGCGCGGTGCTCCATCGAGATGTTGGATATAATCGAAATCTCGGGACGCAGGATGTTGGTGGCATCCAGCCGACCGCCCATACCGGTCTCAACCACCGCCCAGTCCACATTGGCCTTCGCAAAACAATAAAGCGCCATGGCGGTGGTATACTCGAAAAAAGTCGCCTCCCGGCCCCCATGGTGGGCCGCTTTTACGGTTTCATAGGCGTCAACCACATGTCTATTCGAAATTTCCTCATTATTGATGCGGATGCGCTCATTGAACCGAACCAGATGGGGGGAGGTGTACAATCCGACGCGGTAGCCGGCGTGATATAGGATATTGGCCAATGCCGAGGCGATGGAGCCTTTTCCGTTGGTGCCAGAAATGTGGATGCTCGCGTATCTGTCTTGCGGATTGCCCAGTTTTTCGAGCATGCCGCCGATGACATCCAGGCCCAGAATGATGCCAAAGCGTCTGAGGCCATACATCTCATCCAGGCATTGTTGATAGCGGTACTGATCCATTGTTTAATCGTCTAAAGGCGGACGGGGCGCGTAAAAAACCCGGTCAGCGTCGAACCGTCTGACCGGGTCGAAAAAATTTCGTCGTGGTTCCGCGAACTATGATCGTTTCGTTTTGCGGTAGCGTTGATAGCGTTTTTGCCGTTTGGCATCGGCGATCCGCTGCCGTCGAAGCGCTTCGCGTTTTTTCCGCCGTCGGTATTCGCTCGGTTTTTCATAGTTCTTTTTCATTTTCAGTCGTTTGAACAATCCGTCGTTTTGAATCTTTTTTTTCAAAACGCGCAGCGCACGCTCGACATCGTTGTCATCGACTCGAACCGAAATTTCCTTCAAAAAATTCGCCCCCTTTTCAATATATTTGTATCCCCATTATAAAGCAGGCCCTCAAAGATTTCAAGGGCCCATGGCTTTTTGACGTGCTCAGGCTTCAAGTTTTTTAACCAGTTCATCCCTGACTTCTTCCACGCTCGCCTTGCCGTCTAGCGTGATATACCTTATGCCTTCCTGTTCGGCGATATCACGGAAATAGTAGGCGGCTGCCAGCGTGCCGGTTTCGTCATCGTAATAGATGGCGTGCCGCTTGTCGATGGCTGCCTCATCCTGGTCATCGTCGCGTTTCGTCAGGTCGCCGCCGCAGATCCGGCATTTGTCGCCGTCCGGTTTAATAGCGTCGATGTAGATGTTGTTCGGATGGTTGTTGTCATTGACGCAAAGGCGCCTGCCCATTATGCGGTTTTTGGCGATTTGCCGGTCAAGCTCCATCTCCACGACGACATCGAGCCTCATGTTTTCCTTTTTCAAGGCCTCATGGAGTTTGACGGCCTGGTTTTTGTTTCTGGGAAATCCGTCCAGAAGCCAGCCGTTTTTGCAGTCATCCGCTTTAAGCCGCTCAAGAATCATCGGTATGGTGATATCATCCGGAACAAGGTCGCCTTTGTCGATATAGGACTTGGCCTGTTTGCCCAGTTCCGTCCCGCCCTTGATGTTTTCCCTGAAGATGGCGCCCGATTCGATATGGGGGATGTCGTATTTTTTCTTCAAAATGGCGCCCTGCGTCCCTTTGCCGCTGCCGTTTGGACCGAAAAATAGAATGTTCATATGGATTTCTCCCTTTCTATAAAAGATTAAAGTGCTTTATTTGCGGGCCTATCGAATGTCCCAATCAAGGAAAAAATGAAATAAAATGGATTACATAATAGAAAGACGGCCTGATGTCAAGAAAGGTTATTGGGGGCCAATAAAATTTTTGACCCATTCTATGGCCTCGGACCGGCTCCGTAAACGGCCGGTAAGGCGCTCTTCTTCGACGCGGGAGAGCAGCTCGGCGAATAACGGCGAAGGGGAGAGGCCAAGCGCATTGATCAGATCATGTCCCGTAATCAACGGCGGGGATTTTGATTTTTTTTGAAAATCAAAAATATACGTATCTATCAGCTGTCGGCAGAACGGCTCAAAGGCCCCTGCTGAAGGGTGCGTTTTTTTCCCCCGGGCATCGGCCATGGCGTGGACGAGAAGGTCCAGCGCAAGCCGACGGGATTTCAGGAAGAATCGAATAATCGCGCGCCGGGTGAGCTGCCGGTTTTGGTGGGCGTTAAACAGATGGATGGGCTTTAAATGGTTGCGGATGATGAAATCCGTATAGGCCCGATGCGCGTTTGAGAGCCTCAGCCTTTGGCTGACGGCCCCGGCCATATCTGCGCCCACGGCCTCATGGCCGTAAAAATGGATGCCGCCATTTGCGTCTTTGCTCCGGCAGGCGGGTTTGCCGATGTCATGAAGCAGGACGGCCAGTTTCAGCCGTGCCGGTTCGGGCTTGATGCGCTTTGCCCCCCTGCCGGGGTCTTTAAAAAAGGCCTCCGGATCGGCCAAAATCTTTTCAGCGCCTGAAAAAGCGGCCATCGTGTGCTCAAAGGCGTCTAAATCATGGGGCGAGTTCTGCCGGCAGCTTTTTAGCGGCCCCAGTTCCGGAAAAATTTCTGTCAGCAGGCCGGCCTCGTCCATTTCCCGCAAATAGGAGCGGCAGCGCCCGCATGCCAGCATTTTCATCAACTCATCCCGAATGCGCTCCCCGGCCGTTGCGGCCATGCTATCGGCGCATGCGCTGATTTCAGCTTTGGTGGCGGGATCAATGGCGAACTGCAGCTCCGCGCCCAGCCGAAACGCGCGCAGGCGCCGCAGGGGGTCGGAAAGGAAATTTTCGGGGAAAATCATACGGATGCGTCGCTTCCCGATGTCCTCCCGGCCGTCGAACGGATCGACCAGCCGCTGCCGGTTCAGGTCCCAGGCGATGGCGTTGATAGTAAAATCCCGCCGTTTCAAATCTTCATGAATACGACCGCCTTCCAGTGGCGCAACATCGAATGTCAGCCCGCCAAAGACGACCCGGTAGGTTGTCAGGCCGGGTTTGCCCAGGGCGATGACCCGACTTCCGGTATTTCGGGCGATTCTTTGCGCCACTGCTTCGCAGGGTCTCGGCGCGGCAATATCGTAGTCGGTCGGCGTCCTTGCCATCAATAGGTCCCTGACGGTTCCGCCGACGAGGTAGATGCCCGGCGTATCTGGAATAAATTCAGGCAGTTTCATGAAAACTCAAGCGAATCCATTTAACAAATACCTAATACCCAAGATCTTAAACCTTGTATCTTTCACCTTTCACCTTTTTTATTGATTTGGGTGGTATAATTTAATATATAGGTATCTTTTTTGAGTTTTACTCTCGGGATCCTGGTATCAGGCGTTTTTAATGATATGAGTCATTGGTTCAGTTAAACGCGCTTCCCGTATCAACCGTACGTAACCCTTTCCACTTTTGATATATATCTTGAAACAGGCAGGCATTGCAATGAAAGGTTTACAACAGGCATGACGGAGCGTAAGGATCAACCGGTGCGTCTAGGCGTTACGGGAGGGGCCGGTTCCGGCAAGAGTGTGGTTTGCGAAAGGCTCGGCGGTCACGGCGTTCGTGTGATCCTGGCTGATGAGTTGGCGCGCCGGGCGGTTATGCCGGGCATGCCGGCTTATGAGAATATCATCGGCCATTTCGGCAGAGATATTCTCGAGGCGGACGGGAGCATCAACAGGGCAAAGCTTCGTCGGGTGATTCTTAAGGATCAGGAGAAGAAGCAGGCGCTTGAGAGCTTCGTCCACCCCGAGGTGTTTCGGTTGATGGCCGAGGACTACCAGGCCGCCGCGGAAAACGGGGCGGCGCTGGTGGCCGTGGAGGTGCCGCTCTTGTTTGAAGCCGGTCTGGAGGGCTATTTCGACTATATTTTGACCGTCAGCGTCGAGCGCGAAGTGCGTATTCAAAGGCTGATGGCCCGTGACCGAATCTCGAGGGAGGATGCGGAATCGCTGATCCGGGCCCAGATGCCCGAGGAGGAAAAACAGAACAGGTCCCATTATGTTATCGACAACTCCGGCCCGCTTGCAGAAACCAACAAAACCGTGGACCGGTTTTACCAGGAATTTTTGGAGCGGTTAAAAATTTTCTAAAAATGTTGACATGGCGTATATGGTAATATAAACAATAAAAAAATACCTGCCTATGGTACGTATCTTGGTTGCTGCGTATCCGATCAATCAGAGCAGTACAGAGTTCCTTCAAAGAAATCATGTATTCAGGTCTTATTTTATCAAAAAAGTCTAGCTGATTTGTGCATCGCAGGAGTGAATCTGTATACGTCTCATCGGTAAGGGCGGTTTTTTGTTGAACCGGCGTAAATCGGAGACAGAACAGGCGTCTAAGGCTAAATAGCGACAAAGAAAAGCCGACTCGAATAAAAGTCTAATCAATTTAAAATGATGGCGAGGTAAGCGGTTAATGAATGTTGTTGAATTAAAAAACAAAAAAATTAGTGAGCTGGCGGAGCTGGCCAAAAACTTTAATATCGATAATGCCGGGGGGATGCGGAAACAGGAGCTGATTTTTTCACTGCTGCAGGCCCATATCGAGCAGAACGGATTTATATACGGCGAGGGGACGCTGGAAGTGCTTCCGGACGGCTTCGGATTTTTGCGTTCCCCGGACTGCAACTATCTGCCGGGTCCCGATGATATCTATGTTTCGCCATCACAGATCCGTCGATTCAATCTGCGGACCGGCGATACGGTCTCCGGCCAGATCAGGCAGCCCAAGGAGTCGGAACGCTATTTCGCCCTATTGAAGGTTGAGGCCATCAATTTTGAAGAGCCGGAGTTAGCGCGCGAAAAAATCCTGTTCGACAACCTGACGCCGCTGTTTCCGGCGAAGAAGATGAAGCTCGAAACCGCGCGGGACAACTATACGACCCGGATCATGGATCTTCTTACGCCCCTTGGCTTCGGACAGCGCGGCCTCGTGGTATCGCCGCCCCGGGCCGGAAAGACGATGATTCTAAAAAGTATCGCCAACAGCGTGATCGCCAGCCATAAGAAAAGCGTCGTCCCCTTCGTCGTATTGATCGATGAACGACCGGAGGAGGTCACCGACATGGAGCGCTCCGTCAAGGCGGAGGTCGTGAGTTCAACATTCGACGAGCCCGCGGAGCGCCATATTCAGGTGGCGGAAATGGTTATAGAAAAGGCCAAACGTCTGGTTGAACACAAACATAACGTGGTTATTTTACTGGACAGTATCACCCGGCTGGCCAGGGCCTACAATACGGTTATGCCGCCCAGCGGCAAAATCCTGTCCGGTGGCGTCGACTCCAACGCGCTGCATCGCCCAAAGCGGTTCTTCGGTGCGGCCCGTAACGTAGAAGAGGGCGGGAGCCTCTCGATTATTGCGACAGCCCTTGTAGACACCGGCAGCCGGATGGATGAGGTGATTTTTGAGGAGTTCAAGGGCACCGGCAATATGGAATTGCAGCTGGACAGGCGGCTTGCGGACCGGCGTATGTATCCGGCCATCGATCTCAATAAATCCGGCACCCGGAAGGAGGAGCTGCTCCTGGACCAGGAGGCCCTCAATCGGGTTTGGATCCTGAGAAAGCTTCTATCCACGTTAAATCCTGTTGACAGTTTGGAATTTTTGCTTGATAAAATGCAGGGTACGAAAAATAACAAGGAGTTTTTGGACTCCATGAATTCCTGACGGCGGCATGGGGGCTTTCGGTATGCCGCCTATGGGCGGGGGCATCGAGTCTATCGGGAGAAAGGAAGGATATTAAAATGAAAAAGAATATACATCCGGAATATAAGGAAGCCACGATCCGATGCGCATGCGGCAATGAAATGACGGTCGGCTCCACGAAGGGCGATATCTCCGTGGAAATCTGCTCAAAGTGCCATCCGTTTTATACCGGCAAACAGAAGCTGGTTGACTCCGCCGGCCGGATCGAACGCTTCCGGCGAAAATACGGCAACTATCAGGAAAAAAGCGGCAAGAAGTAAACCTGACAATCTCGTAAAAAGTTCAAGATCAAGGCGCGCAAATTCCGAGGAATGCAGCGTAGCTAGCTGTACGTGAAATTCCGAGGGTTGCAGCGCCACACAGATATTGGACTTCTAAGTAACTTGAAAATATATATTAATGTTCCAGAAGCTTAGCTCTCTGTCATTCCGGGGAGCGAAAGTGACGAGGAATCTTGATTGTTAAAGATTTCTCGCTGCCGCTCGAAATGACAATGCGGATGTTTTTTAGAGTTACTTTCTGCAAAAATACCGTCGCGGCGGAATAAAATGCTTCCAAGGAACTCGACAATATTTAATATTATCTTAGAAGCTTCCGCTGCTGTCATTCCGGGGAGCGAAAGCGACGAGGAATCTTGATTGTTAAAGATTTCTCGCTGCCGCTCGAAATGACAATGCGGAGGCGATTTAGCCAGAACGAGAACCAGGGACGGTTTTCGTTCGGGCGCGATGAAGGCCTGGCCCAATGGAAGGAAGTGGGACAGGCTGTTTATTTTTATATGGGACCGGCGAATCTATGCTTGAACAGCTTGAAGGCATCGAAGAGCGCTATACAGAGCTTGAGAAGCTGCTGAGTGATCCGGAAATCGTTCAGGATCGTGAGCTCTATCCCCAATACGTCCGCGAGCACAGCGACCTGGGCAAGATTGTTTCCGTCTATCGCGAGTACAAGCAGACCCTCGAGGAGCTCGAGGAAAGCAGGGAGCTGCTCTCGGACAATGACCCCGAAATGAAGGATCTCGCCAAAAAAGAGGTGGAAACGCTTACCGAGCAATCCGGAAGGCTCGAGGAGGAGCTTAAGGACCTATTGACGCCCAAGGATCCGAATGACGAGAAAAACGTGTTCCTTGAAATCCGGGCGGGCACCGGCGGCGAGGAAGCCGCCCTGTTTGCGGGCGATCTCTTCAGGATGTATAGCCGGTATGCGGAATCCAAAGGCTGGAAAATCGAGCTCATGACCGAACACTACGGAGATGCCGGCGGGATCAAGGAGATCGTCGTACTGGTCAAAGGGAAAAACGTCTACAGCCATTTGAAGTATGAAAGCGGCACCCACCGGGTCCAGCGCGTCCCCGTAACCGAAGCCCAGGGCCGGATCCATACATCCGCGGTAACCGTTGCGGTCCTTCCGGAAATAGACGATGTCGAGATAAACATCGATCCCAATGATATCAAAATGGATGTTTTCCGATCCACCGGTCCCGGCGGCCAGTCGGTCAATACCACGGATTCGGCGGTTCGCCTGACCCATATCCCCACCGGTATGGTGGTCACCTGTCAGGATGAAAAATCCCAGCATAAAAACCGCGCCAAGGCCATGAAAGTGCTTCGCGCCCGCCTGTATGATCTGGAGCTGCGGCAGCAGCAGGCTGAAATCTCACAACAGAGAAAAAACCAGGTCGGCTCAGGGGATCGCAGCGAGCGCATCCGGACCTATAACTTCCCACAGGGCCGGGTAACCGACCACCGGATCGGATTGACGCTTTATAAGCTTGAACAGGTCCTGCAGGGCGAACTGCTTGATGAGATTATCGATGAGCTGACCACCCATTTTCGAGCTCAGGCGCTTCAGAATGCAGAAGCCATCTGATTCCCAATGGACGATTCTTGATCTGATCCAATGGACCACCACCTATTTTAAGTCCCATCAAATCGATAGCCCGAGGCTGACCGTCGAGCTACTGCTGGCCCATGTGTTGGGAATCGAGCGGGTCGAGTTGTACATGCGCTTCGATCAGCCGATGGCATCCGAGGAGCTGGCTCGCTTCAAGGCGGCGATCAAACGCCGGCTGAACCGGGAGCCGGTAGCCTATATCCTGGGCCGAAAAGATTTTTGGGATATGACGTTTGCGGTGGATCCAAATGTGCTCATACCAAGGCCGGAAACGGAGGTCCTGGTGGAGGCGGCGCTTGAATGGATCCCCGAAGATGCCGATAGCCGTCCCATGCGGATTTTGGAGCTCGGCACGGGCTCCGGGGCAGTCATTGTAAGCCTTGCCGCCGAGCGGCCGGGGCATATTTTTTATGCTTCGGATTCGGATGTCGGCGCTTTGGCGGTTGCCCGGCAAAACGCCGCCGCCAAACAACTGGCGGGCCGGATTCGGTTTTTTGCCGCCGACTGGTTCGCCCCGATTCAACCGGCTGAGGCGTTTGACCTGATCCTGTCCAATCCGCCCTACATCCCTGTTGACGAGATCTCCCGGCTCGCGCCGGAAATTTATCGATATGAGCCGATGGCGGCCCTCAATGGCGGTGAGGACGGTTTTTCCGCGATCGAGAGGATCCTCCGGGCCGCTCCACCCTATTTGTCCCCGTCCGGCAGGCTGTTGCTGGAGATCGGCAACGGGCACCGGCAAAAAGCCGAGGCGCGGATCGAGCGCCTGCCCGGCGTCGATTTTATCCGCGTCATCAAGGATTACGGCGGCTATGACCGGGTGTTGGTGGCCGCCCGCAGGCCTTAAATGGATGCGCGGCGTGGCCACGAATCTTTAATTTTTTTATTGCCCTATATTATTTTTTTTGTTACACAAAATAAATTTATCAAAAGTTAATACACACGTCTTGGGACCGGTGCGCCCCGGTGCTTTATCCAAAAGCGGTGGGCCGGGAGGATCAAGGCGGCGGCAAAACCAAAAGAAGAGGAGATTTTTATGAGCTACGTAACCATGAAGGAACTGCTCGAGGCCGGCGTTCATTTCGGCCACCAGACCCGGCGATGGAATCCGAAGATGAAGCGATACATTTTTGGAGCCCGTAACGGCATCTACATCATTGATCTTCAACAGACGGTAAAGAAGTTCAAGGTTGCCTGCGATTTTATTGCGGACTCGGTGGCCGATGGCGGCTCCGTCCTTTTTGTGGGCACCAAAAAGCAGGC
>JAGXLR010000253.1 GCA_018334555.1 Desulfobacterales bacterium
TAGGTGGATTCATGATGAAAGACATTCATGCAGGACTCTATCTAAGCATTATATCGATTTTAATTTCAAATATTGATGGCTTCGTAAAAAGTCCAATATCTGTGTTGCGCTGCATTCCTCGGAATTTCACGTACAGCTAAGTACGCTGCATTCCTCGGAATTTGCGCGCCTTGAT
Source organism: Desulfobacterales bacterium (assembly GCA_018334555.1). Taxonomy (GTDB): domain Bacteria; phylum Desulfobacterota; class Desulfobacteria; order Desulfobacterales; family Desulfosalsimonadaceae; genus M55B175. The sequence continues at coordinate 176 of JAGXLR010000253.1, forward strand.
CTTGAACTTTTTTCTTTGCCATCCCAAAATCGACTTTTTACGAGATTGTCAATATTGACATAAATATAATTTTTAATAAAATTAAAATTAAACTAAATTTTATTAAATTAACCGGATTCTAAAAATACAATAACATATACCATCAGTCAGGCCAATATGGAAACAATTTTAAATCAAAACAAGTGGATAAATCAGCTGGACGAGGAAGACACGGTTTTTATCAAGCGGTTTATACTGGCATCCGGCTCGCTCAAGGCGTTGGCCAAAACTTACGGCATATCCTATCCGACCGTTCGTCTGCGGCTGGACCGGTTGATCGAGAAGATAAAGATACTTGAGGCCAATCTCCAAATGAGCCGCTTTGAGCGCGAGCTGCGCGTGGCCTACGCCGAGGGAAGGATAGACCAGGCAACCTTTAAATCGCTTTTAAACGCATATAAAAAAGAAATGGAGGGGGAAGAAAATGCGTGAGCGTATAACGATTTTTCTATTGATACCGGTTTTTATCGGACTCACCGTGTCTTTAGGCTTTGCTGAGGAATTTTTGCAGGCGTTTTCCTGGAAGGTTTTAAAGGATACCGGCGGGCTGTACGCAGGCACATATATCCCCCCGGATGCCCTTCCGGAAACCCCGTTCGGATGCCTGAAAGTATCCAACCCGTCAAATGCATCCATGCGGACGACCGTGTTGGCGGTGAACGATCCACAGGTTTCCAAAAACCGCTATGCCCTAAAGGGCCGGGTTAGACATCAGGGGGTGGCGGGTAAGGGCTACCTGGAGATGTTGAGCTATTTTTCCGGCAGCCCGTATTTTACAAAAACCCTTGGCTCGAGGGGGCCGATGAAATGTCTGACCGGCGATTCGGACTGGCGGGATGTGGTTCTGCCTTTTTCCACCGGCGAAAAGCCCCGGAGCCCTGATAAAATCGTTTTAAACGTCATCCTCCCCGGAAACGGAACCGTTTACCTGAGCGACCTGAAACTGTTTCAATACGCGCCGGAGGAGAATCCCCTGGCCGGGTCATTTACAGGCGGCTGGTGGAGCGACCGGGTCGCCGGCTATGTGGGCGGGGTTTCCGGCTCCCTGATCGGCCTGATGGGCGCCGCCGTCGGTTTTTTAGTCGGCTTTGGGCGCTGCCAGCGGATTGCCAAGGCGCTCATAAACATCATTCTGGTTATCGGTATCTTCTGCGTTATCCTTGGCCTTGTCGCCGTTATTCAGTCCCAGCCGTATGCGGTCTACTATCCGCTGCTGCTTGTTGGCGGTATATGCGTCGTGATCCCGCTGGTTATAAAAAAACCGGTCCAACAGGCCTATCAAAGAAAGGAAATGCGCAAAATGGCATCCATGGACACCTAGAATATAGATATTGACCATCAAAGGAGGCCCCCATGATTATCGACAGCCACGTGCACCTGTTTTATGAAAACTCCGATCCCATGTCCTGGTTTATCGGCTCCGCCCGGTCGGGTGTTGCTGTTCTTAACAAAGCCACCGGCGAAAAGATGGACCCCTACGAGCTGTATGAGCAGACCGCGCCGCAGCTGTTTGACAAAAACGGCGACAAGCTCGTCGGCTGGATGGATGAGGCCGGCATCGACCGGGCCATTGTTCTCCCCATTGATCTGCGCCTGCTAACCGACGCGCCTTCGGCAACGGACATTGATTTCCCCACAATCGAAGAGAAAAATCATACCTATTTTGAGGCCACCCGGCGGCACAAGGGCAGGCTGTTCGCGTGTGCGGGGATGGACCCCAGGAGAAAGAACGCGGCCGGACTTTTTAAAAAAGGCCTGGAAGAATGGGGAATGATCGGGCTGAAGCTGCACCCCACCGCCGGATATTATCCCCATGAACCAGCCTGCTATGCGCTCTACGAGGTGGCAAGGCAATACAATGTGCCGGTTATCATTCATTCCGGCAATGAGCCGGCCCCCCTGAAATGCATGTATTCGCAGCCCAAATATATTGATGCGGCGGCCGCGGATTTTCCGGAGGTCACATTCATCGTCGCCCATTGCGGGCATGGATGGTATGAGGAGGTGGTGGATCTCGCCACAATGAAGCCCAACATTTACTGTGACTTCTGCGGCTGGCAGGTGGAATACCTTACCCATCCGGACTATTTTTTCCGGGCATTGCGCTACGCCATGGATTTTCTCGGACCCTGGCGGGTGCTCTTTGGCACGGACGGCCCGGCCTACACCCTGTTGATGAGCAACAAGGATTGGGTTGAGGCGATCCGCAACCCCGCGTCCCCTTCGGGCATAAAGTTTTCAAAAGAGGAAATCGATATATTCTTGGGCGGCGCGGCCGCCCGCCTTTATGGGTGGGAATAGGGCCGCCTACCCATGAAGGCCCGTTTCAATTTTACCCGTCAGGTAAGTGACAGCCCGGCCCGCAATAAAGACCCGGTCGCCGACCACCTCGCAGGTCAACTCGCCACCCCGGGATGAAACCTGTTTAACCCTGAATTCCCTGTCCCCCAACCTTGACGCCCAGTACGGGGCCAGCTGGGTGTAGGCCGAACCCGTAACCGGGTCTTCGTAAACGCCCAGCTTGGGGGCAAAAAACCGGGAGACGAAATCATAGCGATTAGATCTCGCGGTAATAATAACCCCGCGCAAGTCAAGCGCCATCAGCTGGCTAAAATCCGGCCGGGCGGCGCAAACACCGGCTTCATCCGAAAAAACCACGAGATAATCCTCGGCCTTCAGGCACGCCACCGGCGTCTTGTCAAATGCCTGCCC
>JAGXLR010000008.1:0-8109 GCA_018334555.1 Desulfobacterales bacterium
GGGTTTTAAAAATCCAAGCCCGCTTCGCGCGCACCCTCGGACACGGCCCTGACCCGTCCATGATACATAAACCCCCCGCGGTCGAAGACAACTGCCCGTATCCCCTTTTCAGATGCCCGTTCCCCGATTCGTTTGCCGATAAAATTTGCCGCCGCAACCTTGCTTTCAAATTTCTCGCCCTTCCGGATATCCGGCTCCATGGTTGAGGCCGATACCAGGGTAACCCCCCGGGTATCATCAATGATCTGGGCGTAGATGTGTTTGGAGCTCCTAAAAACGCAAAACCTTGGTCGCTCCGGGGTGCCCGTCAGCTTCATTCTTATGCGTTTTTTCCGTTTGAGTCGCAGCGCTTTTCTGATATTTGGTGAACCCATATGTATATAACCCTTAATGCATCAATCCATTAATCTATCATCAACCTATTTCGCGGTTTTCCCGGCCTTTCGCTGGATAGTCTCCTCGGCATACTTGACACCTTTGCCCTTATAGGGCTCCGGGGGCCTCAGCTGCCGGATCGAAGATGCCGTGTATCCCAAAAGCTCTTTATTGTAGCCCTCCAGCCGAATCACGTTTTTTTCCACTTTGGCTGAAATACCTTCCGGCAGTTCAAAATAGATTGGATGCGAATGCCCGAGATGAAACTCCAGCCCCTTATCTTTGAGTTCTGCCCGGTATCCGACCCCGTTGATTTCAAGCACCCGTTCGAACCCTTGATTGACGCCATGCACCATATTGGCGATCAATGCCCGGGTCATTCCCCAGATTGCTTTGGCTTTCTGATCATTTCGTTTTACACTCACCGTAACCGCCGAATCCGTTATATCAAGCGCCGCATCCGGATGAACGGTCATTGACAGCGTGCCTTTCTGCCCCTGAACGCTCAGCACGCGGTCCTTATATGTAATTGTGGTCTTCTCGGGTATCTGAATCGGTTTTTTCCCCACTCGAGACATGGTCTTCTCCTTGCCTACCAGATATTACAAAGGATCTCACCGCCGACTTTTTCGTTTCTTGCCTGTTTGTCTGTCATGACGCCCCTTGAGGTAGACAGAATAGAAACGCCAAGCCCCTTTAGAACCGGCCTGATTTCCTTGCTGTTCACATAGACCCGCCGGCTCGGCTTGCTCACCCTTTGCAGTCCATATATGATATGCTGATTGTTTTTATCGTATTTCAAGTATACGCGGATAATTCCCTGCTTATTATCCTTGATAAACTTGTAGTTCCGGATGAACCCTTCGTCCTTGAGTACCCTGGCCATCGCCGTTTTCAAATTCGACCCCGGCATATCGACGCTGGGATGACGGGCGCGCCCGCCGTTGCGTATCCGGGTAAGCATATCCGCTATAGGATCACTCATTGTCATCAATCTTTCTCCATCCTGTTAACCTTATGTGGCTCTATTGTGCGAGTCGTCAACCTACCAGCTTGACTTCTTGACACCCGGAAGCAGCCCCTCTGAAGCAAACTTGCGAAAACAGAGACGGCAAATACCGAATTTCCGGATATAGCCCCTCGAACGCCCGCAGATCGGACATCGGTTATGCTGCCGGACTGAAAATTTGGGGCTTTTCGCTGCCTTCTCCCTGAGCGCTTTTCTTGCCAAACCAGCCTCCTTAAAAAAATTAATTTCTAAATGGCATGCCCATCAGCCTGAGCAGCTCTTTGCCTTCTTCATTGTTTCTAGCCGAAGTAACGATCGTGATGTTTAAACCTTTCAATGTATCGATTTTATCATAATCGACTTCCGGAAAAATAATCTGCTCTTTAATGCCCAGTGTATAGTTTCCCTTTCCATCAAAAGCCTTTCCTGATACCCCCCGGAAATCGCGAACGCGGGGCAAGGCAAAATTGACGAGCCGATCGAAAAAATCATACATCCGGCGGCGTCTTAAGGTAACCATGCAACCGATCGGCATCCCTTCGCGCACCTTAAAGGCCGCGACGGATTTTTTCGCCCGTGTTATCACCGGGGCCTGGCCGGTTATCTCCTTGAGCTCTTCCTGGGCCGAGTCGAGCACCTTGATATTCTGGATCGCTTCACCGAGGCCCATATTTAAAACGATCTTTTGCAGTCTCGGTACTTCCAGCCGGTTCTTGTATGCAAATGTCTCGATTAGCTGGGGGAGCACCTCATTGTCATAATACTGCTTAATAGCCATTTCGCTTATTCCTCCGGCAATCTTTGCTACGACGCATCGATAATTTCATTGCATTTCCGACAGATCCGTACCCGCTTGCCGTCCTCGAGTTGATGCATCTTCGTACGAACAGGGGTCATGCATTTATTGCATACCAGCATCACATTGGACCAGTGGATAGCGGCTTCACCCTCCACGATCCCTCCCTGTTTGTTCTTGTCGCTCGGCCGGGTATGCCGCTTGACGGAATTGACATTTTCAATCAGGATGCGGTGCTTATTTGGATAGACATCGATGACCTTACCGATTTTTCCCTTATCCTTGCCGGCGATCACCTTGACCTTATCGTTTTTTTTGATCTTTACCTTGCTCTTACCCTTATTCATATCTGGCCTCTCCAAACCTTAAAGCACCTCGGGTGCCAGCGATATAATTTTCATAAACCGGTGTGCACGGAGTTCTCTCGCCACAGGCCCAAAAATTCGGGTACCGATGGGCTCCCTTTGAGCATTTATCAAAACCGCCGAGTTCTCATCAAACCGAATGAAAGAGCCGTCCGGACGGCGAATCTCCTTTTTGGTCCGCACCACGACCGCTTTGAGGACGTCGCCTTTCCTGACTTTCGAATTCGGCATTGCCTGCTTGACCGAGACCACGATGATATCCCCGATGCTGGCATAGCGCCGCCTGGAGCCCCCCAGCACTTTTATGCAGGAGACCACTTTTGCCCCCGAGTTATCTGCGACAGACAACATTGTTTCAGCCTGTATCATTTTTGATATCCTTTAATCATCAAACCGCTTTTTCAATTATCTGACTCACCCGCCATCGCTTGCGCCGGCTCAGTGGCCGGGACTCCGTAATCAGCACCCGGTCTCCAACGCCACAGGAATTCTGCGAATCATGGGCGGCATATTTAGTCCGTCGCCGCAGATATTTTCTGTAGACCGAATGAATCACATATCGATCCACTCTGACCGTGACCGTCTTATCGGATTTATTGCTTAAAACAGTTCCGACCAGTTGCCTGCGTTTGCCTCTTTCTTTGTCTGTCATAGCTCTATATACCGTTTATCTGATGTTTAGTTCCCGTTCCCGTTTGACCGTTCTAAGCCGCGCGATATCGGACTTAACCTGCCGGAGACGTTTAATATTCTCAAGTTGCCCCGTTTCATGCTGGAAACGCAAATTAAAATAGGACTCGACCATATCCTGCAGCTTCTTGTTCAACTCGTCACCGTTTAGCTCTCTGATTTCATTTGGTTTCATTACATTTCGTGCCTTTCAACAAACTTGGTTTTGATCGGGAGCTTATGTGCCGCCAGCCGCAACGCCTCTTGGGCCAAATCCCTGGGAACGCCTTCCATTTCGTATAGGATGCGTCCGGGTTTGATAATGGCCACCCAACCCTCGGGGGCACCTTTTCCTTTACCCATCCGCACTTCGGCCGGTTTTTTGGTGTACGGTTTATCAGGAAATATTCGAATCCACATTTTCCCGCCCCGCTTAACCCGGCGGGTCATGGCGATACGGGCCGCCTCGATCTGCTTGGAGGAAATTTCCCCACATTCCACCGCCTGAAGGCCGTAGTCCCCAAAATTCAACCGTGAGCCCCGATAGGCCTTGCCCTTCATCCGGCCCTTCTGCTTCTTTCGATATTTTACTCTTTTGGGGCTTAGCATCTATTCGACTCTCCTCATATCAATGGTTCTTTTCAGATTACTGGCTTTCACTCTCCAGCTGCTCATCGCTTAAGATCTCGCCTTTAAAAATATAGACCTTCACGCCTATCGTGCCATAGGTCGTGTTGGCGTTGGTAAACCCGTAGTCAATATCCGCCCGAAGGGTATGAAGCGGAATCCGGCCCTCTTTGTACCATTCCACCCGGGCCATTTCAGCGCCGCCCAACCTGCCGGAACAGATAATTTTAATCCCCTGCGCGCCAAACCGCATGGCCGAGGAAACCGCCCGTTTCATCGCCCGACGGAATGCCACCCGTCGAACCAGTTGATTAGCAACATTTTCTGCGACTAGTTGGGCGTCGACTTCCGGTTTCCGAACCTCCTGTATATCCACCAGGACTTCATGGGAAACCATCTTCTCGAGCTCCTTTTTTAAAGCCTCTATCTCAGCCCCCTTTTTACCGATGATGATCCCGGGCCGGGCCGCGTATATCCGGAGTTTTATCCGTTTCGTGGATCGTTCGATGTCGATTTTTGACACACCGGCATGCTGCAATTTTCTCTTTAAATAGGTTCTTAGTTTATAATCCTCCAGAACATATTTATGATAATCTTTGCCGGCATACCAACGGGAGCCCCAGCTACGGACGATCCCTAGCCGCATACCAATTGGATTGACTTTCTGGCCCAATTTTCCTCCTCTTTTATTTACCCTTCGGCAACGATCACGGTAATATGACTCGTTCGTTTCAATATGCGGGTCGCCCTGCCTCTCGCCCGCGCCCGGAACCGTTTAAGCATGGGACCTTCATCAACGATAATATTCTTTATCATCAATGCGTCGATATCCATATCCCCCCGCTGGTCCGCATTGGCGATTGCCGATCGAAGAATTTTTTCAACAATGCCAGATGCTTTTTGGGGCATGAATTTCAACTGATTCAACCCCGCCTCTACCGGCTGGCCCTTCATGGCCCCGATGGTTCTGCGAACCTTCTGCGGGGATATACGCATATACTTGCCTGTTGCCCGTGCCTCCATTTTAGGACATCCTAACCAAATTTATGAGGTTACCGTTTCATTTTCGTTTTTTTGTCGCCGGCATGCCCGTAGAAAATCCTCGAGGGGGAAAACTCGCCGAGCTTATGCCCCACCATGTTCTCTGAAATAAAGACCGGAACGAATTTCTTGCCATTATGCACTGCAAGCGTCAATCCCACCATTTCTGGAACGATTGTGGAACGGCGGGACCAGGTTTTTATGACCTTGCTGCTTCGCGAAGCCTGCGCTTCATTGACCTTTCTGAACAATTTCGGTTCAATGTAAGGACCCTTTTTTATTGACCGCGGCATACCTTCACTGCTCCTGATATTGCTGTATCGATTAATCTCAAAGTTTACCGTTTCTTCCGACGCTTCACGATCAGGCGATCGCTTTTCTTTCTACTTCGGGTTCTCAAGCCTTTCGTCGGCTTGCCCCACGGGGTGCATGGATGCCGGCCGCCTGATGATCGGCCTTCACCGCCGCCCATGGGATGATCCACCGGATTTTTTACGACCCCCCGGACCTTCGGGCGTCTGCCCAGCATCCGGGTTCGTCCGGCTTTTCCAAGGGATACGTTAACATGATCGATATTGCCGATCTGCCCGATGCTGGCCCGACAATTTTGCAAAACCATCCGGACCTCACCGGAAGGAAACCGGATAGTGGCATATTTGCCCTCTTTCGCCGTCAGCTGGGCATAGCCACCCGCACTTCTAACCATCTGCCCGCCACGACCGGCACGGAGCTCAATATTGTGTATTTGAGTCCCCAGCGGGATATTTTTGAGCGGCAGCGCATTACCCGGTCTGATCTCCGCATCCGGCCCCGACATCAGCTGATCACCGACTTTCACTTTGACGGGGGCCAGTATATAGCGTTTTTCCCCATCCATATAGTGCAGAAGAGCAATTCGGGCGGACCGGTTGGGATCATACTCGATGGCCGTCACTTTGGCCGGCACACCGTCTTTTTCCCGCTTAAAATCAATCAGCCGATACTGTCGTTTGTGACCGCCTCCGCGATAGCGGATGGTCATCCGGCCATTCGCGTTCCGGCCGCCGGATTTTTTAATAACCCTCAGCAGCCGCTTTTCCGGCTCCGTCTTGGTTATCTCATCAAAGGTCGCATATTCCTGAAACCGGCGCCCTTGTGATGTCGGTTTGACTCGTTTTAATGCCATTTATCGTCTCCTCACTTAAACGCCTTCGAAAAAATTGATCCGGCTGCCGGGCATCAACGTAACAATGGCCTTTTTCCAATTTTTTTGCCGGCCGAGGATTCGTCCGCGTCGCTTGATCTTGCCCTTTACATGCATGGTGCGAACGGATTGGACTTTGACTTCGAAAATTTTTTCAATCGCTTTCCGGATTTCGACCCGGTTGGCCTTCGGATCAACCTCGAATGATACTTTATTGTGCGACTCTTTCTGCAGATTGGTCTTCTCCGTATCAATGGGCCCTTTTATAATATCATAAGTTCTCATGCGGCCAACCTCCCCTCAATCAACTTTATAGAAGGCTCCAATAAAACAAGATGCTTGTGATTCAAAATATCATAAACATTCAGGCCTTCTACCCGCAGAACCTTTGCACCGGGAATATTTCTGGCGGATAGCTCCAGCGTACTGTCCTTCTTATCAATAACGATGAGTGGTTTCTCCAGTTCGAGCGCATCCATCGCCGAAGCGACGGTTTTCGTCTTTATCCGATCCATTTCGAATTTGTCAAGGACAACCAGCGTCTCCGCCTGCAGCTTGCTACTGATCGCCATTCTAAGCGCCAGGCGCCGGGCCTTTTTGGGTATTTTAAACGCATAGGAGCGGGGCTCCGGTCCAAAGGTTACCCCCCCGCCTTTGAGCAAAGGGCTTTTGACATCTCCCCGCCGGGCCCGGCCGGTCCCCTTCTGGCGAAACAGCTTGACGCCACTTCCCTTGACATCAGAACGATGTTTCACAGATGCGGTGCCTTGCCGCCTGGCGGCCGTCTGCATTCGGACCACGTCATGGAGCACGCTTTTTTTAACCGCTACATTAAATATGCTGTCGGGCAGTTCAACCTCTGATACTTTGCCACCCTGAATATTTTTGACTTCAACGACAGCCATGATTTGCCTCATTTTCTCTGATTTTATAGGATATCTATTATCGACGCTTTTTGATTTCCAGCCGACCGCTTGCCGGTCCGGGAATCGCCCCTTTGACGAGAATCAAGTTGTCGTCCGGCCGAATATCGACGATCTCAAGATTTTTGACCGTCTGCCGGGCATTACCGTATCTGCCGGGCAGCTTCTTGCCCTTGGCCACTTTTGACGGCCAGGCGCTCATTCCGATTGCGCCGGGGAGGCGATAGTTTCTGTTCCCATGGGTTTTGGGGCCCCGATGAAATCCGTGCCGCTTAATGACACCGGAGAATCCCCGGCCTTTAGTCGTTCCAGAGACTTCGATACGCTCGCCGACGGAAAACATCTCGAGCGTGACTTCCTGGCCGAGCTGGAAATCATCGGGATTTTCCACCGAAAACTCCCCTATCTCGGCAAAACATTTATCCCCGCTCTTGGCGAAGTGCCCCTGCAGCGGCTTGTTTACCCGGTTCTTTTTCTTCTCCCCGAAGCTCAGCTGTAAGGCATCGTATCCGTCATTTGCCTTGGTTTTTATCTGGGTGACCGTACAGGGGCCGGCTTCAATCACTGTTACCGGCAAATAGCGGCCATCATGGCCAAAATATGACGTCATCCCCAGTTTTCTACCTAGTAATCCGTTGCTCATAGCCGTCACCCAATTATACCTACAGTTTAATATCGACGTCCACACCCGGCGACAGGTCAAGCTTCATCAAGGCATCCACAGTCTGCTGCGTGGGATCCTGAATATCTAAAAGCCGTTTGTGGGTCCGGACTTCAAACTGCTCTCTTGACTTTTTGTTCACATGGGGTGAACGCAGTACAGTGTATTTGTTGATCCGTGTGGGCAGGGGGATCGGTCCAACGATCTTTGCCCCTGTTTTCCGGGCCGTATCCACAATATCCCGGGCGGACTGATCAAGCAGTTTATGGTCGTATGCTCTTAAGCGTATTCTGATTTTTGAATTTGTTATCATAGAATATCATCTCTCAGGTTTATTCGATGATTTCACTGACGACGCCGGCACCGACCGTCCGGCCGCCTTCACGGATCGCAAACCGAAGCTCCTTCTCCATCGCGATCGGCGTGATCAGCTCCGCCTTGATCTTGACATTATCGCCCG
>JAGXLR010000008.1:8209-38198 GCA_018334555.1 Desulfobacterales bacterium
TATTCGATGATTTCACTGACGACGCCGGCACCGACCGTCCGGCCGCCTTCACGGATCGCAAACCGAAGCTCCTTCTCCATCGCGATCGGCGTGATCAGCTCCGCCTTGATCTTGACATTATCGCCCGGCATCACCATCTCCACTCCTTCCGGTAAAGTCAATACCCCCGTTACATCCGTCGTCCGAAAATAAAACTGCGGCCGATAACCACTGAAAAACGGCGTATGCCGACCTCCCTCATCCTTGCTCAATACGTAGACCTCGGCCTCAAACTTCGTGTGCGGCGTGATCGACTTCGGCTCGGCAACCACCTGCCCGCGCTCTACATCGTCGCGCTTGATTCCTCGTAGCAAAAGCCCCACGTTGTCACCGGCCTGACCCTGGTCCAAAATCTTCCTGAACATCTCAACGCCCGTGCACGTCGTGCTGAGCGTCTCACCAAAGCCCACTATCTCCACCTTGTCGTTGACCTTGATCACGCCGCGCTCCACACGACCCGTCACAACCGTGCCCCGGCCGGAAATCGAAAACACATCCTCGACCGGCATCAGAAACGACTTGTCCACATCCCGCTCCGGCTCCGGAATAAAATCATCTATCGACTCCAACAGCTCCCAAAGACACTTGGTCTCCTCTCCGTCCGGATCGTCGGATTCCAACGCCTTCAATGCGCTGCCGCGAATGATCGGCGTCTCATCACCGGGAAAATCATAGGAGCTCAACAGCTCGCGAAGCTCCAACTCCACCAGCTCGACTAGCTCCTCGTCATCCACCTTGTCGCACTTGTTCAAAAAAACCACTATCTGCGGCACCCCGACCTGACGCGCCAGCAAAATGTGCTCCCGCGTCTGCGGCATCGGACCGTCATCGGCCCCCACCACCAGGATCGCCCCGTCCATCTGGGCCGCTCCCGTGATCATGTTCTTGATATAGTCCGCATGGCCCGGACAGTCCACATGCGCATAATGCCGCTTCTGCGTCTGATACTCCACATGCGCCGTGGCAATCGTGATCCCCCGCTCCTTCTCTTCAGGCGCCTTGTCAATCTTGTCGAATGCCACGTACTCGGCCATCCCCTTTAATCCACAGTGCTTCGTTATCGCTGCCGTCAATGTCGTCTTGCCATGGTCAATGTGACCCACCGTTCCTACGTTTACGTGCGGCTTCGTCCGCTCAAACTTCTGCTTTGACATCTTAACTTCCTCCCCCGACAGGGCTATTGGAGTCTTCCGATGATTGCAGCCGAAGGATTTTCCTTCAGCACCTTATGCCGTAGTTTATTAAAAAGTTATTTTGCCCATCCGATTTGAAAAAAGCAGATGGGCAAAATAATGATTAAATCAAATAAAAACAGTAGGCTACCATCTGTAATGGGCAAAAGCCTTGTTGGCTTCCGCCATTCGATGGGTATCTTCCCGCTTTTTAACGGAAGCCCCGCGATGCTCGAGGGCATCCATTAATTCACCCGCCACCTTCCGGGCCATGGTATTCTCAGAACGCTTGCCCGAATAGGCGATTATCCACCGCAGCGCCAATGCCGTCTGGCGTTTGGGACGGATTTCGGTAGGGACCTGGTAAGTCGACCCGCCGACGCGCCGGGATTTAACCTCAATCTGGGGCCGGATGTTACCGATCGCCTGTTCAAAAAGTTTCATCGGATCATCCCCGCTCTTCTGCCCCATATAGTCAAGCGCATCGTATACAATCGACTGGGCCACGCTCTTTTTGCCATCCCGCATGATATAATTGATAAACCGCGCCACCAGCTCACTGTTATACTTCAAGTCAGGCGGCAGTTTTCTCTCAGCGATTTCTCTACGTCTTGGCATCTTAAACCATTACCCTCTGGTTAATATTTTATATTGTTTACGTAGTGCCTGACCGAAAACGGTCATTTTTACCATTATCTGTTTCAGGCGCAAATTTTAATCCTCAAAATACTTCGCGTATGTCTGCGGTCAAAATTTTCGTCTTCCTTGATCCTAACAAAGAATCCTGGTCTTTGTTCGGGCACTACTTGGGCCGCTTGGTGCCGAACTTCGACCGCCCCTGCTTTCTATCGGCAACACCCAGGGTATCCAGTGTCCCCCGAACGACGTGGTATCGAACGCCCGGCAGGTCCTTGACCCGTCCACCGCGAACAAGCACAACCGAGTGCTCCTGAAGATTATGCCCGATGCCGGGGATATAGGCGGAAATTTCCACGCCGGTTGTCAGGCGAACCCTGGCCACCTTGCGCAAGGCTGAATTCGGTTTTTTAGGGGTAGCCGTGTACACCCGAACACATACGCCGCGTTTCTGAGGCGACCCCTGCAGAGCGGGCGCCCCTTTCTTTTGCTCAATCCGCTTGCGTCCTCTCCGAACCAGTTGATTAATTGTCGGCATGATCCTGATAAACCTCTGAAAATAATTATAAATTTTGACCGAGTTAAAATATTTGATACTACTTTAAATTAAATATATTGTCAAGACTTTTTACTTCAATATCCATTAATTCCCGTTTCCCGATTTTTCACTGGGACTCCGTCGGCTGCGCGGCATATGGCCCCAACTCGACCTCGATATCCGGCTGCGCATATTCATCCCGTCCGCTGCCGGCGGGGACCAGACGCCCCATAATCACATTTTCCTTGAGCCCCTTGAGCCTGTCATAGGCCCCTTCAATACTGGCATCGGTCAACACCTTGGTGGTTTCCTGGAACGAGGCGGCGGAGATAAAGCTATCCGTGGACAACGAGGCTTTAGTGATGCCCAATATTAACGGCTCTGCAGTTGCAGGGGTGCCGCCCTGCTCCACAACGGCGCGGTTCACATCCTCGAATCGGTGCTTGTCGACCTGCTCCTCCGGGATAAACTCCGTATCCCCGATGGTCTGAACCCGGACCCGGCGCATCATCTGCCGTATAATAACCTCGATATGCTTATCATTGATCCGCACCCCCTGCAGACGGTAGACTTCCTGCACGCCGTTTAAGAGATAACGGGCCAGGGCGACCTCACCCTGGATGGTCAGTATATCCTGGGGATTCGGACTTCCACCGGTCAGCTGTTCGCCGGCCTTGACGAAATCGCCGTCATAGACATTAATATGGCGCCCCCGCGGAATGAGATATTCCTTCTTCTCACCGGCATCCACCGGGGTTACGGTAACTTTTTGTTTTCCCTTTTTCGGGGTTTTGGCAACCGTTACATACCCGTCAATTTCACTTAACACTGCGGTCTCTTTCGGCTTGCGGACTTCAAACAGCTCGGCCACCCGCGGCAGCCCCCCGGTGATATCCTTAGTCTTGGTGGTTTCGCGGGGAAGCTTGCCGATAATATCGCCGGCCTTGACCGTGTCATTCTCCTCCACCATCAGAATGGTCTCTACCGGCAGGTTGTACCGTGCGGCACCGGAACCCGGGATATTTGCCGTTTTGCCCTCTTTATCCTTGATCGAAATCCTCGGGCGGGCGTCCAACTCTTTGGATTCCACCACCGTAAGGCTGGATTTTCCTGTAACCGGGTCCACTTTTTCCTTCAGCGTCTTTCCAATGGTCAGGTCACCGAATTTAGCCTTACCGGATACCGCCGTAATAATCGGGGTGGTAAAAGGATCCCAGGAGGCAAGCAGCTGGCCCTGTTCAACCTTTTCACCGTCTTTGACAGCAAGCTCCGCCCCGTAGATAACCGGGAATTTTTCCAGCTCCCGTCCGGAATCGGACACAATGGAGAATTCCCCACCGCGCCGGTTCATCACAATCGCCCGATTCTCTGAGTTGACCGCCGCATTCAACGAGCCAAATTTAATGGTGCCGCCGACGCGGGCCCGGATATCGGCCTGTTCCACCCGCCGGCTGGCCGTACCACCGATATGAAACGTCCGCATGGTCAACTGGGTCCCCGGCTCCCCAATGGACTGTGCCGCCATGATGCCTACCGTCTGGCCGACTTCCACCGGCCCGCCATGCGCAAGATCACGGCCATAGCACTTGGAGCATACCCCGTTTCGCGTCCTGCAGGTCAGTACCGACCGGATTTTAATACTGGTCACCCCGGACGCGTCAATGCGGACAACGCCGGTTTCGTCGATTTCCTCGCCCGCTTTGACCAAGACCTCTTCTGTGAACGGATCGACCACATCTTCAAGCGCGGTACGGCCAAGCACCCTTTCAGAAAGCGGCTGGATCACCTCACCGCCTTCCAGCAGGGCCTCAACCTCAATGCCCATAACCGTTCCGCAATCAAATTCCGACACCGTGCAGTCCTGGGAGACATCGGCCAGGCGGCGGGTCAGGTAACCGGAGTTGGCTGTTTTCAGGGCCGTATCCGCGAGCCCCTTCCTGGCGCCATGGGTAGAAATGAAGTACTGAAGCACTGAGAGCCCTTCACGAAAATTCGCCGTGATCGGGGTTTCAATAATTTCTCCGGAGGGCTTGGCCATAAGGCCCCGCATACCGGCCAACTGGCGCATCTGATCCCGGCTGCCCCGGGCGCCGGAATCCGCCATGGTAAAAATCGAGTTGACCACGTCACTGCCATCCGAGGACATCCGGCCCGCCAACCGTTTATCCAGCTCTTCGGCGGAGGTATCCGACGGCCGCTCCGTACGGGGCGTCTGCATAGCGTCCATCATCTCGTCGGCGATTTCGTCCGTGGCCTTCGCCCAGATATCGACCACCTTGTTGTATTTTTCCCCCTGGGTAATCAGCCCTTCGGTATATTGACGGTTGATTTCAGTCACCTCTTTTTCAGCCCGGTTGATGACATCCCATTTGGTCTCCGGTATGAGCATATCGTCAATACCGATGGACAAACCGCCGTAGGTTGACATCTTGTAGCCGATGTCCTTTAACTGGTCGGCAAGAATAACCGTCGCCTTCGGCCCCTTGTGGCGGTAGGTATAATCCACGAGCTCTCGAAGCCCTTTTTTATTCAGGACCTTGTTGACCATATCGAACTGAATTTCGGACCGCCGCTCAATGACCTGAAACAGATGGTATTTCCCGCCGGAATAGATGATCTGGCTGACCTCGCCTTTATCCAATGAAAAAACCGTATCTGCGTCCCGATCACTGACCTGAAAAATTTCCCGGAACTCTTCTTTTTCAAGCAGCCCGATGTTGCCGTGATAGGTTTTATCAAATGCCTCTGAATACTTATGCACAAGGTCTTTAAAGGACTCGCCGGCCTCTACCGCGTCGACTACGGGCGCTGCATTTTCCTTGGAGGAGGCCATTATGTGCCGCAAGACCAGGCTTTCTCCCTTCGGCACCAGCTCCCACAAGAGCACCCGCCCCACCGTCGTGTCATAGCGTTTTTCATTGATACGCACCTGAACTTTGGCATGCAGGTCCACGCTGCCGGCATCATAGGCCGACCTCACCTCGGCGGTATTTGAGAATCGCATGCCCTCGCCCTGTACACCGGCGACCCCAAAGGTCATATAGTAGATACCCAGTACGATATCCTGAGTCGGCACGATAATCGGGTTCCCATTGGCCGGAGACAATATATTATTGGATGCCAGCATTAAAACCCGGGCTTCGATCTGGGCTTCAAGAGAGACAGGAATATGAACGGCCATCTGATCCCCGTCAAAATCAGCATTAAAGGCTGTACATACCAGCGGATGCAGCTGAATGGCTTTCCCCTCAATAAGAACGGGCTCAAATGCCTGAATGCCCAATCGATGCAAAGTAGGCGCCCGGTTTAACATAACCGGATACTCCTTGACCACTTCATCCAGCGTATCCCAAACTTCCGGGCTCTTGCGCTCCACCCATTTCTTGGCGCTTTTAACGTTGGTAACGATCCCCTTTTCTTCGAGCCGGTGATAGATAAACGGCTTGAAAAGCTCAAGGGCCATCTGCTTGGGAATACCGCACTGATGCAGCCGCAGGTTCGGACCGATACTGATAACCGATCGGCCCGAATAGTCCACACGCTTGCCCAGCAGGTTCTGACGGAACCGCCCCTGCTTGCCCTTGAGCGTTTCGCTCAAGGACTTCAGCGGCCTCTTGTTGGAGCCGGTCACGACGCGTCCCTGCCGGCCGTTATCGATCAAAACATCGACCGACTCCTGAAGCATCCGTTTCTCGTTCCGAACGATGATATCCGGCGCATTTAGATCCATCAGGCGTTTCAAGCGGTTATTCCGGTTGATCACCCGGCGGTACAAATCGTTTAAATCCGAGGTGGCGAACCGCCCCCCTTCGAGGGGGACCAACGGCCGAAGCTCCGGTGGAAGTACCGGGATAGCCTCTAAAATCATCCATTCCGGATCCAATCCCGACTGCCGGAATGCCTCCACGACCTTTAACCGCTTGGCCAGCTTTTTCCGCTTGGCTTCCGATCCCGTATTCTGAAGTTCCTCTCTTAGCTCATCATAAAGCGCAGGGATGTCGACCTGGCTCAAGAGTTCCTTGATGGCTTCAGCGCCGGTGCCGGCTTCAAATTTGTTGCCGTAGAGCTCCAGCGCCTCCCGGTATTTGTCCTCGGAAAGCAGCTGGAGACGGGACAGCCCTGTATCCTTTGGATCAATAACGATGTAGTTGTCAAAATAGATAACCTTCTCGAGCGACTTTAGGGTCAAATCCAGAAGGTTGCCGATTTTGCTGGGCAGGCTTTTCAAGTACCAAATATGGGATACCGGGCAGGCCAGATCAATATGCGCCATCCGCTCACGGCGCACCTTGGATTGTATGACCTCGACCCCGCACTTTTCGCATATCACGCCGCGGTGCTTCATCCGCTTGTATTTTCCGCAATTGCACTCATAATCCTTGGTGGGCCCGAAAATCTTGGCACAAAAAAGGCCATCCCGCTCCGGCTTAAACGTTCGGTAATTAATGGTCTCCGGCTTTTTAATCTCCCCGTATGACCAGCTTCGAATCAACTCCGGAGAGGCCAGTGACAGCCTCACACCTTCATAGAGTCTCGGATTTTTTGGCTTTATGAAAAAATCGTACAGTGTTTCCAATATGATTCTCCTTATTCCTTATTCTCAATAAGGTTGATATCGAGTCCCAGACTCTGTAGTTCCTTGGTCAAAACCCGAAATGATTCCGGTAAACCGGGCTCAAATACATTTTGACCCTTGACAATTTTTTCATACATCCGGGTCCGTCCCGCCATGTCGTCGGACTTGACGGTCAAAAACTCCTGGAGGGCATGGGCCGCGCCATAGGCTTCCATAGCCCAGACCTCCATTTCACCCAGACGCTGGCCGCCAAACTGCGCCTTACCACCGAGGGGCTGCTGAGTAACAAGAGAATAGGGTCCAATCGAACGGGCATGCAGCTTATCATCCACCAAATGATGCAGTTTGAGCATATACATGGTGCCGACGGTAATTTTACCGTCAAACGGCTCTCCCGTGCGGCCGTCAAAGAGGATGGCCTGACCGCTCTGGCTAAGCTCGGCTTCCTTCAAAAGCCCCTTTACCTCCTCTTCCCGCGCGCCGTCAAAAACCGGGGTGTTCATATGAACCCCCTCCCGATAATTGTCGGCAAAGCCGTATAATGTTTCATCAGGCATCTTATCCACGTCTTTGTGAAACTTTTTATCCGAAAATATCGACTTGAATTTTTTCTTAAGTTCCTTGGTCTTGGCCTCTTTGATCAGCCTGTTGACCTGATCGCCCAAGCCTCTCGCCGCCCGGCCGAGATGAATCTCCAGGATCTGGCCGACATTCATCCGCGAGGGAACGCCCAACGGGTTTAATACCATATCCACGGAGCGGCCATCTTCAAAATACGGCAGATCCTCTTCGGGCAACAGCCTCGATACGACGCCCTTGTTTCCGTGCCGGCCGGCCATTTTGTCGCCTACTGAGAGTTTGCGCTTCATTGCCACATAGACCTTGATCATCTTGATGACGCCGGGCGGCAAATCATCGCCCCTCTCGATGGCGCTGACCTGATTATCAAACGCCTGGCGGGCCATTTCGATCTGCTCCCGGTAACGGGAGACGATTTCCTGGACTTTTTCGTTGGTCTTGGCATCTTTTAGGCTCAGGGCTTCGAATTTTGCCAGCGGCACCTCGGCCAGCTGCTTGGGGTCAATCCGGGTATCCTTTGGATACAGCACCTTTTTGCCGTCGGTAAAATCGACAGCGCACTGCTTGCCCGAAATCAAGGCGCTGATCTCTCTTCTGGCGGTTTCATCGATAATACTGATCTCGTCATCCCGGTCTTTTTCGAGCAGGGCGATCTCCTCATCATCTATCGACCGGGACCGGTCATCCTTGTCTACACCACTTCGGGAGAATACCTTCGCATCGATAACGATGCCGTTGACGCCCGGGGGCACCCGAAGCGACGTATCCTTGACCTCACCGGCCTTTTCACCAAATATAGCGCGAAGAAGTTTTTCTTCCGGCGACAGCTGGGTCTCCCCTTTGGGCGTCACCTTTCCGACAAGGATATCGCCGGGGCCTATCTCTGCTCCAAGGCGGATAATTCCGCATTCATCCAGATCCCTTAACGCCTCCTCGCCCACATTGGGGATATCCCGGGTAATTTCCTCCTTGCCGAGCTTGGTGTCCCGGGCCAGGACTTCAAACTCTTCGATATGCACAGAAGAAAACACGCCGTCCTTGACCAAACGCTCGCTGACAAGAATCGAGTCCTCGAAGTTGTATCCGCCCCATGGCATAAACGCCACCGTCACGTTTTTGCCCAATGCCAGTTCCCCCTGGTCAGTAGCCGGGCCGTCGGCAATAATATCGCCGGCATTCACCCAGTCCCCCTTACTGACGATGGGCCGCTGGTTAAAGCAGGTATTCTGGTTGGAGCGGATGAATTTCGACAAATTGTATATGGTGACATTTTTGTCTCCGGGCACTCCGGACGGCTCATGCTTCAATACAATCCGAGAGGCATCCACATTGGCTACCCGGCCCGCCCGTTTAGCAACGATAGCAACTCCGGAATCCCTTGCCACAACGCCTTCATTACCGGTGCCCACAAGCGGCGCGTTGGTTTGCAGAAGCGGCACCGACTGGCGCATCATATTCGATCCCATAAGCGCCCGGTTGGCATCGTCGTTTTCCAGAAACGGGATAAGTGATGCGGAAGCGCTGACCAGCTGGTTTGGCGAGATATCCATCAGCTCGATCCGATCCCGGTTGATCTGCATGAACTCGCCCTCTACACGGGACATGACCAGTTGATTGACGAACTCATTGGCTTCGTTGACCGGCGCGTTGGCCTGGGCAATGGGATGATCCTGCTCTTCAAAAGCGGAGAGCATCCGGATATCATCTGTCACCCGGGCATCCTTGACCACCCGGTAGGGGGTCTCAATAAACCCGAACTCATTGACCCTTGCATAGGTCGAAAGCGATACAATCAAACCGATGTTCGGGCCTTCCGGCGTTTCAATCGGACAAATCCGTCCGTAATGCGAAGGATGAACGTCGCGCACCTCGAATCCCGCCCGGTCACGCGTTAAGCCGCCGGGCCCGAGGGCGCTCAAACGTCGTTTATGCGTGGTTTCAGACAACGGGTTGGTTTGATCCAGAAACTGCGAGAGCTGGCTGGTGCCGAAGAATTCTTTAACCACGGCCGATACCGGCTTGGGATTGACCAGATCATTCGGCATGAGGGCATCGACTTCCTGCATGCTCATACGTTCTTTAATGGCGCGCTCCATCCGAACGAGCCCGATACGGTATTGATTTTCAAGCAGCTCACCTACGGCACGGACCCGCCGGTTGCCCAGATGGTCGATATCATCGACCGGGCCCTGATTATCCCGCAATTCAACCAGCGTTTTTGCCGTCAGCAAAATATCTTCTTTTCTCAGTATCCGGATATCCAGGGGCGTTTCAATGCCCAGCCGATGGTTGATCTTCAACCTCCCGACACTGGATAGATCATAATAGGCGGTTTTGAAAAACAGATGGTCGATAAATTCCTGGGCGACTTCGGGGGTTGCCGGATTGCCCGGGCGAAGCCGGCGATAGATATCCAGCAAGGCCTCCTCCTTTGACTCCACCTTATCGACCACGAGGGTTTTCTGAATCGCATTGCTGGCATACGGACCCTCCATGAACAGCACATCGAACCCTTCGACACCGGTCTCACGGAGCTTCTCCAGAAATTTTTCATCCAGGGCGTCATTGGATTTGGCGACAACCTCCCCGCTTTGCGGATCTTCGATATCGGCGGCCACCACCCGGCCGGTCAGATCCTCCCGGGGGATGGGAATCAATTCGACGCCGGCGGACTGAAGCTCGCGGACAGCCCGTTTGGTAAACATCCGACCCTTCCGGATGGCCACTTCCCCCGTCACCGGATTAATTACATCGGCGCTCGGGCGCTGCCCCTTCAGAAAGTCGAAATTCAGCTCCCTTAGAAACTTCCCGTTTTTTATATAGATGCGCTCTTTATCGTAGAAGTAGGAGAGGATATCATCATCCGTATAGCCGAGCGCCTTGAACAACAGGGTTACCGGAAACTTTCGGCGCCTGTCGATCCGAATATAGACGATATCCTTGGGATCAATCTCCATATCAATCCAGGAGCCGCGAACCGGGATAATACGCGCCGTATAGATGATCTTGCCGCTGGAATGCGTCCGGCCCTTATCGTGATCAAAAAATACGCCTGAGGAGCGGTGCAGCTGACTGACGACGGCGCGTTCGGTTCCGTTGATGATAAACGTTCCCTTCTCGGTCATCAGGGGGAGGGTGCCGAAATAGATCTCCTGCTCCTTGATGTCGCGAATAT
The DNA here is from genome assembly GCA_018334555.1 of Desulfobacterales bacterium. Classification (GTDB taxonomy): domain Bacteria; phylum Desulfobacterota; class Desulfobacteria; order Desulfobacterales; family Desulfosalsimonadaceae; genus M55B175. The sequence goes on from JAGXLR010000008.1 coordinate 18,925, forward strand.
TAGACACGCCGGAGCCCTTATCCACATCATAGACCACCAGCCGAACCCGGATCCGCACGGCAATTTCATAGGTCATCCCCCGGTTAATACATTCGTTGACCGAATGCTTCACCTCGCCGAAATGATAGGACACGAACTCAAGGGAGGCGGTGCCGGTAAAATCCTTTATGGGGAAAACCGAATTGAAAACTGATTGCAAACCCACGTCCTTCCGCGCCTCCGGCGTCACATCCATCTGAAGAAAGCGCTGATAGGACTCCCGTTGCATCCCAATCAAATCCGGTATATCCACGATGGATTCGATCTGACCGAAATTTTTTCTGATTCGTTTATATTTCGGCGGATTCTCTGCCATAATGTCTCCCAAAAAATCTCAACAAATATGAAATACGGCCGCCCGGAAAAAGTCCGGGCGTCCGCAATACGATAGGCATGTTGTCGGCTGCAGGAGGGCTACTTAACCTCGACACTGGCACCCGCCCCTTCGAGTTGCTCCTTGATCTTGTCGGCATCCTCTTTGACAATGCCTTCCTTGACCGGTTTAGGCGCTTCTTCGACCAGGGCCTTGGCCTCTTTCAGACCCAGCCCGGTAATGGCCCGAACCTCTTTAATGACCTGAATTTTCTTGTCGCCGGCGCCGGTCAAAACAACGTCAAATTCGGTCTTTTCTTCTTCGGCCGGCGCAGCTTCCCCGCCGCCCGCTGCCGGGGCACCGGCAACGGCGACCGGTGCCGCCGCCGAAACGCCGAATTTATCTTCAAGCTCCTTGATCAGCTCGGAGAGCTCCAGAACTGACATATTAGAAATAAATTCAATGACATCATCTTTACTTATATCTGGCATGGTATACCTCCAAAATTAATTCCATATATATACTTTTTCAAATGTATCTATCGCGTATCCTGTCAAGCCGCCTCTTTTTGATCCTTGACCGCCTGAAGCACATAGACGAGCCGTTCGGGTATGTTATTGAGCGCCCTCACAAACCCCGTCGGCACATTGTTCATCACGGACAAGAACTGACCCAGCAGGATTTCTCTCGACGGCATTTCCGAGAGGCTTTTAATGGCATCGAAATCCAATGCCTTCCCACCCATTACGCCGCCCTTGATTTCAAGCTTTTCATTGTCCTTGGCAAAATTAACAAGGGCTTTGGCGGGCTTGACCGGATCATCATAGCCCAGAGCAATCGCAGTCGGCCCCTGGAACTTATCGGACAAGAGGGCCACATCCGTATCCTTGGCCGCCCGGATCAGGAGCCGGTTCTTGACCACCTGATATTCCACGTCAGCCTCTCCGAGCTTGCGGCGAAGCTCATTTAGCTTGACAACATTCAACCCCTTAAAGTCCGTAGCGATGACAATCTCCGTACGCGAAAATTTCTCCGAGAGCTCCCCAACGAGTTCTTTTTTTCTTTCAAACCGCAAACTTAAAACACCCCCTTTCTGATGCTGTAAAAACCAGAGGTGTTCACCCTATCAGAACACCTGCCTCGGTAGGCCGGAGCCGAAAATCTCCGATTAAACACTTTTGACGCCAGTGAACCTACGGTCTTTGACAGACAAAATATTACCTAAATTGATTCGCTGTTTTAGTGTCCGTCCATAAATAAGATAATTTGTTCAAGTTCAAGGAAGGCAAAAATTTTAACCACAGGCATACGCGAAGTATGCCTGAGGATTAAAATTTGAGCCTGACACAGAGATTGGGCAAATTAGCCATTTATGGATGGACACTATTTTAAAAGATCCTTCACGTATGCTGGATCGACTTTAAAGCTCGGCCCCATGGTGGTAGAAATGGCAACGCTTTTGATATAAGTGCCTTTGCTGGCAGCCGGTTTCATCCGGACCAGGGTATCGATAAATGTGGTGATATTGTCCTGGATCCGATCGGCGCCAAAAGACACCTTGCCCATAGGCGCATGGACGATCCCGCCTTTTTCCACGCGGAAATCGATTTTTCCGGCCTTGAGTTCTTTGATGGCCTTTTCCAGCTCAAAGGTCACCGTGCCGGTCTTGGCATTCGGCATCATGCCGCGGGGGCCTAAAATTTTACCAATTTTTCCGACTGAGCCCATCATATCCGGCGTTGCCACCGCCTTGTCGAATTCCATCCATCCGCCCTTGATCTGTTCAATCAGCTCATCCCCGCCGACAAAATCCGCCCCGGCGTCAAGCGCCTCCTTCTCTTTTTCGCCCTTCGCAAACACCACTACGCGGACTTCCTTGCCAATTCCGTGCGGCAGAACAACTGAACCGCGGACCATCTGGTCGGCATGACGCGGATCCACACCCAGCTTAACGGCAATATCCACTGTTTCATCAAATTTGGCGAACGAGGCATTCAGGGCCCCTTCTATGGCCTCCCGAAACGCAAACCGTTGCTCAGGGGCAATATTCGCCTTTGCATTTCTATATTTTTTTCCTCGTTTATGCATGATTCCCGTCTGACTCCTTTTCGCCGATTAAACAACCTCAAGTCCCATGCTTTTGGCCGTTCCTTCAATAATTTTAAAGGCGTTTTCCATATCGATAGCATTTAAATCCGGCATCTTCTTCCTGGCGATCTCCTCGACCTGATCCCGACTGACTTTACCGACCTTTTCCGCTTTCGGATCCCCGGCGCCTTTGGCAATTCCCGCCGCTTTTTTCAGTAAAATAGCAGCCGGAGGGGTTTTAGTGATAAACGTAAATGACTTATCCTGATAAACCGTCAGAACCACAGGTATGATCATGCCCTCGTCATTGGCTGTCCGGGCATTAAACGCCTTACAAAAATCCATGATATTAACCCCGTGCTGACCCAAGGCCGGACCAATCGGGGGGGATGGATTCGCCTTTCCGGCCTCTACCTGAAGTTTGACCTGTGCGATCACTTTTTTCGCCATGTCAACTACTCCTTATATTTTAAACTCAACTTTTGATGGCTTCGTAAAAAGTCCAATATCTGTGTTGCGCTGCATTCCTCGGAATTTGCGCGCCTTGATCTTGAACTTTTTTCTTTGCCATTCCAAAATCGACTTTTTACGAGATTATCAACTTTTGGATACCTGCACAAAATCCAGTTCAACGGGGGTTGAACGCCCGAAAATGCTAACCAGCACTTTGACCTTTCCCTTCTCCGGGTTGACCTCTTCAACCGTGCCGTTGAAATTGGTAAACGGCCCATCAATGACGCGAACTTCGTCACCGGCTTCAAAATAATACTTGGGCTGGGGGTTGACCTTTCCGGCCTCCATTCGATTGAGTATCTGCTCGGCCTCCTGATCACTGATGGCCACGGGCCTCTCCCGTCCCCCGAGAAAGCCGGTCACCTTGGCGGTTGATGTCACCAGATGCCAGGTGTGTTCATCGAGTTCCATCTGGATCAGGATATATCCCGGATAAAACTTACGGTTCGAGGTCTTGCGTTTGCCTTTGACCAGCTCCACCACCTGTTCCGTCGGCACCACCACTTCCCCGAACTTCTCCGGCATCGGGGAAGCCGCAATCCGCTCTTCGAGGCTCTTCTTCACCTTGGCCTCAAATCCGGAATATACATGAATTATATACCACTTCAATGCCATTCGGCCCAATCACCTTATTTATAGAATCAACCGCATCAGACTGGATAATACGATATCCGCCGCCCCAAGAAACAGAGCGATGAGAAAGACAAAAACGATAACCACTATGGTAGATCCGATGGTTTGCTTCCGCCCGGGCCACGTGACTTTACTCAGCTCAATTTTGACTTCCCTTAAAAACTGAATCCAATTGCCGAAATACCGATCAACCAGGCGCAAAACAGCAGACTGCCCGGCAGGCGACGCCTTTTTGGCGGCAGGCGTGTCCCGCTTTTGCTTTTTCTCCTTCGCCGCCTCGGTAGTCACAGCGCCCGTCCCCCGCGCCGATTGGACACCGGCGGTATCGCTCCGAGTTTCGCCAGCACCCTCGGCGCTCTGCCCGGTTTTCTTTTTCTTAGCGGCCGGCTTTTTTTTTTGTAAACGCGCCATTTAAGCTCCTAAACTATTGAAAGCCCAAATTTGAGCTTACCCGTCGATATCCAATGGCAGGCCAGGAGGGATTTGAACCCCCAACCACCGGATTTGGAGTCCGGCGCTCTGCCGTTAGAGCTACTGGCCTGCATGTCAATAGCCTGCCGATCAAACGGGAAGGTCTTTTCTGACACTAAAAAATGCGGATAACCGGGTTACTTGGTTTCCCGATGCAGGGTGTGTTTTTGGCAAAACCTGCAGTATTTTTTAAATTCAAGCTTGTCCGGTTTGGTACGCTTGTTTTTCGTCGTCGAATAATTTTTTCGCTTACATTCGGTACACGCGAGTGTGATATTAACTTTCAACAGCGGCTCTCCGTTTATCCCTATTCGATGATTTCACTGACGACGCCGGCACCGACCGTCCGGCCGCCTTCACGGATCGCAAACCGAAGCTCCTTCTCCATCGCGATCGGCGTGATCAGCTCCGCCTTGATCTTGACATTATCGCCCGGCATCACCATCTCCACTCCTTCCGGTAAAGTCAATACCCCCGTTACATCCGTCGTCCGAAAATAAAACTGCGGCCGATAACCACTGAAAAACGGCGTATGCCGACCTCCCTCATCCTTGCTCAATACGTAGACCTCGGCCTCAAACTTCGTGTGCGGCGTGATCGACTTCGGCTCGGCAACCACCTGCCCGCGCTCTACATCGTCGCGCTTGATTCCTCGTAGCAAAAGCCCCACGTTGTCACCGGCCTGACCCTGGTCCAAAATCTTCCTGAACATCTCAACGCCCGTGCACGTCGTGCTGAGCGTCTCACCAAAGCCCACTATCTCCACCTTGTCGTTGACCTTGATCACGCCGCGCTCCACACGACCCGTCACAACCGTGCCCCGGCCGGAAATCGAAAACACATCCTCGACCGGCATCAGAAACGACTTGTCCACATCCCGCTCCGGCTCCGGAATAAAATCATCTATCGACTCCAACAGCTCCCAAAGACACTTGGTCTCCTCTCCGTCCGGATCGTCGGATTCCAACGCCTTCAATGCGCTGCCGCGAATGATCGGCGTCTCATCACCGGGAAAATCATAGGAGCTCAACAGCTCGCGAAGCTCCAACTCCACCAGCTCGACTAGCTCCTCGTCATCCACCTTGTCGCACTTGTTCAAAAAAACCACTATCTGCGGCACCCCGACCTGACGCGCCAGCAAAATGTGCTCCCGCGTCTGCGGCATCGGACCGTCATCGGCCCCCACCACCAGGATCGCCCCGTCCATCTGGGCCGCTCCCGTGATCATGTTCTTGATATAGTCCGCATGGCCCGGACAGTCCACATGCGCATAATGCCGCTTCTGCGTCTGATACTCCACATGCGCCGTGGCAATCGTGATCCCCCGCTCCTTCTCTTCAGGCGCCTTGTCAATCTTGTCGAATGCCACGTACTCGGCCATCCCCTTTAATCCACAGTGCTTCGTTATCGCTGCCGTCAATGTCGTCTTGCCATGGTCAATGTGACCCACCGTTCCTACGTTTACGTGCGGCTTCGTCCGCTCAAACTTCTGCTTTGACATCTTAACTTCCTCCCCGTTCTTTGCGGCACCCTGTTTATACTTTTAAAAAACGGTCTATAGTTAAACTGATTGCCTGCCTCTGTCAGGGCGATTCAGAAAATGGAGCCCACGACCGGACTTGAACCGGTGGACCTCTTCCTTACCAAGGAAGCGCTCTACCGACTGAGCTACGTGGGCCGAACGAAATATAGGTTCAAGTGGAGCGGGAGACGAGACTCGAACTCGCGACATCCAGCTTGGAAGGCTGAAGCTCTACCAACTGAGCTACTCCCGCCTGAAGCATTGCCTCAATATTGAGAAAACGTCTCCATTTTCTTACTTCCAAGAATTTCCAGTGACGTAGTTACCGATTCCAAACCCCTGGAATCTCCTACATGCATCCGTTAAATAGTACCCATTTATAAATGGCTGATTCGCCCAATTTCTGTATCAGGCTCAAATTTTAATCCTCAAAATACTTCGCGTATGCCTGCGGTTAAAATTTTCGCCTTCCTTGAACTTGAACAAACTATCCTACCTAAATTGAGCGTTTCATTTTGATCAAAAAATTTGAAACCCTCCGGGATTTCCAATTTCACCGCATCTACTGCGTCAAATGATGACTCGCATAGACAACTATCGCTCGACATCATTTTCCTTGTATGTGCGGTAAACTTGAAAATCGCTCAATTTAGGTCCTATTTATGGACGGACACTAAATATGTGTGTGGTGGTGGGGGGAGGATTCGAACCTCCGAAGGCTGCGCCGGCAGATTTACAGTCTGCTCCCTTTGACCGCTCGGGAACCCCACCCAATTTCTATTCTGGAGCCAGCGGAGGGATTCGAACCCCCGACCAACTGATTACAAATCAGTAGCTCTGCCGACTGAGCTACGCTGGCCTGTCTTTTTTAACTCATCGACAAAAATTAAGGCAACCAGCGCTTTTCGTCAATCTCAGGCTATTTGAACCAGCGCCGCTCAATGGTTGACAATTCATATAATGGCCAATACACGGGTACGCTATTTATGTATTGAGCTATTCACCACAGCCCAATAAGCAACCATCCAAAGTATAATTTGATTTTTATAAACTTGAATAAATGGATTGTCAATTTTTTTCTTTATATTTTTTTAATTTTTGGTTCGCACATTCGATGCCAGCATTTTCTTTCCGCCTGCCAGCATCCGACCCATATTTTAACCCCTTGACACGCAAGGGATTTTCAAGTACTCACGTTCAAAGCTATTTTAAACCTAACTTAAAAATCGCTCAACATAGGTTAAACAGTAATGTTTTTCCATTGCGTTTTTATAAAATTTAGGTATATGCCATATCAATCATTGAGACGCAAGAAAAATCACAAACGGGCGTAAAATAAAAATATATGTTAAATGAGGGTGTTATGCCGTATATAGGATCCTATGTCCGCAGGCCTTACCGCCTGCGCGCGTTACTCATCGCGTTGCTTATATCGATGCTCGCCGGGTGCGGCAGCTTTTCAATCCAACCCGGAAAGGCCGACCCCTCTGATAAAAATCCCCAGGCAATGGATGCATCGGATACACCCCCTTTATCTGAGAACGATTCGGCCCATCCCGTGAACAAAGAGCCGAATCCGGAGCTTCTGGCCTATGCTAAAACAAATGGCGTCGATTGCCTCAACCCGATCCCAGCTAAAGACCAGTTGACAAGCCAATCCGGAGATGAATCCCCAGCTGCTGAAGATGAAACCGAGGCCGAAATTCAAACCGAGCTCGACCAGGCGATGGAGTATTACCAGGCATCACAGAATTTCTGGCAGCAGGGAGAGCTCGACAATGCCCTCCATGCCCTTGACCAGGCATATGAACAGATTATTGACGTGGATCCGTCTGATCAGCCCAAATTAATCCAGCAAAAAGATGACCTCAGATATATGATATCCAAACGGATCCTTGAGATCTATGCATCGCGTCACACAACGGCCAAAGGCAACGGCAATGCGATACCCCATGAGATGAACCCGCATGTCAGAAAAGAAGTCAAACGGTTTACCGAGGGCAAAGGCCGCCAATTTTTCATTAACTCATACATTCGTTCAGGCAGATACCGCCCCTATATCCTCGAGGCCCTGAAAAAGGCCGGGTTGCCCGAGGAGCTTTCCTGGCTGCCGCTGATTGAAAGCGGATTCAAAATCAGAGCCCTTTCAAACGCCCGGGCACTTGGACTCTGGCAATTCATATCTTCAACCGGCTATAAATTCGGTCTTAAACGGAACCGATATATTGATGAACGCTTGGATCCCTATAAATCGACCCATGCCGCCATCGCCTATCTCAAAGAGCTTCACGGCATCTTTGGTGACTGGACAACCTGCATGGCTGCCTATAACTGCGGCGAGCATCGCGTCCTGAGAACCATTAGAAACCAGAATATCAACTACCTGGATAATTTCTGGGATCTATACCGGCTCCTGCCCAGCGAAACCGCCCGGTATGTACCCAAATTCCTGGCCGCATTACACATTATCGACAATCTGGAAAAATACAACATGGCCGATATTCAAGTTGAGCCCCCCATACAGTTTGAGACCCTCACCATTGAAAAGCAGGTATATTTAAAAGATATCGCCGAAGCCATTAACGTCAAAAAAGAGACCCTGCTTGATCTAAACCCGGAATTAAGATACAAACTGCTTCCCGAGGATGCCTATGAGCTGAAAATACCACCGGGCAAGAAAGAGCCCCTGCTTGCCAAACTTGAGCATATCCCGGAATTTACCCAGGTTACGCCCGGCATCGTTTATCATCGGGTACGCCCCGGCGAGACGCTCTCCACAATTGCCAGCCGCTACCACACGTCAGTCAATCAGATTGCGTTTTACAATAACATCCACCGCCGAAACTATATCGTCGCCGGCAAAATTCTAAAAATTCCCCAAACAAGCAGGTTCGGAGCCGGCAGCGCGGATACGGAGCCCAAAATCATCACCTATAAAGTCCGTCGCGGCGACTCCCTGTGGACGCTTGCCAAACGTTATAAGACCACGACCAAAAAAATTCAGACGCTGAATAATCTTGATACGGCCAACCTGTATATCGGCCAGACCCTGAAAATTCCAACAGGCTTCCAGTACGCCATGGATGTTTACCGGGTGAAATCCGGCGATACCCCTTTTTTAATTGCCAAACGGCACAATATGGATTTAGACTATTTTTTGAGGATCAACAATCTTACCAGAAAGAGCAAAATCTATCCCGGTCAAAACCTATATGTAAAGTAGCCCCCGTAGCTCAGTGGATAGAGCAATGGATTCCTAATCCATGTGCCGCAGGTTCGATCCCTGCCGGGGGCACCAACTGTTGCTCTTTTTCAGTCCCTGTTTTCCTGAACCTATATCCGAGATCTTGCACGCCTTTTAGAGATGGCAAAGTAAATATGACAAAAATAAAATATTTACAAAGAGCTGCCACCGCGCTCTTCACTGTTTTCCTTCTCGGTTTTACCTACCTGGCGCTGACCCCGATCGCCCATAGGGTTTCCACCCTCTGCTGGGACAAGGCAAACCATCTGGCCGCCTATTTGTGTTTGGGTATTCTCGCGGACATCGCATTTCTGACCGGAAGAAAGAAAAAAGTAAAGCTCTGTTTGCTTTTCCTATATTCGGTATTTATCGAGGTGGCTCAACATTTTATCCCCGGTCGGCATTTTTCGGGCTTCGACATGCTCGCCAACGCCCTGGGGCTCATTCTTGCCTATATAGCGTTGCGATTTTTCCATAGAACATACCTCTATGAAACATTTAAGCATCATCAATAGGACGTCGATGGATTACCGGCCTCGTTTGTTTTCAACTCAATGGGCGAAAAGGAGGGCTTGCCAAAACTAAAAGGCCTCATTTGCCGGACTTGCTCAACGCGATCAACCGATAGACCACCATACCGGCCAGCCATACCGCATCCTCCGGGGAAAGATAGCTGCCGACGGTGCAATCAAAAAGTATATTGGCCTCCGGAGCAAACTCCTCATCGCCCTCCCACAGTATCAACTGCAGGGGGACCTTTGGCAGCACGCTAAATTCGTAACCGACATCTCCGTTGTCTATGGGGGTACCCCCAATCTTCTCCGCAGACTGAGACAATCCGCCGGTATTGCTGCCGAATACTTTCTTCAAAGGATCAATCGCCCGTTTGACAAAGGTGCTGTAGTAAAATGCGGCACCGGGGATCTCGCGATACGCGATCCATTCGCCGGATACGGGAACCTTTTGCATGGCCACCATATAATGAAGGATAAGGACCTGCTCCAGGATGGGCACCTCGGCCTCGGCATCGTCTACATCGAAAAAAGTGAAATCAGGAAATGACGCTTGATAGGTCCTTGTCAAAAACGGAATAGTAAACGTATTTCCGCCTGTTACCTCAAAATCCGAACAGGCGGCAATTTCATTGAAAGGGTAGCCGGAAAGCTGTTCTACGGCAATTTTTTTCGCATTAAAATAATCATCCACCCGCGGCATCAGAATACCTCTCTTTAAACAAAAAGCCCCACCTGTTATTCAACAGCGTGAGGCTTACCATTTTAATAAATGTAAAGGGTAATAAACCAGGTCTATCCTGGTGCATTAAAGTTCAAGCCAGGAATCCGAATAGAGCTTTCGTCCCAGAATCACTTCCACTGTTTTAACATAATCGGCCATTTCCTTGGAAAGCTCACTGATCGGAGGCTGTTCGTTGTCCGTTGTTTTATTAATGATATCGACGATATCCTGGCGTCTGCCCTTGGCGATATCGGTCAGTACGTCATCCAGAGGATCAGAAATGACGGAGTACATACCTGAGCGTTCAAGCATAACCATATAGGTCTGGTTTAAAATGGGACGCAAATGGGCGGGAACGCCGTTTGAGATATTGGAAAGCCCGCACGTACTTTTCGCACCCGGCGCAAAATCCTGCAGCATATCATAGAACTTCATCATCGGCTCTACCTGGTCCTGCTGGACGTTTACCGGGGTCACAACGCCATCCACCCAGATTTTTTCATTGGCAATCCCTGCTTCATTTGCGTAGTAGACGAGTTCTACACAAAGCGCGGCGCGCTCGTTTTCGTCCCTGGGAAGGCCCTCCGGCCCCCACATAAGGGCGATAAAATCCGCATTGTACTCCGCTGCAATCGGCACCATCTTTTCATACCGTTCCGGACGGCACATAATGGAGTTGATCAGCGGCGGCTGCGGGGTCTCCTTATACACCTTCAATCCGGCTTCAATCGCATCAATATTCGATGTATCGAGCACCAATGGGACGTCGGGTACAACCTCCTGAACGGTCTGCACCACCCAGGGCATCAACTCGACGCCATCCTTTTTGGAGGGGCCGAGGTTAATATCGATATAATCCATCCCCTTTTCTTTCTGTAACAGGGCCTCATCCTGAATGGGCTTAGCATCGCGAGCTTTAAGGGCCGCACCGATTGTCTTGCCCATCACGTTTAGACTCTCACCAATAAGAAGCATAAACCAACCTCCATTTCTAGTTTAAAAATCATTATAGCAGCTTGCACAAAAAAACGGATATCACCCGCCTTCGATTAGCACAAACTGCTATAACGCCCCCTTGTTATAGGTTTATCTACCTTTCAGAAATGCCGCAATATGAGCGGCCTCACGCGGCCCCACGGTGACCGTCCAGCCCGGCAGCTCATCTTCCATCTCACCGACAATGGCAGCCGCATAACCCGGAATGATGATCTCCTTGTGGCTGATTTTGTCAGCAATACCGCTTTTGTTGACGAACATACCGACATCGTCCCCGGAGAAGCTCCCGGCTGCCCATGCAGTCAATACTGAAAGGCCTTCAGTATCCTTGACCAGCAGCCAGCTGGATACTTTGCTGCCTTCAATTTCACCGGATACGACAAAATAGGTAAGGGCAAAATTGGTCGTAATCATCACCGGCGAATTCTCGTCCGGCTTGCCGATTTCATAGATTCCTTCCTCCATTGTCATCGGCCGCTGCGGGTCGGTGTAGATGTTCAGGCGCTCAAGCAGCAGGGGGAAAAGACTTTCTGCAGTAAAATCAGAAAGAACAGTGATGGCCCCATATTTGGCAATAAACATGGCTGATATAATTGTTTCCATATCCAGATTGGAAGCCATTTCACAGGGAAACGTAATCGTCGGATAGCCCAGGGAGCGATTCGCCGCTTTTAGCGCCGCCCTGCGGATGGCTATCTGGTCCTGAAACGCCTGCTTTACTTCTCTGGAACCTGAATCAATGACCAGACGCTTGAGCCCCATATCGCCAAGCTTGTCTGTCAAAGGAATCAGGTTGTCAATGGAATCCGCCTTAACCGCAAGTGGCAGATCATTTTCCTTGGCCAGACTGCCAAAATCATCCACCGTCTTATCCGTAGCGGCATAGATCAGCGGCGCTTTGAATGCGCACGCTTCGACCCCGGCCTTCATCACATCGACATTTTCAGACATCAGGATCAAATTGAACTCGGATGTTTCGGCGATTGTTTTGGCCACTTTTGCAAACGCGTCCTTGTCCCCGTTCACGTCTTCCACGGCCACCATCTCTGGCCGCATATTGAAACCGACGCGCTCGAACTGGAAGGCGTTGTATGTCGTAAGTTTGGTCTTGAGGTCATCTTCCGAAATATCGGAGCCCACCTTTACAGCAATCGTGTTCTGGTTAAAAAAAGTCTTTTCATGCCGGAACAGTACGGTTTCTCCACCGATCGTACGCTTCCTGACGCCTTTTCCGATCTGTACAGGAAGTATCGGGGGGGCCGAGGCCTCCGCCAGCTGTTCCCTAGCTTCATCCGAGACATAGGGACATTGATCCAACTCCGCCTTGCCGGAAGCCAGCTGCATGGCAAATGCAAGACAGGTTGGATAGCCGCACTCCTTGCAGTTCGTCTGCGGAAGAAGCTTAAATATTTGAATACCGGTTAATGCCATTTTTTTCTCCTTCTATCATCCTATCATCAATCTTAAACAAGATTCACCCAATTCCGACTCCATCAACACGCTCAATACATTCAAAAGCGGGATAACCGATCAGTTATCCCGCCAAATCTGTCTGTCCGTCATCCCACGATGGATTCCAGCTCCATTGCCGGATGGCCCTTCTCCTTCAGAAAGGGAAGTACTTCTTCTTCCGTGGTGCCGACGGTTTCATCCGCAATTTTGTCATAAAAGTCCGGAACGCCCAATTCTTTCGCCCGTTCATCCAGGCGGTCCTTGATTTCCTCTTTCAGCCCCTTGGGCATCCAGACGACCCGGAGCAATCCGCCTTCGTCCTTATCTGTCGGACCATCGCCGCGGATAAATTTCCGCTGGGTAATATTGAACTTGGAGTGCCCCACGAAACCGGGGGTTGTGGCGCCACCGCCGATCACACCCGCCAGCGTCGTAAACTTCATGCCACAAGGGGTATCTCCGGCGTATTCCCGGTTGACCGTCATGACACCATTGCAGGTCGGCAAGACCGAGGCGATACATTCGCAGCACCCACAAGTCGTCATGGGGTCATGCACGATGGAGTAAAAATTGTAATGATCCACCGTACCCCGGGATGCTTTATAGACGAACTCATTTACCCCTTTCCACTGACCCAGGCGGGAATCAAGGCATTCCCCCTTTTGGATCGGCTGATTGGGGCCCGTAGGGTTGATTTCATATGACGCCCTGCAGTCCATCCAGTTGTATGCACCGCACAGGCCGGTTCGTTCGGGACTGATGGTACAAACATGGTTGGGCGCAAAGGACTGACACAGGGTGCAGGAATAGTAGGTTTCCACATCCTCGTCGCGCATGTTCTCGACCCGCTCGTCCCGCTGTTTATATTCTGCCCGGGCCGTTTTGGTAAGCTTATCGACATCCTCTTTCTTGGTATAGAGGGTCACCTGAACTTTATCCAGAATTTTACCAAAATCCTGATGCATCTTTGCATGGAGCACGATCCCGATATCCTTCAGGGTAAAGCCCTTTTCAATGGCTGACTTGCTCACCCGCACCCAGGAGATATCGCGTTGTCCAATATGCATGACGCCCTGGATATAGTTGACCAGATGATGAATCTGACGTTCCAGAATCGGTTCAAAATCGGTCTGGAATTCACGCCCTGCGATCTCGACATAGATACCCAGCGGCAGGGTATCGCCCTCCTTGATGTCCGTTACATCAGGGCCGACGACTTTGACCTCCTTGTCTTCGATGTCCTTCATTTCCGCCATTTTGACCAGCTCGGTGCACTGGGTCTTGCCGCCGCCCATCTGGGAATGCAGGTCGCCCTTGCGGACACGCTCGCCTTCATAGGCCGGGCCAAAGGCGCAGGGGATATCGATTTCAGAAACCTGAACCTTCAAACCGCGGACCTCGATTGAACGCTGGACGATTTCCTCCTCCGGAACATTGGCAACCACGTGCTCGTATGTACAGATTCCCGTGGGAAGGATTTCCGGAATATCCGTATTGGCGATGGTGGGGAAACCCCAGTTGACGCATCCGGCTGCCGCCACGCCCCATTCGGTACCGATATCGCCGAGCGCGTTGACGAATGCCAGAACCCGTTCTTTATTATAAAGGAGGTTCTTTTTATAGTCACCGGGCTGCACGCCGCCAAACGACATGGCGACACGGTTGGCGAACCCAAGCGCGAATGCAGCGGATGTAATATCCGGACCAAACGGTACGATACGGGTGTTCCATCCAATCTGGACATCCTCTTCAATCAACTGATCGATTATGGAAGTTCCGCGATGGCTCGCCGCACAGAAAATATAGAGGTCCCGTTTCTGATATTCTTCAATAATCTTTTTGGCCATGGCCGAGCTCGAAGCGGCGCCAACAATTGCGGCAAATCCGGATGTAGAGCCGTCGACGAATTCTACCCCGCGTTTTCGCAGGATAATATCATCTGCCGGTCCCAGCCATTTCTTCCCGTTTTCCAGATCCGGGTCCTCATAAGGATAGTAAAATTCCGGATCCTGTACGATTCTTAACGCCTCCGCAATTTCACAGCTCAGAACCGCCGCCATCCCGGCATCCAAAAGGGGGCCGAGATACGGCAGATGATGCCTGCCTTTAATATGCGGCGGCAGCAGTTTTTTGGCAAACTCCAAAGGCTGCCGCAAATCTTCCAGTTTTTCGACCTTCAGACCGGTCAGCGAATAAATAATCGGCAGATAGTAGCCGGTATTTGGGAACTCAACCTTTGTATCGGCGCTATAGCTCTCCATCATCTGGTTATATGCCCCTTCTACTGAAGAGACGACCTTGTAGCCGCCCTGAATGGCAGCAAACGCAATTAGTTTAGACATATATTCCTCCTTCGTTGAGGATTTAAATCCTGTTCATAATCCACATTAAGCCAACTTGTTACTCTCGGCCATATCCTTCAAGAGGGTCTCTCTGGCCTTGTCAATGCCAAGATCCTTACGTTTCTGGTCGATATGGGCGATCATCTTCTGTGCATGCTTGATCGGATCCACCTCCAGATCCCACATGCCGCCATAAAGTTTTTCAAACTCTTTAAACAGATAGTCCTGGAATACCGGCGCCCCGGAGACGGGAAGGGTAACGCCGAATACCGTGTATACGCCGGAGCAGACAAAGTAATGGCCGATGCTGATCGCCTTTTCACTCATCCATTCCGGTGCGCTTCCGGCCACGGGCAGGTCACATATATCGCATCCGGCTGCATTGGCCACTTCGGTAGCCGCCAACAGGATCCGGCTGTTGTCGACGCAGGAGCCGACATGCAGAACCGGGGGGATCCCCACGGTTTCGCAGATTTCCTGCAGGCCCGGCCCGCAATAAACACCCGCGGCTTCAGGCGACATCAGGCCCTCCATGGCACAGGCGATACCGTTGCAGCCGGTCGACAAAACAAGGACGTCATTTCTGATCAGCTCTTTAACCACCTCGACATGGCCTTCATTATGCTTGGTCCTGGCGTTATTGCAGCCGACGACGCCGGCAATACCGCGGATCCGACCGTTTAAAACATTGGCCAGTAATGTATCATAGGTGCCCCGGAAGGTGCCGCCCAAGTGATAGGCGATCGACTCCACGCCAAAGCCAGCGACCTGAATGGCTGTTTCATTGGGAATCATGACCTCGGCCTTACGGTTTTCGTAATTATCGATAGTCATCTTGACGATTTTCTTGGCGTCTTCCATGGCGTGATCTTCATCAAACTCAATATGAATCGTATTTTCCTGCTCCATTTTAGCAATCGGCATGGTGGTGATCAGTTTGGTATGAAAACAGTTGGCCACACTGGCCACATTCTGCATGATGCATTGTACGTCAACGATCATGGCATCACAGGCGCCGGTGATAATGGCCAGTTCCTGCTGCAGGAAGGTGCCGATTGGCGGAATGCCATGCCGCTGGAGCAGCTCGTTGCCGGTGCAGCACATACCGCCGATCTGGATCCCCTTGGCGCCTTTGGATTTGGCATAATCGATCATTTCCTTGGATTGGGCGGCAGCCGTAATCATCTCAGAGAGAATCGGTTCATGGCCATGGAGCACCAGGTTGACATAATCCTCCTTCATCACGCCGAGATTGGCCTCTGCCTGGACCGGATAGGGCGCACCAAACAGAATATCCTGAAGGTCGGTAGCCAGCATGGAGCCTCCCCAGCCGTCGGCTATGGCTGCCCGGGAGCCCTGTTTGATAAGATTGCGGTAATCCTGGTCCACCCCTATATGGGTTCTGTGCATGATTTCAACGATTTCCCGGTCAATATTTCTCGGGACAACGCCTAGTTTCTGCCACTTTTCATAAAGCGGTTTGGGCGCCCGTTTGGCATAAATTAACTCACCATGGGGTTTGCCCCATTCATTTATTGCGGCCTCAGCCGTTTCTACAGCGATCTCGTCGATATCCCGATCCTTGACTTCGCCGTCGACTTCCACCGTCGTGTCCACGTCCAGCGCCTCAGCCACGATTTTAAGCTTGATTGGGTCTTTGATCTTGTAATTGTCATTTTCTTTCCGTGCGGCGGCCAGGAAAACTTCAGCCACACCCCGGCCGTGATCGGAATGCGCTGCCGCCCCGCCGGCGACCATCCGGATAAAATTACGGGCGCAGATAGTATTTGCAGTGGCCCCGCATACCCCCTTCCGGGTGTCCTCTCCTTGAATCCCCTCTTTGGGTAAGGGCAGACGGCATGGCCCCATCGAACAGTTTTTACAACAGATACCCTGGCGACCGATGTTACAGGGCTTTAGTCTTTCCGCCCGGTCAAATGCCGTATCAATGCCCAATTCCTGAGCCCGGGCGATCATCTGCTGGGAGGCTGGATCAGCCGATGCCTGCGCGGGATCCGCAAACTTCTCTTTTTTTTCTTTGCTTGCTTTTTCTTCTGCCATTAGAGGTTCCTCCTCTTGTTTTCAGGTTCAGTAAAAAGCCCCGGCAAAAGTTTTTTCAGCAGCTTTTTACCTTATATGCGATCAATCACCTATATTTTTTTATGCTCGCCGATGCACCATATCGAGCATTTCAACAATCTTGTCAAGCTGAGTTTTCTGCTCGGCAGCAGGTGTTTTGGCAATAGGCTCTTTACCTGAGGCCTCGGCCGCCTGCTTTTTCTTTCGCTCCTCGCGCTCCTTGGCCCTTTGTTCTCTTAAGGCCTCCTGTTCAGCCTCTATTTTGGCCCGCTCCTCGGCTTCCTTCTGCTTTTCAGCGTCTTGCGCAGCCTTTTTCTTTGCGGTTTTCTCTTCAGCCTTCTTCTTCTCTTCTTCTTCAGCCTTCTTCTTGGCCTCTTCCTCAGCCTTAGCTTTGGCCTCTTCCTCGGCCTTTGCCTTGGCCTCCGCCTCGGCCTTTTCGTCAACGGCTTCTTTTTCCTTCGGCTTGGCTTCAGCCGCCGGCTTCTCCTCTTTCTTGGGCTCCTCTTTCTTGGCCGCTTCCTTCTTGGGCGCCGCCTTCTTCTTAGCCGCCGGCTTCTCTTCCTTCTTGGTCTCTTCCTTCTTGGCCGCCTTCTTCTTGGCTGCCGGCTTTTCCTCTTTCTTGGGCGCCTCTTTCTTGGGTGCTTCCTTCTTGGCGGCCGGTTTCTGCTCTTCCTCTATGGTCAAATCCGGCTCCGGCGCCATCTGCGCAAAATCAATATCCACATCCTGGAGCCGCTTGTTGATCGGCGCGACCTCTTGGGCACTGCCGCCGTCAACCATCAGATCGATAAAAGACTTGACCAGGCGAACCGATTCCGGGTGCCTCAATATAAGAATGCTTGAACTACCGATCAGGTATGTAACGGCCCCGACGACTTCCATCAGGATATCCCTGCGTTCCGGGTCGCCCAGATAGGGGGCTGAATCCGCTGTTTCCTTGGCCTCCTTGCACCGCCAGACCTCGTTGCCCAGATTATTGATCATGGGGAGCTGCAGTTTATCATCGCCCTGGTCCAGGGCTGCCAGCATAATCCGCTCCATAATAGAAAAAGAGTATTCCATGCCGTAGCCCAATCCGCCCGTTGTCGGATCTATGACCATCTTCTCCAGAGATACGCCAAGATTTTCGAGCAGAATATTAATCTGCTTGGCCAGGTTGATATCAATCGGCGAAGATGCAATTACCATATGGCCGTAACCCAGGGCGCTGGCCCCCACGCCTTTATGGTTGGGCTCTTCGACCGGACCCAGCACCAGATTTTCGCCTTCAAAGCTCTCGGAGACCTTCCTTAAAACCGCTTCGTCCTTCTGATTGTTCGCCGTACCCCATAGAACCAAGGGCACATTAATGGCATTCAGCACACTCTTTACCGTTTTGACGACTTCTTCAGGAGTGGCATCCTTGTCATTGGGATCCGTACTTTTCAGCTGAAGCACGATGATATCAGCCCCGTATTCCTCTACGCATTTTTTGGCCCATGCCGCCGGGTCGGACAGCACGTCCTTAAAAGGCTCTGTTGCCGCCTCCGGCCATTCATCAGGCACCATGTCCCAAACCTCCATTGCAATTTTGGGTTTGTTGGGCATATCGCCTTCAAACAAATAAAAAGGGAGGCAGGTGTTGCCGCCGACAGTAACAGCCTTCTCACCCTTGCCGATCGTAATCGGCTTTATGCTGCCTGCATATTTTTCTTTCTCGATTTCAAAGCCCAATGTTAACCTCCTTTTGATCAACCGAATACTGTTAAATTATATAATTAGCACCAAACCCCAGAACATTTTTACCCGATTAAAACTCCATCCCTTTTGTATTAAATACGCCCTTGCGTTAAAAAGCCAAGCGACATTACAAGAAAAAAAAATTATTTAATATAAAAAAAATTGATTTGTCAATACTCGGGCAAATAAATTTTTAACGTTTCAAGTCTTGACAATCCCGTAAAAAATTAATTTTAGGGTGGCAAAGTAAAAAGTTCAGGATCAAGGCGCGCAAAATCCCGAGGAATGCAGCGTACTTAGCTGTACGTGAAATTCCGAGGGACGGAAGCGCCACACAGATATTGGACTTCTAAGTAACTTGAAAATATATATTAATATTCCAGAAGCTTAGCTCTCTGTCATGCCGACGAGCGAAAGCGACGAGGAATCTTGTTTGTTAAAGATTTCTCGCTGCCGCTCGAAATGACAAAATTGGATGAATCGTCTCAGTGCCTCAGTGCCTTTACCTCGTAACAGAAGTTACTTTTAAGCTCGGTCCCGGGCCTCGGCCCGGGGGGAACACTTCCAAGGAACTCGACAATATTTAATATTATCTTAGAAGCTTCCGCTGCTGTCATTCCGAGAAAC